>JAKAJI010000438.1 GCA_021813825.1 Acidobacteriota bacterium | reverse complement strand
AAGATCAGCGGCCGCCCGCTGATGTTGACGTGGCCGTTGGCGGTCTCCTCGGCCCAGTACTCGCCCATCTGCGTCGAGGGCGTGATCGGGTAGGCCCCCGCGGCATCGCTCGACTCGCGCTCACACATGATGACGGCGGTGTTGCCGTCCATCGCCTGCCGCACGCCCGGAAATCGAAATGTTTTTTCTTTTGTGCTCATGCGAATCTCTTTTGTGTCCTCGCCTACTTCGGCATCTCCCGCGCCACGGCTGCCGCGGCGGCCAGCGGAAGATCCGCCAGTTCCACGGGCAGCGGCGTACGCCGCGTGATGACCTTGGCCTCCACGCCTTTGATCGGGCCGCGTACCGCGTCCATCCAGACAATCGCGCCTGTGGGGCATCGCTGAATCGGCGTCTGCGTGGCCAGGTGATTCTTCGAGTAGTCGATCACGGCCAGGTGATCGACAATCTGAATCAAGCCGGGCGGCGCGTCGAGCGCACAGCGTCCACAACCGGTGCAGGCAACCTCACACTCGGACTCCGCCAGCGCACCTTCATACAAACTGCGGCACGCGACCCATAACCGGTGACTGACCGGATGCAGCGAGAACAGATCTTTCGGACAGGCGACCACACAGTCGCCGCAGGCGGTGCAGAGCGCTTCGCTCACCACGGGGATGCCGTGTTCGTCCATGTCAATCGCGTTGAACGAGCAGGCGCGCTCGCAGTCGGCCAGACCGAGGCAGCCCCAGGCGCAAACCTTGCCGCCGCCGGAAATCAGCGCCGCCGCGCGGCAGGATTGCAAGCCCTCGTAACCGGCACGCCGCCGCGCGACGTGCGTGCCGCCGGCGCAGGCCAGGCGCGCCACGCGCTTTTCCTGCGAACCGCGATCCACATTCAGATACGCGGCAATCTGCAGCAGCGCCTCTTCGCTGCTGACCGTGCATTTGGACGGCGAGACTTCACCGGCCACCAGTTTCTCGGCGAAGGCCCGGCACCCGGCGCTCCCGCAGGCCCCGCAGTTCGCCTTTGGGAGCATCGCCTCCACTTCGTCGATCCGCGGATCCTCATACACATAGAGCTTTTTGTCGGCGTAGGCCAGCAAGGCCGCCAATACGACGCCGATGGCGAACATCACGATGCAAGCAATAAGGAATTCGGTCATTGCACCCTCGTTGAGCGGTCCCTGCGTTCACGCAGCCCCTGATTGCGTCCGCGCAACCCGTTCGGCTGGCGGTTTGAGCCATATCGCGCAGCCCAAGTGGCTTCCGGTGGCGCAATGATGGCGCAGTTCGCAGGCCGGGCGTGTTGGGAAACCCTCCCGTCCTGGCCGTTCCTCATAGATTCCGAAGCTTCAGGCAGCATGTCCACGCCGAAGGGGAGCAATCAGGGGGCCAACCGCTGCTTCTCCGCGATGGCATACGGCGTGCGAAATGGGAGTTCGTGAATTTTCCGCGGCGGGCATCCGGAGAGCGGCCATGAGCGTCTGGTGGCGCGACGCTCTTGGCGGCGTAGCACTCGTCGCAGTCCTTATCAGTTTGCGCGTCGTTCACTCGCCGGCCAGCGTGCGCACGGGCGGCCTGGTCAAGATCGAGCGCACGATGATGGGGACGCTGTGGACGGTGGAGGTGGCCGATCACGGCGAGCCGGACCAGGCGCGCGCCGCGATCGAGAGCGCATACCGCGAACTGGACCGCATTGACCACATGATGAGCGAGTGGCGGCCGGATTCTCCGATCTCCGCCGTCGACGCCGCGGCGGGCCAGCACCCGGTTGCGGTCCCCGCCGAGTTGCGCGCGCTCATCGAACGTTCGATTCACTACAGTCAGATCACCGAAGGCACGTTCGACATTACTTGGCGCGGGATGGGCTCGCTGTGGCATTTCGATGCGAGCTTCGTGCCACCGTCGGAAGCGCAGATCGACGCGGCGCGGAAGCGGATCGACTACCGGAAAATCCAGATCAACGGGAACAGTGTCTACCTGCCGGCGGGAATGAACATCGGCCTGGGCGGAATTGCAAAAGGCTACGCGATCGACCGCGCGGGCGCCGTGTTGCGCGAGGCCGGCTTTGACGACTGGTTTGTCGACGGCGGCGGCGACGTGCTGGTGCATGGAACGCGAAACGGCGTGCCGTGGAGGGTGGGCATCCAGGATCCGCGCGCCGAGCGCGGAACACTGCTCGGGGTGGTGAATCTGAAGGACGCGGCGCTGGCTTCTTCCGGCGATTACGAACGCTACCGGATCGTCAACGGCGTCCGGTACCACCACATCATCGACCCTCGCACGGGGCGACCGGCCTCGGCTTCGATCGCCGTAACGGTGCTGGCGCCGACGGCGGAACAGGGTGTGGTGCTCGACAAGGGCGTTTTTATTTTGGGACCGGCCGAGGGCATGGCGCTAGCGCGGAAAGAGGGCGTCGAGGCGTTGTTGATCGACCCGGCCCAGCGGCGCTACACGACGCCGGGCTTCGCGCGCGTGTTCGAGACGAACTCAGAATGAGGGCGCGATGGCAGACAGGAAGGGAGAATCCATGGGAGCGGAATTAGTCACCGAGCAGAGTGCGGCGCGGGCGGCGGTGGAAGTGAGCGAGCACATCGTCGAGATTGTCAGCGACTCCGGCGAAGGCGCGCAGACCGCCGGCCAGATGTTCGCCGACCTCTGCGCGCGAAACGGCAACGGGATCTGGACGGTTGAGATCATTCCGGCTGAGATCGAGCCACCGAGCCGGTCGAGGGCCGGAGCCAGCGGCAACCGGATTCGCATCGGCAGCAGCCGCGTCACCAACGCCGGCGATGAGGCCGATGTCGTGGTTGCGCTCAACGAACAGGTGCTATACAGCCGCATTGACGCAGGCGCTCTCCGGCCGGGGACGATCGTCTTCGTCGACAAGGTCTGGGGCGAAAGCCGCGACCCGGAAGTCCGCGCCCGCTACGGCGAAGCGGTGGAAGACTTCCGCCGGCGCGGCTACACCGTCATCGAGACGCCGATTGAAAGCGAGTGCCGCAAACGGACGAAGGACCCACGCAAGGGAAAGAACATGTGGGTGCTCGGCATGCTCTGCGCACTCTACGACCTGAACGAAGGCACCGTGCGGGACCGCATCGGCGCGCGCTTTGAACGCAAAGGCGCCGCGGTGGTGGAGAAGAACCTCGAGCTTTTCAGCGACGGTTTCCGCTGGGGTCTGGAAAATCTTGAACAGCGCTTCCACGTCCACGCCGCGCCCATAGAAACACCGACCGTGGTCATGAACGGCAACCAGGCGCTTGCGCTCGGCGTGATGGCGGCGGGCATCGAAGTCTGCTCGATGTACCCGATCACGCCCGCCACTTCGGCATCGCATTACCTGGCGGCGAACTTTGAAAGCGTTGGCGGCATCGTACACCAGGCCGAAGACGAAATCGCCGCGATCGGCTTCGCTCTCGGCTGCTCCTACGCCGGCAAGACCGCGGTTACGATCACTTCCGGTCCGGGCTTCGCTTTGAAGACCGAATTTCTGGGCTACGCTGTCATGACCGAACTTCCGCTCGTCGTCGTGGTCGTGCAGCGCGGCGGCCCCGCCACCGGCCTGCCGACCAAGATTGAGCAGGGAGACCTGATGGCCGCGCTCTTCGCTTCGCCCGGCGACAGCCCGAAGATCGTGCTTGCGCCGGCGACCATCGAGGAGTGCTTCCACCTGATCATCACCGCGCGCCGCCTGGCCGAGGATTTCCGCTCTCCCGTGATCGTGCTCTCGGACGCCAACCTTGCTACCGGCCAGCAACCTTTCCCGAAGCCGGAGCCGAAAGAAGCCTGGCTGGCGCGGCCGGTGGATCAATCCGACTGGGACTCGAAGATCGCGCCGATGGCGTGGGACCCGCGCACCGGCCTGTCCAAGCGGCCGATTCCCGGCCAGCGCGGCGGCCAGCACGTGCTCACCGGCATCGTTCACGACGAGTGGAGTCATATCGCCTACGAATCGGGCATTAACCAACGCGCCATGGCGATGCGCAGCCGGAAACTCGCCGCACTGGCGAGCGCGCTCAAACCTCCCGTGGTCCATGGCGACGCGGAAGGCGACCTGCTGGTGGTCGGCTGGGGCTCGACGCTCGGGGCAATTGAAGAAG
>JAKAJI010000437.1 GCA_021813825.1 Acidobacteriota bacterium | reverse complement strand
CGGGGCGGCGGTTCGAGTTGCGGAAGTTGGAGGTTGGGGAAAAGACGTGCGTCGTGTCGCTCGCGGTGACGCCGCCGCTGGGGCATTTGTTTTGGTGAGGTCGGGACGGGGAGGACACCGGCCAGGCTGCGCAAAATGAGGGCGGGCCGGGGCGAAGCGAACGGGAGCGCTCGGCGGAATCGGCTTGGGCGGAGTTTTAGCGAGGGGCCCAGATGAGGGCGGAGCCAATGAACGCCAGCGTACCGACGGCGATGACGACGGCGTGGGGAAGGCGGAGGGCCTGTTCGTTTCCGACATCAAGTTCCGGATTGTCGCGATAGGGAGCGCGGCCATACCTGAGGCTTTGCAACATCAGGGCCATGTTGCGGAAGGTTTTGCGGACGCGTTGTTTGGCGAAGACGAGGACGATGGCGGCGACGCCTCCGAGGATGGCGGTAAGGAAGAGGATGCCGAGCCAGTTCCAGGGTCCGGCGGCGGCGCCGATGGCGGCCATCAGTTTGACGTCGCCGGCGCCCATGCCGCGGAGGAGGTAGAGGACGAAGTAGATCCCGAAGGCGAGTCCGAGGCCTTTGAGGGAAAACCAGAGGCCCGCGAGTTCAAAAAGGAAGGCGTTGAGGGCGAGGGCGAGGAGGAGGCCGGAGAGGGTGAGCCAGTTGGGGATGCGGTTGCTGCGGAGGTCGAAGAAAGCGGCGATTAAGACAAGCAGAGTGAGAAGGCAGCAGACGGCGAGGGGCGGCAGGGTCATTCGTTCTCCGCGTGGAACGACTGCCCGCCGGGGGCTTCGGCGTCGTGGCTGGGATTCAGAAGCTTGTATAAGGGCCGGTTGGCTGGCAAATTTTTCTCCACGTAATCGACACCCGCTCCGGTGATGACGTAATCGCTGCGGTCGTCCTGGCGGATGCAATTCTGCTCTCGAAGATACCAGATGGTGAACATGAGGTGTTCGCGGGCGCAGGACATGAGAGTTTCGAATTCGAGGATGGAGAGGCCGGGGTCTTCGGGATCGCTGCGGCGCCGGCGGTAGAGGAGGCAGAGGATACCCATGCGGCGATTGGCTTCGCCTTCCATTCCGAGGGCAAAATCCTTGGTTTCGAAGACATGGATGGGCTGGACGTGATTTTCCTGGTAGATGGCGTCGTAGGCGGCGCGCTGTTCGGGGTCGGAGAGAACATCGTAGGCGCGGTTGACGAGGACGAAGCGATCGTAATCGCCGGTCTCGGGGTTGTCCGGGTGGAAGCGGGAGGCGAGCATCCGGTAGACGCGCTGGATGGTTTCCGGTTCGGCGTTGGGGCTGATCTGCAAGAGTTCGTAGAAATCGACGAAATCCGGGTCAGTGGGCATGATGGATCCTTGATGAACGGCGCGCCGGCCGGGAACAAAGCAAATGTTCCCTCACGCGATGAGTATAGCAACCGCGGGCTAGTTTACTGAGGGGGTGGCGTAGTAACCGGTGCGGGCCTGGACGCGGTAGTTCTTGTTGCTGGTGCGGATCTCGATGCGGCGGAAGGTGCCGTCCTTGGCGGAGTTGGTGGGTAAGTAGGCGATGGCGTACTGGCTGCGGAGTTCTTCCTGGAGTTGGTTGAAGATGTCGTGGAGGGTGTGATTCTTACTTACTTTGAAGACGCGGCCGCCGGTCTGGTCCGACATGCGCTTGAGTTCGCCTTCTCCCATGCCGCCGAAGGTGAGGCCGAAGCCGTTCTGGGCGTAGAAGCCGTGGTCGACGTAGTAGATGCTGTAGATGATGGCGTCGGCGCGCTGGGCGGCTTCGATGGCCTGGTCGCGGGAGTAGCGGCTGCCCTGGTCGTCGCCGTCGGTGATGAGGACGAGGGCTTTGCGGCCGACCTGACCGTGGAGTTGCTGGTCGGCGGCGAGATAGACCGCGTCATAGAGAATGGTGCCGCGCGGGGTGCTGGCGGTGGGCACGGGTCCGGGTTCGAGTCCGCCGACGTCGCTGTTGACCTGCAGACCTTGGAGGGCGTGCTGGAGGAGCCTGGGGGAGCTGGTGTAATCCTGGAGGAGTTCAGCGTCGGAGCCGAAGCTGATGACGAAGGCGAGATCCTTGGGGCGGATGACTTCGTTGAAGAACTGGCTGGCGGCGGCCTGCTCGATGCCGATGAGGTTCATCTGGGAACGGCTGACATCGATGAGGAGGCCGAGGGTGAGGGGCAGGTCGTTTTCGCGGGTGAAGTATTTGATCTCCTGCTTCTGGCCGTCTTCGTAGATGGAGAAGTCATCCTTGTTGAGGTTGCCGATGAGCTCGCCTTTCTTGTCGTGGACGCTGAAGAGGATGTTAACGAGGGAGACCTGGACCTTGATGGTCGGTTCTTCCTGGGCGAGGAGGAAGGGAGTGAGGGCGAGGGCCGAGAGTGCGGCGGCGGCGAGGGGGATGGCCAGGGGGCTCAGACGTTTCCGGGCAATCATGTATTGGTAGGATAGATGCGCGGCTGCGCTCGAGCGTTCCATGCGGAAAGCCATTCATCACCTCAAACAGGCGGACCCCGTATTGGCCGGGATTATCGAGAAAGCGGGGCCGTACCGCATCCGGTATCACGAGCCATGCTTTGCGAGCCTGGCTAGTTCCATTATTTACCAACAGTTGAGCGGGCGGGTTGCGGGAGCGATTCAGGGGCGGGTGGAGGCGGCGATGCCGGAGGGGCGGATGACGCCGGAGGGGGTGCTGGGGATGGAGGAAACGGCGCTGCGCGCGTGTGGGCTATCGGGGCAGAAAACGAAGTACTTGCGGCACCTGGCGGAGTGCACGGTCAAGGGGGACGTGCGGTTCGAGGAGTTGCCGGCGTTGAGCGATGAAGAAGTGATTGAGCGGCTGACGGTGGTGAAGGGTGTGGGCGAGTGGACGGCGCACATGTTTTTGATCTTCACGCTGCGGCGGCCGGACGTGCTGCCTACGGGCGATTTAGGCGTACGGTCGGCGATGCGGCGGGCTTACCGGATGCGGGCGCTGCCGAAGCCGGAGCGAATGGAGAAGATTGCGGCGAAGTGGCGGCCGTACCGGTCGGTGGCGAGTTGGTATTTGTGGCGAAGCCTGGAGAACGAGGCGGAGTGAGGCGGGTTAGTGGTGCGTGGAGCGCTTGCCGTCCTGCCAGCCGCGGTCGATCTGGCGGGCGGCTTCATCGATAGCGTGGGCGGTGGCGAGGGCGGCTTTCTTGGCGTCCTCGATGACGACGTAAGCGGCCTTGCCGGCGAGGCGGGCGGCGTTGTCGAAGGCTCGGTGGATTTTTTCGCCGGTGTCCTTGTGCGTTCCGCAGGCGCTGAGCATGGCGGCGAGCGCGAGCGGAAGGAGGGTGCGGGGGGACTTCATGGCAGCCGGGAGCGCAACAGATGAGTGTAGCGCGGCGGGGGCGCGATTGACGCGGCGGCGGGAATGCGATAGATAAACAGGGACGATGCGCAGACGAACCTTTTTCCAGGCGATGGGCGCGCCGCTGGCCGGGGCGATGCTGCCGGGCGCGGCGGTTGCGGATGTGGCGAAGACGAAGATCACACGGATCCGGTACTATCACAATCCGCGGTCGCGGCCCATATTCAACCAGAGCGCGAATATTGTGACGATCGAGACCGATGCCGGGATCACGGGTATCGGCGAAGGCGGGTCGAAGGACACGGTGGAGCAGTGCGCGAAGATGATCGTGGGCGAGGACCCGTCGCGGATCGACCGGCTTTGGCAGATCATGTTCCGCGGGTATTTTTATCCGGCGGGGCGGGAGAAGTTGGACGCGCTGGGGGCGATTGACCTGGCGTTGTGGGACATCAAGGGGAAAGCGCTGGGCGTGCCGATTTACGAGCTGCTCGGCGGGGCGGCGCGTAACTTCGTTGAATGTTACTCGACGGGGTTTCCAAGGCAGGGGTCGCTGAAAGAGACGGCGCGGGCGTGCCGCGAGGCGGGGTTCCGGGCTTACAGGACTTCAGTGGCGGATCCGGCGGAGCGGGAGCCGTTCAACAGTCACCGGATTGTGCGGAAGACGTACGAACAGTGCGTGGAGATCCGCGAGGGTGTGGGGAAGGACGGGGATTGGTCGATCGATTATCATACGCGGCTGGACATGCCGGACGCGGTGCGGCTGAGCACGTTAGT
>JAKAJI010000436.1 GCA_021813825.1 Acidobacteriota bacterium | reverse complement strand
TTGTGGCGGGTATTTTCCGGGTCTTCGGAACCTATACGTTTCCGGCGTTTCTGGTCGCGATTGGGATTAACATTGTGGCCGGCGCGCTGACGTGCTGGCCGTTGTACCGGTTGGGGCGTGTGATCGCGGGACCGGCCGTGGGGGCGCTGGCGGCGTGGCTGTGGGCGATATTCCCGAACGCCATCCTTTTGTCGGTTGAAAGCATTTGGGATGCCTGCCTCGCCGCGCTGTGCGCGACGCTGCTGGTATGGGGTGCGGTGGAACTGCGCCGCGGGCGGGGGTGGCTTGCCTGGTGTGGCTTCGGCCTCCTTTGCGGCTTCACGCTGATGCTGAATCCCACAGTAGGGATACTGGGATTTCTGCCTGCCCTCTGGGCCGCCTGGCGGGCGCGGCAGTGGAAGCGGGCGGCCGCCTGCGCCGGGCTCGCGCTGGTATGCTGCGTGCCCTGGACTGTTCGCAACTACCGGGTGTTCCACGCGTTCGTGCCGCTGCGTTCCATACTCGGCCTGCAGCTTTGGATGGGCAATAGCGAACTGGCAAAGGATGTGTGGCTGGGCGAAGGCCACCCGATCCGCGACACGGCCGAGCGCGAGAAATACGTGGAGATGGGTGAAATTGCCTATATGCGCGAGAAGCGGAACCTCGCCGTAGCCTACATGCTCACGCATCCGGGGCGTGAAGCCCAACTCATCGGCTGGCGATTTCTCGCCTTCTGGACCGGCGGCGCGCCGCACCCGGTCCGATTCCTCGCCGAGAATCATACCGCGTGGTCGATGTACGTCTTTGCGTTCAACGTGCTGATGGCGCTAGCCGCGGTGGCGGGTATGCTGGCCCTGGGGCGGGGCGGGAATCCGTATCTGCTGCCCGTTGCGATATTGCCGGTTCTGTATCCGGTGGCGTATTACCTCACGCTGGCGCTCCCGCGGTACCGTCTGCCGATCGACCCGCTGGTTCTGCTTTTGGGGGCGATCGGGGTTCTTAGCGCCCGCCGCGGCGGTCACGTTTTGGTGATGCCCTGCCCTTCGACGATGTCGTAGCGGCCCGCGGCGACGTTCTTATATTCCTCGAAGCGTCCGCTGGGCCAAGCGACGGTCACACGGTCGGCGCGGCCGCTGGGTCCCAACCCGAAAGTGACCGGCAACTCGGACTGGGACAGGTAGCTCGATCCGCTCTTCACCATGCGGGACCGCGTCTGGCCGCCGAGTTGAATCCGGACCACCGCGCCGATGGCGTCGCGGTTCGACTTCGTGCCGCGTAGCCGGAAGCGGATGGAGCGGTTTCCATTGGACAAGTCGTTCCGGTAGAGGTAGGCCGGGCCCTGATTGGTGGTGATCAAGACGTCGAGGTCGCCGTCGCCGTCGAAATCGCCGAATGCAGCGCCGCGGCCGACCTTGGGCGTAGCGAAGCCGGCTCCGACTTCGGAGGCGATGTCTCGAAAACCTTCCGTGCCGCGATTCCACAACAGATGGGGCGGCTGCTGGTAACGCGCATCGGTTTCCAAACCCTGGACGGTCGAGTCGATGTGCCCGTTCACCACCAGCAGATCGAGCAGGCCGTCGAGGTCGGCGTCGAAGAAGAAGCAGCCGAAGCCGAGGCTGCGGCGGGTGAGGCGGCCGAGGTAGGAGCCGGGCGCCTGGTCCTGAAAGGACCCACCGCGGCCCAGGCGGTAGAGGCCGAGCATTTCGTTTTCGAAGTTTGTGACGACGAGGCTCGTCACGCCGGAGTTGTCGAAATCGGCGGCGTCGACGCCCATTCCGGCGCGGGCCTTGCCGTCCTCGCTGAAGGCGACTCCGGCTTCGATGGCCACGTCCTCGAAGCGGCCATTGCGCAAGTTGCGGTACAACTTGTTGGGCTGGGTGTCGTTGGCGACGAACAGGTCCGGCCAGCCGTCGTTGTCGTAGTCGAGCATGGCCACGCCGAGGGACTTGGAACTGGAATCGAAAATCCCGCTCGAAGCGGTGACATCTTCGAACCGTCCATTGCCGAGGTTGCGGAACAGCCAGCATGTCGAGCCGTGATAGGCTTCGGGCGTGCAATAGGATTTCCGCTTGCCATCGAGGGTGCAGTAGACGTCGCCGGCGGCGGACCACTTGACGTAATTGCAGACAAACAGATCGAGCAGGCCGTCGCGATTGTAGTCGAACCAGAGCGCGGAAGTAGAGAATCCCTCGTGGCCGGCGAGTCCGCTCGAGCGCGTGACATCGACGAACGTTCCTTTGCCGGTGTTGTGGAACAAGCGGCTTTGGCCGACGCAGGAGATGAAAAGATCGGGGAAGCCGTCGTTGTCGAAATCCCCGGCGGCGACACCCAAGCCGTACATTTCGACATCGAGACCGGCGCGGTGGGTCACGTCGGTGAAGGTGCCGTCGCGGTTGTTGTGATAGAGGTGAAGCGTGGAACGGGGCCCGTGGTGGCCGGGCCAGTTCATGCCGTTCACCAGCAGGATGTCCTGCCAGCCGTCGGCGTCGTAATCGAAGAATGCACAGCCCGGGCCGAGGGTTTCCGGCAGATACTTACCGCCGAAGGCGCCGCTGTTGTGGGTGAAATGAATTCCGGCCTGGGCGGTGACATCGGTGAAGTGAAATCCGGCGGAAGAATCACGCGAAGCGCCGGCAACTACGAGGGGAGCGGCGATCAGTAGATCGCGCCGCGTCATGGAACGCGCACCAGACCCATGCGTACCGCGTAGAGGACCAACTCGGCCGTGCGGTGGATGTTGAGTTTATCCATGATGTTGGCGCGGTGGACGCTCACGGTGTTCACGCTCAGGTCGAGCAGCGCCGCGATCTCTTTGTTCGGTTTGCCTTCGGCGATGAGCTGCAGGATCTGTTTTTCGCGCGGGGTGAGCGGATCACCGGGCTCGGCCTCATAGGGCGAGCTGAGCAGACCGGGCCCGACCACCTTCTGGCCCGCGGCGAGTTTTTTGATCGCGGCCGCGAGGTCGATGTCCATGGCGTTTTTGAGAATATAGCCGCGCGCGCCCGCGTTCAGGGCGTTGCGCACGTAGTTCTCTTCCGAGTACATGCTCAGGATGAGGATGTTCGTCTTGGGCAAGACACGGAGAATCTCCATGCACGCCTGCATGCCGTTGAGGCCCGGCATTGCCATATCCATGACGATGACCTTGGGCTGCAACTGTTCGGCGAGCGTCACCGCCTCGGCGCCGTCGGCGGCTTCGCCGACGACCTCGATCTCGGTATCGTCCTCGAGCATACGCCGGAACCCTTTACGGACCAGCGCGTGATCATCGGCCAGCAGCACTCGAATCGCTTCGCTCATAACTCCTCTATGATGGGCACATCGAGCCGGACTCGCGTGCCCCCTTCCGCGGGACGGTCAAAGGCGAGCACGCCGTGAAGGAGGTCCGCCCGTTCCCGCATCGCCACCATCCCAATGCCGCGCCGCGCGCCGGCGGCGGGACGCGCGGGCAGGCCGGATCCGTGATCCTCGACCTCCAAACACAGCTTACTCGGGGCGAACTCGACGCGTACCTGCGCCGTGGCCGCTCCGGAGTGGCGGGCGACATTGTTCAATGCTTCCTGGAGCACGCGGTAGACATGAATCGCCACCGCGTCCGGGATATCGGCGCCGCGTCCGGACTTGCGGTAATCGACGCGGATCCCGGTCTGTTTCTGAAAAATCGGCACATACCAGTCAATGGCCTGCTCGAGGCCTCCCTCATCAAGAATGGAGGGATGCAGGGCGAGGGAAAGGCCGCGGGTCTTATCCAGGGCCTCCTGGGCGATGGACCGGATTTCCCGCAGATCTTCCCGAAATCCCGAGGGCAATTCTTTCTTCTCCGCACGCGCCAACATCGCGCCGAGCGCGGTCAGTATCTGGCCGAACTCGTCATGCAGTTCGCGCGATATGGAGCGAAGCATCTCCTCCTGCATTGTAATCAGCTTTCGCGCCAGGGCGCTTCGCTGGGCCGACACGGCTTCGAGCCGCTGGAAGAGCCGGCGATTGGAGTAAATGAGATAGATGCTGGTGGCGAGAATCGCCGCGAGGGCGGCGGCGAGGAAAAGGTAGACATCGCGCTCGACGCGGCGGTAGATCTCCTGTACGCGCGCGGCGGCCCGTTCCTCGGCCAAATTGT
>JAKAJI010000055.1 GCA_021813825.1 Acidobacteriota bacterium | reverse complement strand
GCTGGCCGGACATTCGAGAATGGCGCCACCCCTCCACGGTCCGGCGAAATAGACGGCAGCAGACAGAATTCCCTCGGGACCCGCAGTGGCCGGCACATCGCCGGTGGGTGAGACGTCCAGGCTCAGCATCTCAGCGAATACGTCGCGCACAATCCGGGCCGCTTCCATCGCATGGTCGCCGGCGGTCATCAACATCGTTGGCCTCCTCATTCCCCCCGCTGGTAAAATACGGCCCCGTTCAGCGGCCTTCGCAGGAACCTCTCGTCGAGTCCGAACGTCGTCTCGGCAGCGCCGAGAGAGAGGTAGGCGTTCGGGCTCATGCAGCCGCGAATCCCGGCGAGGATCTTTTTTTTCGTTTCGATATCGAAGTAAATCAGCACGTTCCGGCAGAATACGACGTCGTACGGGCCGAGACCGCGCAGGTCGTCCCGAAGGTCTCGCTTCTCGAATCGAACCAGGCGGCGCACCTCCGGCTTGATCTGCCAGTCGAGCCCCGCCCGGTCGAAATACCGCACGAGGAACTTCGCCGGCAGCCCTCGGTTGACCTCAATCTGGAGATATCTTCCGGCCCGCGCGCGCTCAAGCACCTGCTCGGAGATATCGGTCCCGCAAATCTCGATTTTCCAGCTCGATAGTCCCATGTCGAGCAGCATCATGGCGATGCTGTACGCTTCCTGCCCCGAGGACGCGGCCGCGGACCAGAAACGCAGCGTCCGGGTGGCGGCGTTCCGTTCCAGCAACTCAGGGAGAACGACACTTCTCAGGGCATCGAAGGGCGCGACGTCGCGGAAGAACAGCGTCTCATTCGTCGTGATTGCATCGACAACTTTTCCCTCCAGCGCAGCGCCGCGTGTCGCCCGCAGCAGGTTACAAAGGTCGTCGAGGGAATCGAGGCCCTCCTCGCGCACGATGGGGGAGAGCCGCGCATCGACAAGGTATTTCTTGCCGTCGTCGAGCACGATACCCGAAGCCTGATGTACCCATTTCTGCAAGAAGACGTAGTTCTCGTTCGAAATTTCCCGCAGCCCCCGGCCGGCCGTCGCTTCTGTTGTCATGCCCTGCCTACTCTGGCTTCCCAATGGTGTGTGATCGCCGGGACCACCCGATGAAGATCGAGGATGGCGTCGGCCAAACCGGAACGGGCTACGTAACCCGGCATGCCCCAGACGACACTCGAAGCTTCATCCTGAGCGAGGATGTAGGCTCCGCGTGCCTTCAGCAGTTGGACTCCGCGCAATCCGTCCTGCCCCATTCCCGTTAGCACGGCAGCCACCGCCGCTCCGCCGTAGCACTCGGCCACGGAACGGAACAACACATCCACCGCGGGCCGGCATGAGTTCTCCGGCGGGCCCTGATCAAGCGCGACGGCAAACCCGAGTCCCTTCGCGCGGAGGCGCATATGGTAGTCGCCGGGAGCGATCAGAACCAGGCCGGGCTCAACCGGCATTCCGTCTTGTGCTTCCTCGATGCGCAATGGCGAGTTTCTCTGCAGCCGTTCGGCCAGCAGACGAGTGAACAGCGGCGGCATGTGTTGCACGATCAGGATCGGCGCTGGGAAGCCGGCTGGAAACTGGGGCAGGATTTCCGCCAGAGCAGAAGGGCCTCCGGTGGAAACGCCGATCGCCACAACAGAGCGTTCACGAGGGCGCGAAATGGCCGCGGAGACGGTCATCTGCGGCGGCGGGGCCGGAGGAAGCTCTTCGGCCCGGAAAAACTGCCGGATCTTCGGGACCAGTTCCTCGCGCAGCGCCGCGATCGCCTGCTCGATGCCGCACCCTCCGGCCACTCCCGTGCTCGAAGCCTTGGTGATGTAATCGTTGGCCCCGAGCGCCAGTGCCTCGAGCGTCGCCGACGCTCCGGGCCCGGTGAGCGTGCTGAACATGATCACCACGACGTCCGGGAAACGCGTGCGAATCTGCTTCAGCGCCTCCAGCCCGTTCATTTCAGGCATCTCGATGTCCAAAGTGACCACGTGCGGACGGAGCTGAGCGATTCGCTCCAGGGCAATCAGGCCGTTCGAGGCGATTCCGACGGTCTCGATCCCCTCGACTCCGGCGAGAGCCTGGCTAACGAGGCGGCGGATGACCACCGAGTCGTCGACAACTAACACGCGGATTTTTTCGCCCGGAGCAATGACAACGCGGCCCATTCCTCGGTCCACCTCTCAGGCCGCCAGGCCTAGCAACCTCAGCTTTTCGGAGATTACCTCCGGCGTGAATGGCTTCATGATGTATTCGTTCGCCCCCGCCTCGAGCGCGGCGATCATCTGGCTCGCCTGTGTCTCGGTGGTCACCATCACCACGGTCACCTGCGCGTAGCGCGGATTAGCCCGAAGGGCGCGGAGAAAATCGAGGCCATTCATCTCGGGCATATTCCAATCCACGAGCACCAGGGAGATTTCGTTCCGCTCGCGGTCCAGTACTTCGAGCGCCTGCCGGCCATTGCCTGCCTGGTCCACCTGATAGCCAAGCTGGCCGAGAATATGCGCCAGGATCATGCGCATCGACCGGGAATCATCAACGACGAGTGCGCGCATCGGACTCGATTGCATCTGTTCTTCAATTCCTTCCGGGACGCGTCTCAATCCGTCCGGGCGACCGCCAGCGCGCGCTCGGTATTGAGCACCATGAGCAAGCCGTGCTGCAGTTTGTACACGCCGTCAATCAACTCCCGGCGCCCCGGCGGGATGTTGTCTGGCGGCAGTTCGAAGCTGTCCTCTGGCGCCTCGATGACGTCTCCGATCTCGTCCACAAGCAAACTGGCCGCGCCATCGTCCGTCCGTACCACCATGTTCATCGGCGCCTTGCCGGCGGGACGGCGGTTCAGGCCGAACTTCTGCCGCATATCCACGGCCGTGACAATCTGACCGCGGAGATTGATCAGGCCTTCGACCACGTCGGGCGCCAGGGGGACGCAAGTCATTTCCTGATGCCGCAATACCTCCTGGACCTGGCAAACCTCGACACCGAAAAAGAGTTCACCAAGGTAGAACGTTGCATATTGTCTACTGGCGTTGCCCATCTCAGATCCTTTCTCCCGCAAGTGCGGTCTCCTCCTCCGACTGCAGCGCCGCGCCCAAGGCGCCGAGCGAGGCGGGATCGTCCTCCGAGGCGCTCCGCATCACCGGCTCGAGGTTCAGCAGATCTGTCACGCGGCTTCCCACAACCACCGAACCCAGAATGCCCGGCCGTCGTGTTTTCCGCATCTCCGATACTTCTTCTTCGAGGATGTCCAGGATCCGGTCCACCATCACGCCTACCGTCTTGTTGCCCTCTCCGAAAACGATGACCTGGAGCGGGTCCTGCGCGCGGTCTGGCTGAGAGCGGCCGTCAAGCTGCCGGCCCAGATCGACCAGCGGCAGAATCCGGCCACGGTACTGCACCACGGGCCGGCCCGCGGCCTGTTCGATGCGCGCCGCGGGAAACTCTTCCAGCCTCGCCACCTGCGACAGCGGCACGGCCAAGCGCTCGAAACTGCCGCAGCGGAACAAGAGAAGAGACTGGCGAAGCCCTTCCTGTTTGGACGCTTGCGCCTGTACCCCGCGCGAAGACTCCCGGCTCTCCGTGCACACGCCCGACCGCTGCGCCACGCCGAGCACGTCGAGGATCAGCGCCACGCGGCCGTCGCCCATGATCGTCGCTCCGGAATAACAATCCAGCCCCTTGAGGAGCTTGCCGAGCGGCTTTACGACGATTTCCTGTGTGTCGCTGATGCCGTCGACCACGAGCCCAAACTGGCGGTCCTCGGCCTGCAGCACCACGATGTTCACTGCGTCGGCGGCGCTGTCTTCCGGCTTCAGGCCCAGAATCTCATTCAAATAGGCGATCGGCAGCAGCATCCCGCGCCGCCGGTAGACCGGCGATCCCTGCACGCGCTCAATCTGGCGCAAACCAGATTCTCCTTCGAGCCGCACCAGTTCAAGCAGGCTCACCTGCGGGATGACAAACCGCTCCCCGCCGCTGTGCACGACCAGGCCCGGGATGATGGCGAGCGTGAGGGGAATCTTGATTTTTACCGTCGTCCCCTGCCCCGGCGTGCTCGCCAGGTCGACGACGCCACCGATCTTCTCGATGTTCGTCTTCACCACGTCCATGCCGACGCCGCGCCCGGAGATGCTGGTGACCCTCTCGGCGGTAGAGAAGCCGGGCAGGAAGACGAGTTGCATCGCCTCGCGGTCGCTCAGGCGCTCGGCCTGTTCTTGCCGGATGAGCCCCTTCTGGACCGCCTTGGCCTTGATCCGCTCCGGATCTATCCCCGCGCCATCGTCGACGATCTCGATATTGACGTGGCCGCCTTCGTGATACGCGCGCAGCGACAGACGTCCAACCGCGGGTTTACCCAGCCGTTCCCGCTCAGACGGCATTTCAATGCCGTGGTCACAGCAGTTGCGCACCATGTGCGTCAACGGATCCTTGATCGCTTCGAGGATCGTGCGGTCGATGCCGGTGTCGGCGCCGTCCATTTCGAGCGTGATCCGTTTTTGGCAGGAGGCCGCCACGTCCCGCACCAGGCGCGGCAACTTGTTCCAGACCACGCCAATCGGCTGCATCCGCGTCTTCATGACGCTTTCCTGCAGCTCCGTCGTGATCAGATTGAGCCGTTGGGAATTGGCGTTCAGCGCCGCGTCCTCATGACGGGCATTGAACTGAAGAATCTGGTTCCGCGCCAGTACGAGCTCGCCAACAAGATTCATCAGCTTGTCGAGCAGGCCCACGTCAACACGGATGGTTGAGTCGGCCGCCGATGGAGTCCTTGCCACCGCCGTTTCCTCAACCGGCGCCGGGGCCTGCGGCGTCTGAGCTGCCGGTGCCGATTCTCCCTCGCAGGCCACCCGCAGACGCTCGCGCAGTTCCGCGTATTCTTCCTCGCCCTCTTCGCCGGTAGCCTCAAGCGACCGCAACACCTGCTTGATCGCGTCGATCGTCTCGAGCAACAGCGAGACGAGAGGGGGCGTCAGATCGCGCTCCCCGTTCCGCAACTGGCTCAAAATGTTTTCGGCGATGTGCGTGATCGCTTCCAGCTTCGAGTAACCCAGGAACCCGCAGGTTCCCTTAATTGTGTGGAAGGTGCGAAAGACGCTGGCCAGCAGCTCCGCATCCTTCGGCTTGCGCTCCAGCAGGACGATCTCCTCGTCCAACCGCGCCAGATTTTCCGAGCTCTCAATCAAGAATTCCCGGATGATGTCCTGATCGTCCATTCCACCCATAGTTGGCTTCCCGCCTCAGTCAAAATGAACCACCGCATGCGCCGGCTTTCCCGCCTGCCGGTCCGCCGCCGGCGCCAGGAACATGTGAATTTCCAGCCGGTCTTCCTCGCACTGGAACGGCACAACCAGCCATTCGCGAACAGCACTCGAACGGGCATGGTAGTTTCGCCCGAAAATCACCGTCGGCAGGCCAAGCGCAAGCGGACCTTCCGTGCTCTCCAGTTCGGTTTTGACGTTGCCGATGATCATGTTGCCGAGTTCGCCAACCGCATCGAGGACTTCTTCGGTCACCGCCGTGTGCTCGGCCATGAGCATCGCCGACGATATCCGGCAGGCCAGGCGCGCCCCGCATATCAGCCGGCCGGAACCGATGATCGTGCCGCCGAGCGGAACCAGCGCAATAACGCCGTCGTAACCATCCGAAGTCGGCACAACGCGTTCCACCGGACCGGCCTCGATCGGCAGGTCGAGCATGACCGAAAACACGCTCTCCGTCGCTTCGCGGATGAGCCGCACCAATACGCTATCGTCCAATCCCGATCTCCCGTCCCGGCCCGAAGCCGCGCTAGATGATCCCTGCCAGTTTCTCTTTGATCTGCTCGGCCGTGAACGGCTTGCGGATGTAGCCCGTGGCGCCTAACTGAATCGCCTGCATGACCTTTTCCTGCCCGCCTTCCGTGGTAACCATGATCACCGGCAGTTTGCTCCAGCTTTCGTTCGCCTTCATCTGGGCCAGAAACTCGAGGCCGTCCATGTTCGGCATGTTGATGTCGGAGAACACCAGCCCGACGTCGGACTGAGCCAGTTTCGCCAGCGCCTCTTTCCCATCACCGGCCTCATGGACATCCCCGAGTGGGAAGTCGGCGTGACGCAACACGCGCTCCAGGATCTTCCGAATTGCCGCCGAATCATCCACTATCAACACGTTCAAGGCCATTTGTGTCCCCGCTGTGCATATCGGCGCGGGATCCCCGCTGGTTTAGGAGGATCACCATAGAAAGGAAGGAATTTCTTATTGCGGGGCCCGAATCGGGAAGAACCGGAAATTACGCCCTCGGCCGCCACAGCCGAGAGCAGGACCGGATTGCGGATGCCGCAGCAGCCACGAGCGGCCGTTCTCCGTCTCAGCCAACTTCTCCTGTGCTGTCGCCTCGAGCCAAAGCGGCATGCCGTGGGAGCGGGCATAGGCTAGATAGCGGTCGAGCTCAGAAGGATCTCCGCTGTCCCAACCGATCCAGGCAGCCTGCGGATTGAAATAGCTGATGGTCCACAAATCCGGATGGAAACGCTCGAACACGATGGGCGTTCCGGCAGGCCACTGTGGCTCGAACCGCAGCGCGCAAGCGAGTGTCGGGTTGTGATCGACGCGGGAGTCGGGGTAAATGAGCAGGGCAAAATTGGCGCTGAACAACACGACGAAGACCGCGCCCAGGATTTCCCGGCCGCGCGCCGGCCAGGACAGATCGGCCGCCAGCAGAATCAGCGGCGGAAGATAGAACAGCCGGTAGAAGGTGTTCTGCGGCATCCACACGAACAGAAAGACGACGTAAACCGCGGCCCAGACCAGCAGCGGCATCGAGGGCGCACCGAACCGAACCCGGCCGGCCCGCCGCAACAGGATCGCGAGCGCAATCAACGCAGCCAGGGCCACGAGCACCAGCGATCCCGTAAGCAAATCCGGCACCACGGCCGCGGGTTTCCCTCCGAAAAACAGGCGCACTGTGCCCAGCACGCTCAGCCACATGTTCCGTAGGGGCGCGAACGAAAAGCTCGAATCCGGTGAATGCGAGACCAGCCAGCGCGGGAATCCCGCCATCGCCCCCTGGCTTTGCACCACGCGATACGCCCACAGATAGACAGCCGCCACCGGCGCCAGAGCCAGCGCCGCCAGTCGAAATCGCTGCCTTGCAGGCAAAGTCAGTAGGGCCGCGGGGAGAATCAGAATCGACAATTCGTGAAACAACATCGCCGCGGCCAGGGCGAACGCCGCCGGCAGCCACCGCCCGGTTTCGAGAAAAAACCACGCCACAAGCAGGCAAAATATCGCGGTTACATAGGCATCGCAGTCGGTCGAGTACTTCCACCACGTCGCCGAGAACGCCATCGCCAAGGCTCCGGCAACCGCCGTCCCGCGTTTAATCCCCTTCATCCGCAGCAGGCGGTAGACGAGCAGCACGCTCGCGAAGGCAAGCACGCTGTTGACTCGCTGCAGCAGGAACAACGCCCGTGTAGAAAGCCCGGCCCCCTGCGCCGCCACCCACAGCATCCGCCCGAACGGCATGTAAAGCAGGTGATTGGGATGCAGCAGGCCGCGCAGCGGATAGTCGTGCTCGATGGCAATCGCAAACGCCAGCCCGTCCCAGTAGTAAGCGCGCGTCGGCAGCGCCAGGTACACCAATAGCGGCAGGAGCAGCAGAAGGTGAACCGGTCGCAGCCGCGGCAAGACTCAGTGTAACCGCCGCGCGAGGCCGGCTACGGCTGGAAGCGCCAGCTCAGTTGCATATAAATCTGCCGCGGATCGGCATAGTGAAGTCCGCCGAACGTCAGGCTGTTGTCGAGAAGGAACCGCCGGTTGGTCACATTCAATGCCGTCAAGCCCAGCGTGAAATTGTCGCCGACCGGCCGCGACAGTGTCAGGTCCGCTGTCGTGTGCGGCTGAAGATGCGCGGGCACGGGACTGTCCCCGTTGGTGAACCCCGAACCGAAGTAGACGTCGCCGGAGAGAACCGCCTTCGCCGGAAGATCCCACAGGAAGCCGGTGTGCAGCGTGTGGCGCTGGTCGTGGTCGAGAAAGAAGAATCCGTTCTCCGGCGGCGAGAAATCCGTGAGCCCGCCCGTCACCGCCCCTTCGCCGAGCGCGTGCTGATAGGAGTAGGCGATGTGAACCTCGCCGCGGTTGAGCAGCCGGGGCGAGCGAAGCGTGAACTCCCATCCGTACAGCCGCGCGCCGGCGATGGTGAGCGGGAAGAACACGTTCGAGTTACCGATGGCGTTGTGATCGAAGTAATTCCGCGCGTTGATCCGGAAATTGTTCACATCGAACAGCCAGCCGCGCATCGGTATCGTCAGGCCTACCTGGTGCTCTTCGTCACGTTCCCCGTAGAGCGGCAGAAAGCCGAGGCCCTGCGTAACCGCGTAGTCGAGTAGCGGCCCGCCGACCGTAACCAAAGGTGGCGCCTGGTAGTATCGCCCGTAAAAGCCGTGCAAAATCCACTTCACACGGGGTATGCGAATGGCCGCACCCAGACGCGGGTCGGCCGCGTTCTCATTGAGCGAGCCGGAAAAGTGCGTCAAACGCACGCCGGCCGTAAGCGTCAGCCAGTTAGTGGCCTTGAACTGGTCGCTCAGGAAGAAGGCTTCCAGATGTCCCGTGGCGAGGTCGCGCTGGCGCAGCGCCGCACCGGAGCCGTCGTTGGCCGTGAGCGAAATGAATTCGTCTTCCCGCTCGGCGAAGCCATAAACGCCAATCTCCGCGTTGTGGCGCGCGCTGACCGCATTCACCGACGACTGCGCCCCGGCGTAGCTCGAGCCGGACTGCTCCGTCGTACTCACCGGAACGTCCTGCGCGCCGCCATCATAGTTGGAGCGATTGTAGTGGTAGAACGGCGAGAGCGTGAAGGTCACGCCGGGCGACAGCGTATGGATCCAGGTGAAGTCAATCGACGCGTCGCGCTCCAGTTCCTGGTCGCTCATGCCGGCGGCCTGCTGCAGTGGATCGTTGGGGATCTGGTAGTCGTCGCCGCGCAGGCTCGCCACCAGCCGGAATTGATTCGCCGGATTCAGGTTGAATAGCAGCGAAGCGAACGCTCCCACTCCGTTCGCCGCATCGTGCAGGATCTCCGGACCGGGCGTCGAGAGGCCGTAGTTGCTCGTATTGCCGTTCAACGCCGTGTACCAGGCGAAACGTTCGGTGTGGTCGCCATAGCTGATTTCGTCGTTGCTCTGGTTGAAGCTGCCGTAGGTCGATGTCAGTTCGAATTCCCCGTTACGTTCAAAGCCCGTGCGCGGCACGACGTTGAACACACCGTAGGTCCGGTCGCCGTAGTCCGCCTCATAGCCCCCGCGCTGCACCTCCAGATAATCGATGTCCTTCGGGTCGATCTGCGGACCCACATTGCTGGCGATATTCGTATTCGGGATCGGCACGCCATCAAGCGCCCAGGTCACCTGATGCCCGCCACGAATATGAAGCTGATCGTGAACCATGTACGCACCTGGAACGAAATCGGTGATCATGTTCATACTGTTGGTCAGGCTGGCGCCGGGAGTTTGCTCAATCTGGCTGCGGCTGATCGTCGTGGTCGGCGTCGCGGAGTTCGGGTCCACCAGGTCCGGGCTCTCTTTCACCTCGACAGATTCGCTTTGCGCGGCGAGTTCCAATTGGAAATGCACCACGTGGGCGCTGCCGGAGTTCACCCGGATGGTCTGGTCCGGCGCCTCAAATCCGGTGTAAGACACCGAGACCACGTAATCGCCCACCGGCACCGCGTCGAAGGCGAAAGAGCCATCGGCTGCGGTTGTAGCCGAACGGGCGTAATCGCTTGCCGCGGCATGCAGAACGACGCTCGCCCCCTGCACCGGGCGGTGGGACGGATCGTGCACAACGCCGCGCACATCCCCGAGCACACCCGCGCGCGCAAGGCCACAGATGACAACAAACACCACTGCAAGGAAATGTTTCGACCGGATGAGACACCTCTCCTGAAAGAATCAACGACGGTATGGATATGTTGAGACGCTTCAGGCGAGAGGAGGAGGGCGCTGGTAGAGTTGGAAGAAACGCCCGATCGCCGGCGGCGGATACGGGGCGGGAGCGAGCCGGACAAAGCCGCTCCGGGGAACTTCGAAACTGCGGCCGGTGGGAACGAAGACAAGGGAGAAGCCGGCATTGCCGCGCGCCAGCGTCCCGCAGGGGCAGTGCCCCGCGCACGGCGGCGAAGCGTTCCAGCCGTCGCGCGCCGCGTGCTGCCTTCTACAGCAGGCTCCATGCATGCCCTTGCAACAGGGCATGTCCGCGCAAGAACCCGTATCGCCCACCGAAGCAAGCGCGGCAAACCCCGAGGCGGGGCTGAGGGCCAGAATCGCAAGCCATATGACTGCGGCTCGCAGGATGTGTTCCAGCTTCACGCGCGCGCGTCCGCTCTATTGGGTTCGTCGCCCAGTTTGCGTCCGGGCACGAGGTAGTTCTTGACGTAGTCCTCCACCGAGTCTTCGAGCGTCGTCAACGGCTCGGCGTAGCCGGTGGCGCGGAAGCGGTCCATCTCCGCCCGCGTGAAGTACTGGTATTTCGGACGCAGCGTTTCCGGCATCTCTACAAACTCGATCCGGGGTTCGCGGCCAAGCGCCCGAAACAAGGCATGCGCCAGGTCGAGCCAGGACCTCGCCTCCCCGCTCCCGATATTATAGAGGCCCCCCGCCTCGTCGAGCGTGGCCAGGTGAAGCGTCATCTTCACCGCATCCTTGACGTAGAGAAAGTCCCGTTTCTGGCAGCCGTCGGCGAACTCCGGGCGATAGCTCTTGAAAAGCTGCATGGAGCCGGCGCGCAAAATCTGCTGGAACGCCTTGTTCACCACGCTGCGCATGTCGCCTTTGTGGTCTTCATTCGGCCCGAACACGTTGAAGTACTTCAGGCCCACGATCCGATCCAGCATTCCCGCCGCGCGCGCGTAGCAGTCGAACCGGTGTTTCGAGTAGCCGTACATGTTCAACGGCCGCAGTGTGTCGAGATCCCGGCTCTCGCTCAAGTTCGTTTCGAGTGCGCCGTAGGTGGCTGCCGAGGAGGCGTACACAAACCGGGCTCCGTTGGCGAGCGACCACTCCGCCATGCGCTTGGTGTACTCGTAATTGTTCCGGACCAGGTACGTCGCGTCGGTTTCCGTCGTAGCCGAACACGCGCCCAGATGAAACACCGTACGAATGCCGGCCGGAAGCCCGCGTCCGCCATCCGCCAAACGCCTCTCCCACTCCTCAGCCTCCATGTAGTCGATAAAGCGGAGCGGAACCAGGTTCCTCCACTTCTCGGAACGGCCCAGACGGTCCGTGACGAAAATGTTCCGGAGCCCCCGCCGGTTCATCTCCCAAACAAGCGCGCTGCCGATCAGGCCCGCGCCCCCGGTCACCAGGACCCTGCCCTCGGCAAGATCCCGCACTTAAAACCGCTCCTCCGACTGCGCCCCGAGGGTCACCTTGATCGTCGTCTTCTTTCCGCTGCGGTACACGGTGAGGTTCATCACGTCGCCCGCGCGCTTCCGCGCCATCGCCCGCGACAGGTCGTCCTGCCGCGTCACGGGCTGCCCGTCGATGGCGACGATCAGGTCTCCGCCGATGCTGATTTCGTAGTTGCCCAAAATCACGCTTCGCTGCCCGCCGCGGATACCGGCCGCCTCAGCCGCCGACCCCGGCCTTACGTCCTGCACCAGCAGTCCCCCATCGCTCGGCAGATTTAGCGCCTCGGCATAAGACCCGGCGATGTAGACCGTCGTCACACCGAGAAACGGCGGGCGATACGGCCGGCCAGCCCGGTACTCGGTGAGCATCAGCTTCGCCCGGTTGATCGGCATCGCGAACCCGATTCCAATGTTTCCGCCCGGACCGTAGATCGCTGTGTTGATCGCAATCACATTCCCTCGCGAATCGAGCAGCGGCCCGCCACTGTTGCCGGGGTTGATCGCCGCATCGGTCTGAATCAGTCCTTCAAGCCGCCTCCCGCTCTCGGTCTGCAGGTCCCGGCCGAGCGAACTGATGATCCCCGTAGTCATCGTGCCGTCCAATCCAAACGGATTCCCGATCGCCAACACCTTCTGGCCCACTTGCACTGTGTCCGAATCCCCCAGCTTGAGGAACGGCTCCGGACGCCGCGGTTCGATCTTCAAAAGCGCCAGGTCGTTCACCGGGTCGCGGTCGAGCAACTGCGCGCGGTACCGCGTCTGGTCGGGCAACGTCACTTCGATGCGGCTTGCGTCGGCGATTACGTGATTGTTCGTCAGGATGCGCCCGCCGTTGTCGATGAAGAAACCGGAGCCGGTGTCCTTCGACGGATATACCTCGAAGAAGAAATCCCTCTGGTAGACCGTGCTGGTGATGTTCACCGTGGCCAAATGCGCGGTCTTGTAAATGTCGATGTTATTCACCTCATCCGGGCTGAGTCCCGCCAGGTGCGCGGTGTCGGGTTCGGTCCAGGCCACACTTGTCGAGCGGATTTCGCGGAACAGCCGCCGCTGGCCCCAGTCCGTCCGCAGGGTCAGCGCCACGAACGCCGCCACAATCAGAGTCGAAAATATCAAAATCCGTTTCATCGGCTAACTCTCCGCAGCGCCTCGTAGACCAAACGCGTCTCCTCGGCGGTATGGGCTTTGGACTGCGACGTATCGATCACGAAATCCGCGAACTTCACTTTCTCTTCGTCGGCCAATTGCCGGTTCAAGCGGCTCTCCACCTCCGCCCGGCTGAGCCCGCTCCGCTTCATCGCCCGCTCGATCTGCTGCTCACGGCCGCAGACAACGACGATCAGCTTGTCGAAGCGGCCATAACTTCCAGTTTCTACCAGGATGGCAGCTTCTACAACGACAATGGCGTCCGGCTCCCGGGCCGCGATGGCTGCGGCGATCTCCCGCTCTTTCCGCCGTACGGCCGGATGCACAATCGCGTTCAGTCTCGCAAGACGCTCCGGGTCTCCAAACACAAGCGACCCAAGCTTTCGCCGGTCGATCTCTCCGGCTTCGTTAAGAATCTCCTTCCCAAACTCGGCCACCACGGCCTCGTAGGCATCGCCGCCCTGGAGCAGAACCTGGTGGCCCAACTCGTCCGCTTGAATCAGGTGACAGCCGAGTTTCTGCAGCTCCTGGCCAACGAAGCTCTTGCCGGTCGCAAGTCCGCCCGTGAGCCCTACGAGGAGCACGGCGCCGCCTCGCGAACCCCCAATCGCCGCTCAGCGGCCTGCACGGTGTTCGACATCAGCATCGCAATCGTGAGCGGCCCGACACCGCCGGGCACCGGTGTGATGGCGCCCGCAATCTCCGGGCCCTCGATCGGATGCACGTCCCCAAGCAGGATGCTCCCTTTTTCGGAAAGCTGCCGCAGTTTTTCCGGCTGCAGCGCATAGATCCGCTCCGCTTCCTCGCGGCTCGTGACCCGGTTCATCCCGACATCGATCACCGCCGCGCCCGGTTTGATGAACTCTCCCGTAACCAATGCCGCACGCCCAATCGCCGCCACCAGGATGTCGGCCCGCCGGCACTCGGCCGCCAGGTCGGGCGTCTTGGAATGGCAAATCGTCACCGTCGCGTTCTCATGCAGCAGCAGGAGAGCCATGGGCTTGCCAACGATGTCGCTGCGCCCGATCACCACCGCCCTCCGCCCCGCGATCGGAACCCGGTACCGCTTCAAAAGCTCGATGATCCCGGCCGGCGTACAAGCGCGCGGCGCCGGCGTGTTCGCCACCAGGCAGCCCACGTTGTAGGGATGGAATCCGTCCACGTCTTTTTCTGGCGAAATCGCCAGTAAGATCCGCCGTGCGTCCACCTGCGGCGGCAAAGGCATCTGCACCAGAATTCCATCGATCTCCGGCCGGCGGTTCAGATCCTCCACAATCGCCAGCAGTTCCTCCGTGGTTATCGAATCCGGCGGCGTCAGCCGTTCGCTGAAAATACCGAGATCCCCGCAGGCCTTTACCTTCGAGCGGACGTAAATCTCCGACGCGGGATTGTTTCCCACCAGCACGACGGCGAGCCCCGGCCGGCGATGCGCCGCCGACATGGCTTCGACGCGTGGTTTCAACTCGGCAAGGATCGAATCACGGACACTTTTCCCGTCCAGGATCTGGGCGCTCATACACCCGTGAGGATAACAAGGAAGGTTCGCCTGAGGTGGGGAAACCGGCCGTTCTAAACCGCGGCGGCCGCGCGCCGGCGGCGGCGAAAGTGATACGCCAGCGCACCGGTAGCGATGGTGGCCACGGCCGAAAGCGACACGCGCGGCTCCAGCGTGAGCCCGACGATCGTCATCCATGCGCCGATCACGACGAAGAACACCGGTATCGCCGGAAATGCCACATCAAGCACACGCAGCTTCTGCCAGCCGGGACGGCGCCGGAACACAAACAGCGAAGCCACGGAAAGCACCGCGAAAAAGTTCAGCGTGAATCCGATGTACGTGAGCAGATCGCGAAATGGCGTCAGCGTCATCAGCATCGTGCACACTCCCTGGCTCACCAGCGCGATGACCGGTGTGTGCCACCGAGGGTGCACGCGCGCCGCCGCGGGGAAGAACGCGCTGTTCCGGGCCATGGCGTAATACACCCGCGGCCCGATCGTCACCATCGCGTTCACGGTGGCCAGCAGCGACACCGCCATCGCCGCGCTGAATGCTCCCGCCACGCCCGGTCCGAACAGACGCGATGCCGCCAGAGCGCCGATCGCCACGACACCCTTGGTCTGCTCGAGTGGCGTGCTATAGATGAACACGACATTCAGCGCCACGTAAAGCGTCGCCACAAGCGCCGTACCGGTCGCCAACGCGATCGGCAGCGTTTTTGAGGGCTGTTTCAGCTCCTCGGCAACGTAAGTGGCCGCATTCCAGCCGCTGTAGCTGACATAGATGAAGAATAAGCTGATCGCGTATTGCGCGGCCAGAGGCGTGGAACCGGTTCGCACGGCCGGTTCGGCGAAATTGTGCCAGTTCCCGTTACCGGCCACCAGCGCCGCGACAATGAACGCGACGATCACAAACACCTTGCCGCCGGTCAGCAGGTTCTGAATCCGCGCCGTCCGGCGCAGACCGAAGCAGTTCAAGGCCGTGAAAATCGCTACCAGCACACAGGCAAGCCCCTGCGCCCAGCCGAATCGAATCTGAAACGCGCCGCTTCCGAGGACATAGGCCGGCCCGTTCTGCTTGAGAGCGGGGAAGAAATAGCCGGCGTAGTCGGCGCAGGCAAGGGCGGCTGCTGCGATCGGCGCCGAAAAGCCCGCGAAAAACGACACCCACCCGGTCATGAATCCCCACGTCGGCCCGAATGCCTCCGTGAGATACACATACTCGCCGCCGGAACTGGGGAAATTAATGCCTAACTCCGAGTAACACAGCGCTCCGGCAAGCGCGCAGACCGCGCCCACGATCCAGATCGAGAGCACTATGGACGGGGAACCAAGCGGACCGGCCAGAAATCCGGTCGCGGTAAAAATGCCGGTGCCGATCATATTCGAAATGACCAGCGCCGTAGCGCTTACCGTGCCAAGCTGCCGGAGTAGGCGAATCGAGGAAGAATCCAACACAAATTACCGCGCCACCGCGGTGGGAAACATAGCGCCGCCAAGGCTCCCGGAACGCACCAATGAGCTGCCTCCGTCGCAGGCGAAGACGCCGCCCGTGATATAACCCGCAGCGTCCGAGCTAAGATACAGCGCCATGTCCGCGAGTTCCTCCTTGGTCCCGAAACGGCGAAGTGGGACGGAGCGCTCCACGGCATCGCGAATCTCCACGGTCGGCGCCAGGCGCCGCATGCCTTCTGTGTCGTCGGTCGGGCCGGGCGTCAGGCAGTTCAGCCGCACGCCCGACGGCCCCCACTCGAGCGCCAGTGTCTTCATTAGCATTTCAACTCCGGCCTTCGCCGCACACACATGCGACTGTAACGCGATCGGCTGCGTGGCGTGCGCCGCCGAGATGCTCAGCACCGAAGCCCCCGGCTTGCGCAAGTGCTCGTAAGCCGCGCGGCAGGTGTTAAAAGTGCCGAGTAAGTCGATGTCGATGACGCTCTTAAATCCATTGGCCGACATGCCGGTCGCTGGAGCGGGGAAGTTGCCCGCGGCCGCGCACACGACGATGTCGATCGGCCCATACTCTTCGCTGGTGTGCTGCAGCGCCTCGGCCACCGCCGCGTAATCTCGAACGTCGATCGCGGCGGTAGCCACCGTGCCGCCTTTCTCGCGCATCGCATGTGCGGCCGCGTCCAGCCGTTCCTGCTTTCGCCCGGCGATCGTCACCCTTGCGCCATGCCCGGCGAAGCGCTCCGCAATCGCCTGTCCGATGCCGCTACCTCCCCCCGTCACAAAAGCTACTTTCCCGGTTAACAGACCTTCGCGGAAGATACTTGCCATCGAGGGCAGAATATCACGCGCAGCGGCGCTTATACTGCAAGTTGCACTCACATTTACATCACCAATGAACCTCTCCCGACGATCCCTCCTCATTTCCGCCGCGGCCCCCTGGACCTACGCCGCCTCCTCCGCCCCGCCCGCGCCCTTCGGCGCCTGCCCCTCGCCTCGCCAGCTTGCCTGGCACAAGCGCGAGTTTTACGCCTTTCTCCACTTCACCGTCAACACTTTCACCAACAAGGAATGGGGCTACGGAGACGAGGACCCCTCCGTTTTCAACCCCACCGATTTCGACGCCGACGCCATCGTCGAACCCCTGCGAGACGCCGGCATGAAAGGCGTCATCCTCACCTGCAAGCATCACGACGGCTTCTGTCTCTGGCCCACCGCAACCACCGATCACTCAATCCGCTCGAGCCGGTGGCGCAACGGCAACGGCGACGTCGTGCGCGACATCTCGCAAGCCGCCCGGCGCCTCGGGCTCGACTTTGGCGTTTATCTGTCCCCCTGGGACCGCAATAACGCCGCATACGGCACCCCGGCCTACGTGCCCCTCTATCGCCGCCAGTTGACCGAACTGCTCACGAACTACGGACCCATCTTCGAGGTCTGGCACGACGGCGCCAACGGCGGCGACGGCTACTACGGCGGAGCCCGCGAGCGCCGCACCATCGACAAGACGACTTACTACGGTTGGCCCACAACGTGGAACCTCGTCCGTCGCCTGCAGCCCGACGCGGTAATTTTCAGCGATGTCGGCCCCGACATCCGCTGGGTCGGCAATGAAAAAGGCATCGCCGGCGACCCTTGCTGGGCCACCTACGACCCCGTCGGCGAACACGGCGGACCGGCCGCTCCCGGCGATGTGCGCGCCGCCAATTCCCCCACCGGCACACGCCACGGCTCCCACTGGCTCCCGGCCGAGTGCGACGTCTCGATCCGCCCCGGCTGGTTCTGGCACGAGTCCGAGAACGACCGGGTGAAAACGCCGGAGGCGCTGCGAAATCTATACTTCGAGTCCGTCGGCCGCGGCGCCAGTTTCCTGCTGAATGTCCCCCCGGACCGCCGCGGCCGCCTCGCCGAACCTGACATCGCCTCGCTGCGGCAGTTCGGCAAGGACGTTCGCGCCATGTTTGCCCACAACATCGCCGAGTCCGCCCGGATCGAAGCGACAAACGTCCGCGCCCGCAGCGCCCGCTTCGCGCCCGAGCATCTGTTATCGCTCGCCGCCGGCTACTGGGCCACCGACGACGGAGTTTCCCAAGCCGATGTGACGCTCACGCTTCCCCGCCCCGAACGCGTCGGCCTGATCCGGCTTCGCGAAGAGATCGCCTACGGCCAGCGCATCGACTCGTTCTCGGTGGAGGCCGAGGCCAACGGCGCTTGGAACGAGATCGCACGCGCGGAGAGCCTCGGTGTCTGCCGCCTGTTCCTGCTCGACAAGCCCGTTGAGGCGGCCCGCTTCCGGCTCAGGATCCTGCACGCCGCGGCCGGCCCCGCGCTTCGCGAGTTCTCTCTCTATCCGCCGCCGGACGCTGCCTGACAAACTCCATGACCCTCGAATCGGAATCGATCGTCCGCCTCCCCGTTCACCGTGTCAGCCCAAGCAAGGACGCGGCATCCGAGCCGATCGACGATTCGCTCGCCGTCGAGGAACCGCTCGAGATCCGCCTCGGCCACGCCGGGTCCTCCGGCTTCACCACCACCAGCCTCGCCGTCACCATGCGCACCCCCGGCGCCGATCTCGACCTCGCCGCCGGATTTCTGTTCACCGAAGCCATCATCCGCTCCCGCGCCGACATCGCCCGCATCGCACACGCCGGTCCGTCACGCGGCCGCGCCCGGACCCGCAACATCGTTCGCGTCGACCTTCAATCCGGCGTCCCTGTTGATCTGGCACGCCTCCGACGCAATTTCCCGGTGTCTTCCAGTTGCGGCGTCTGCGGCAAGGCCTCCATCGAAGCGCTCGCCGTCCGTGGCTGCGCCGCGCTCCCGGCGAGCTCACCTCGCGTCCCAGCCCAAGTGCTGGCCGCGCTGCCGGAAAGCCTTCGCGCCGCCCAACCCGTCTTTCACCAAACCGGCGGACTCCACGCGGCCGGCCTGTTCTCTTCTACCGGCGCGCTATTGGCGGTGCGAGAGGACGTGGGACGCCACAATGCCCTCGACAAGCTCATCGGCGCGAAACTGCTCGATGGCGATCTGCCTCTCCCGGATTCGATCCTCGTCTTGAGCGGACGCATCGGCTTCGAACTCGTGCAGAAAGCGCTCATCGCGCGCATACCGATTGTGGCGGCAGTGGGCGCACCGACCAGCCTCGCGGTCGAACTCGCCCGCGAGTTCGATATCACGCTCGCCGGCTTCATTCGCCCGGCCGGCTTCAACCTTTATTCCGCGCCGCAGCGCATAATGAACCCATGAACGGCTCCCCGTCGGCGGAACCTCCGCTCGAAGGCGATGGTCTTCGAACGAAGCAGCCCCCAAAGGTGGCGGCGGGCATTCCTGCTGTCCTCCACGCGATGCAGCACGCGGTCGGCAAAATGGGCCCGCTGCGCGCCGCGCACACGCTGATCGCAGTCAACCAGCCCGACGGCTTCGATTGTCCCGGCTGCGCTTGGCCCGACCCGGAACACCGCGCTACGGCCGAGTTCTGCGAAAACGGGGCGAAAGCGGTCGCCGAAGAAGCCACCACGAAGCGCATCCTGCCCGAATTTTTCTCGCAGCACTCGCTGGCCGAACTGAGCCGCGAATCCGATCATTGGCTCGGTCAGCAGGGGCGTCTCACCCATCCGATGGTCTT
>JAKAJI010000054.1 GCA_021813825.1 Acidobacteriota bacterium | reverse complement strand
TTACGTGCTGGACCGCAGCAATGGTAAGGTGCTGCAAGCGACGCCGTACGTGAGGGAATTGAACTGGGCCAAGCGGATTGGGGAGGATGGCCGGCCGGTGCTGGCTGAGCCGGTGCGGGACGCGCAGGGAGGAACCAAGGTATGTCCGGCGGTTGAAGGGGCGTCGAATTGGATGTCGAGCGCCTATGACCCGCAAACGAAGCTGTTTTATCTGATTGCGCTGGAGAAGTGCACGATTTATACAAAGAACGCGGAGGGGTGGAAACGCGGGGAGTCGTTCTTTGGGGGCGCAACCAGAGATGACCGCGGCGTAAGGCCAAGGAAGTATGTGCGGGCCATCGACCCACAGACGGGGAAAATTGTGTGGGAGCATGAGCAAACCGGGCCGGGGGAGGCGTGGGCCGGGCTGCTGGCGACCGCGTCGGGGCTCGTGTTTTTCGGCGACGACGATGGCGCGATGACGGCGCTCGATTCCGGGAGCGGGAAAGTGCTGTGGCGGTTTCCGATGAATGTGCATTTGCACGCCTCGCCGATGACGTACTCGCTCGGGGGACGGCAATATATTGGAATGGCGGCGGGCGGGAACGTTGTGGTGTTCGCGCTGGCCGGAAGTGGAGAAGGAGCGCAATGAAGAAAACGGCGATTTGGGTTGGCGTGGGAGCGTTGGCTTGGTTTGGCTGGGCTCTGCGGGCGCAGGGTCCGGAGACGGCGGTGTCGCAGTTCCGTCTGGTGGAGGTGGCCTCGGTGGCCGATGCCATGGAACAGCTTTACGGCGCGAAGGCGTACATGGACCACCGGTTTCGTCCCATCGAGCCGGCGAAGTTCGCCGGACCCGCTGTAACGGTGAGCCTGGTGCGGGATGAGAACAAGGAAGGCTCGAAGTTGTTGCAGCCGATGCTGGACGCCATCGACGCCGCGCCGGAAGGTTCGGTGTACGTGATGGTGCTCGAAGATGGAGCCGACTACGCGGGTATCGGCGGGCTGATGTCGACGGCGATGAAGTATCGCGGGTTGGCCGGCGCGGTGGTCGAGGGAGGGGTGCGGGACACGCCGCAGATCCGGAGGCTGGGTTTTCCGGTGTTCAGCACGGGCGTGGTGCCGTCGACGACGGTGGGCCATTACAAGGTGGCGGGCGTGAACGTCCCCGTACGCTGTGGCGGCGTGGAAGTGCGGCCGGGAGACATCGTAAGCGCCGATAGCGACGGGATCGTGGTCATACCGAAGGACAAGGCGGCCGAGGTGCTGAAACGAGCGCAGCAGATGGATGAAACCGAGCACAGCATGTATCCCTACATCGAGAAATACCGGTCGATCGCCGAGGCGGTGAAAAAGTTCGGCCGGATCTGAGGCGGCCTGGAACGGGATTGGCGGAAGGTGATTTCGGGCAGCAAGGGGAATATCATTATCGAATTGGCCGTGAACGGAGTGGGAACATAGGTGGACTTGCCCGGGTGTCGGGGGCAGGGACAGATTGCAGAGTGTTGACGGGAAACGAATGTTTCGTTTAATGTATGGATTCGACTTCGCCGCGCCTTTGGGGTGAAGGAAAATTCTATGGCTGAGAACCAGGCCGGCGAAAAGGTACGGATCGACGAGATTCTCCCCTCGGAGCTGGAGAGCGTCGATGTGGCGGAAGAGACGGTGATCGGGATCGCCACGGAAGCCGGTTTCCCGGAAGATGAGCTGCATCGGATCGGGATGGCGGTTCGCGAGGCGATGGTGAATGCCGTCGTGCATGGCAACCGGTACAGCGCCCGGAAGAAAGTGCGGTTGCGGGTGCTGGAAGGCCCGGGCCGGATCGAAATTACGATTGGTGACGAGGGAGAGGGGTTTGAGATGGAAACGGTTCCCGATCCTCTCTCCGAAGAGAATTTGCTGCGGCACTCCGGGCGGGGATTGCTTTTGATCCAGGCCTTTATGGATGCAGTGGACGTGAAAAAGGTCGGGAACGTGGGAACCGAAATCAAGATGGTAAAACGTCTGTCGGCGAGCGGCGGCTAGCGGTGAGTGGGGCCTTGCCCTGGCAGGCAGAAAAAGACGAGGGAGGGTAAACAACGTGAGCGTAAAACTAACGACGCGTCAGGTGGGCGATGTAACGGTTATCGATGCCTCCGGACGCATCACTCTGGGCGAGGGCGCGAGCCATTTTCGGGACACGATTCGCGACCTGGCCGGCAAAGGTCACAAGAAGTTGCTGCTGAACCTCGGCGATGTCAGCTACATCGACAGCTCCGGGATCGGCGAGATGGTCTCAAGCTTTGCGACCGTGACCAATGGCGGCGGCTCGCTGAAGCTGGTGGGATTGAACAAGCGGGTCAAGGATCTGCTGCAGATCACCAAGCTTTACACGGTATTTGAGGCGTTTGACGACGAAGCGACCGCGCTGCGCAGCTTCGCCTGAAGAGGAAGCTGGGCCGGCGGGCGGCCAAGTTTTTCCAGACGACTGGCGATTCCATATTACGTTCTTCTTGAGAGGGGACGCAGGAGTCCCCTCCGCCACTTTCCGCAGGACTGTGCAAATCAGGAGGAACGATCACAGTGCAGCCGTCAGTTACTTTTTCCATTCTCATCGCGGACGAGTCGGGCATGCTCCGCGAAGGCTTGACCAGCGTCCTGCAGGCCGACCCGAGGTTCCACGTAGTTGCCGAGGCCAGCGACGGACGGGAGGCGATGCAAGTGATAGAAACCCGGCGTCCCGACATCGCACTCCTCGATACGCAGTTAGCGGGTTTCTTCCCTCTCGAGATTGTACGGTGCGTCCGCGAGCGGCAGATGCGCACGCGCGTCATGATGATGTCGGCGGCACGGGATCGCCGGGCGATGGTGGAAGCATTACGGGCCGGAGCCCGGGGGTTTGTGCTGAAAACCGGCTCATGCCGGCAAGTCGTCGAGGGCATCGAGCAGATGCTCAGCGGTGGCGTCTATCTTCCGCCGGAACTCTCCGCCGAGGAGTTGTTCGTGCGGCAGCGCAAAGCGGAACCGGCCGACCCGATTGATACCCTCAGTGCGCGGGAGTATGAGGTTTTCACTATGTTGGTGAGCGGCGTGCGCGCCAAGGACATCGCCGCGCGTCTCGGCCTGAGCCCCAAAACAGTAGACACGTACCGTGCCAGCATGATGCGGAAGCTTGACATCCATGACCTGGCGGGTCTGGTCCGGTTCTCTATCCGGCGCGAGAGTAACGGGGTTCCGGCGCCGCCGCTGGAACGGGGCGTGAGGGAGGCCGTTGCCTCCCTGGCCTAGAGTACGTCGCGTTGGCCTCGCGCCGGATGAAAAACCGGTGCAGGCAGCGGCGGCATAGCCAGGTCTGGAACCATCTGCCTGCCATGAGCCGCTCCCAAAGCCCGCGGCGATGGGAGCGGCGGATGTCGGAAGAGCCACAGTGGGGACAACGTGTTGCCTGAGCGTCAGTGTTCATCACTGGTTAAAACTAAGGTCGGGTGTCGGAGCGTAAATTCTCGCGCTTCCTCGGCAAACGCGGGTATGATACGCTAACTATTTACTCGCCTAGAGGTTACTTCGTGGACAGACTGACGCGGAAAGAACTTAAGCGCGATCCCCTTGCGCTTGAGGTTCAACACGGTTTTGAATTCTTAACGACGCATCGCCAGCAGACGATCCGCTATGGAGCGATTGCCTTGGCGGTGATTCTGCTGGGTGGGGCGATTTATCTCTACCACCGATATGAGCAGGGTGTACGCGAAGATGCGCTCGCTAAGGCAATGCAAGTGAACGAAGCGCCCGTCGGGGCGCCGGCCGGTTCCGCGCCCATCACGTTCGCCACGCAAAAGGAAAAGGACCAGGCGGTCGCCCAAGCCTTCACCGGCGTAGCGGCCAAGTATCCGGGAACCTCGGAAGGGACGGTGGCCGAGTTCTTCCTGGCGGCTCATGCCGCCGACGCGGGCGATATGGCCCAGGCGGAGAAGCGCTTCCGGGACATTGTGGACAACGGCGACGGACCGTACGTTTCCCTGGGCAAGATGTCGCTCGCCAAGATTTACGCGTCGGAGGGCAAGACCGCCGATGCGGAAAAGCTGCTCCGTTCGGTAATCGACAAGCCCACGGCTCTGGTGTCGAAGGAAGAGGCCCAGATCCAGTTGGCCGAAGTCATCGCAAAGACCAATCCGAAGGAAGCGAAGGCGCTGCTCGGGCCGCTGCGTTCGAGTCCGCGGCCTGCGGTGAGCCAGGCGGCGATCGACGCCTACACGTCCCTGAAACTCGACTGATGCCGGCCGCTCTGGCGCCGCTGCGATTTCCCGTGGAACAGAGCCGGGGGCGTCGCTACCCGGAAGCCAGGCATCCTTACCGCAACGAGTTCCAGCGCGACCGCGACCGCGTCATCCATGCGCGTGCCTTCCGCCGGCTGGAAAATAAGACCCAAGTCTTTCCCGCCTCGCTTTCCGACCATTTCCGCAATCGCCTGACCCACACCATCGAGGTCAGCCAACTGTCGCGAACCGTCGCCGTCGTGCTCGGTCTGGATGAAAGCCTCGTGGAGGTTCTCGCCCTGGCCCATGACATCGGGCATCCACCGTTCGCGCATGCCGGCGAGGAGGAACTGGACCGGCAGATGCAGCGGTTCGGGGCGCGGTTCGACCATAACCGTCACGCGCTGCGGATTGTGGAGACGTTCGAACAACGTTATGCGCGGTTTCCCGGGCTCAACCTGACATTTGAAGTCCGGGAGGGCATCCTCAAACATTCAAAGGATTTGTCCCCGGCGGACGAGCGGGAGTTTGGTGAATATCTCCCCGGCTTGCGTCCGCCGCTGGAGGCGCAAATCATTGACCTGGCCGACGAGATTGCCTACAACACGGCGGACCTGGACGATGCCTGGTCGGCCGGGTTGGTGGATGCGGAAGCGGCGTGTTCGGCGATCGAGGAGTTCGCCGAGCTATGGGAGCGCGAAGCAACGCAGTTTCCCGGCGCGACGGGAAGGGAGCGGTTCTACGAGGTGCTGCGGCAGTTGGTGGATGCCCTCGTGACGGGTTTGATTGCGGGGACCGAGGACGCGGCTCGCGAGGCGGGCGTCGAGAGCGCCGATGATGTCCGGAGCCATCCGGCGCGGCTGGTTCGCCTGACGGAAGAGGCGCGGCGGCTCAACCGGGGACTTAAGGATTTCCTGCACAAAATGGTTTACGGCTCCGAGACGCTGCGGGCCGAGCGCCGTGCTTCCACCGCCCGCATTGCGGAGATGTTCGCCTACTTTGTGGAAGACCCGGAGCGGTTGCCCGAGGGCTACCGGGATGGGCTGAGCGAGCAGCCGGCGCACCGGATCGTCTGCGACTACATCGCCGGGATGACGGACCGGTACTTCGAGCGCACCTACAGCGAGCTTTTCGGCTGATCCTCGGTTCGGGGGTGGACGCTTTGCACTTCGGCTGCGCGGACGGCGTATTGTTTGCGCAGCATGCGGCAGAGTTCGGCGGCGAGCGCCGCTGCATCCTCGTCGCGGCTGTGAGACAACTCGACCTTCAGATAGACGTCGGTTCGGGGCATTCTTCCTGATGATAGCGGGAAGAAGCGGGGCGGCCGAAGATGCCACAATGGTGGCTTATGCAAATCATCAGGGTAGTTGGACGAGAAATTTTGGACTCGCGCGGGAATCCGACCGTGGAGGCGGATGTAGAGCTGGAAGACGGCAGTTTCGGCCGGGCGGCGGTGCCTTCGGGCGCTTCCACCGGCGAATTCGAAGCGGTCGAACTGCGCGACAACGACAAGTCGCGCTTCTTAGGTAAGGGCACGCGCACGGCGGCGAGAAACATCAGCGAGAAGATCGGTCCGGCGGTGCTGGGAATGTCGGCGTTCGACCAGGCCGGGCTCGATCAGAAGATGATTGCGCTTGATGGGACCAACAACAAGGGGGCTCTGGGCGCGAATGCGATTCTGGCGGTTTCGATGGCGGTTGCGCGGGCGGCGGCGAACTCACAGATGACGCCGTTGTACCGGTACTTGGGGGGCGTGCAGGCGACGCTGCTTCCGGTGCCGCAAATGAACATTCTCAATGGCGGCGCGCACGCCGACAACTCCGTGGACCCGCAGGAGTTCATGGTGGTGCCGTTCGGCGCCGCGTGTTTTGCCGATGCCGTCCGGATGGGCGCCGAGGTATTCCATACGCTGAAGGGCGTGCTGAAGAAGCGCGGTTATTCGACCGCGGTGGGCGACGAGGGCGGCTTTGCACCGAATTTGAAGTCGAACGAAGAGGCGCTCGAAGTGGTGCTCGAGGCGATCCAGAAAGCCGGATACAAGCCCGGGGAGCAGATTGGTATCGCGGTGGACCCGGCGGCGAGCGAGTTTTACGACGAAGAGAAGAAGAAGTACGTTTTCAAGAAATCCGACAAGAGCGAGCGGAGCAGCGAGCAGATGGTCGAGTTCTGGGCGAACTGGGTGCGGCAGTATCCGATCGTGTCGCTTGAAGACGGCATGTCGGAAGCGGACTGGGATGGCTGGAAACTGCTGACGGATACGCTGGGCGGCAAGCTGCAACTGGTGGCCGACGATATTTACGTGACCAATACGGAGATCTTCGCGCGCGGCATCGCCAAAGGCATTGCGAATTCGATTCTGGTGAAGTTGAACCAGATCGGTTCGGTGACCGAGACGCTGAATGCCGTGCACATGGCTGACGACGCCGGCTACACGGCGGTGATTTCGCACCGCTCGGGCGAGACCGAGGATGCGTTCATTGCCGATTTCGCCGTTGCGACCCGCGCCGGCCAGATCAAGACCGGGTCAGCGAGCCGCACGGACCGCATCGCCAAGTACAACCAGCTCATCCGGATTGAGGAAGAACTGGGGCCGGCGGCTGAGTTCGCCGGCGGAAAGGCATTCCGACGCTAATGGCAGCCAAACATCCGCTGGTATTGACGATTCTTGACGGCTGGGGATTTTCCCCGGCCGTCGAAGGCAACGCGATCGCCCTGGCACGCAAGCCCAATTACGAAGCGCTGCTGCGGGAGTATCCGAACACGCTGGTGCAGACCTCGGGGCCGAGTGTCGGCCTGCCGGAAGGGCAAATGGGCAACAGCGAGGTGGGACATCTGAACATCGGCGCCGGCCGGATCATCCAGATGGATGTCACGCGGATCGACCAGATGATCTCGACCGGCGAGATCTACGACAACCCGGTCCTGGTGGAGGCAATGAAACGCGCCCGCGGCAAGCGCCTGCACCTGATGGGGCTGTGCAGCGACGGCGGCGTACACTCGCTGTTGACCCATCTCTACGCTCTGCTTGAGATGGCGCACCGCTTCGAGTTGAACGACGTCTGTGTGCACTGCTTCCTCGACGGCCGTGACACGCCGCCGCACAGTGGGGCGGGCTTCATCGAAGAACTCCAGAAGGTGCTGCGGGAGAAGCACGTAGGCCGCATCGCTACCGTCAGCGGGCGCTACTACGCGATGGACCGCGACAAGCGATGGGAGCGCGTGGAGCGCGCCTTCGATGCGCTGCGTTTCGGAGGCGGCGAGAAAACGACGGACCCGGTGGCGGCGATCCGGCGGAGCTACGAGAAGGGCGTTACGGACGAGTTCTTCGAGCCGGTGACGGTGGTGGATGGGCGCAACGAACCGGTGGGCGTGATCCGCGATGACGACGTGTCGATCTTTTTCAACTACCGGGCCGACCGCGGGCGCGAGATGACGATGGCGCTGACCGGTGACGTTACGGTCCCCTACCATGGCAAGGCGCCGCGCGGGCTCCACCACGTCACGATGACGGAGTACGACAAAACCTTCCATTGCCCCTTTGTGCTGTCGCGGGAGCACCCGCACAACATCCTGGCCAACGTGATGGGCGGGTTGAACTGGAAGAACCTGCGGGTGGCCGAGACGGAAAAATACGCGCATGTGACGTACTTTTTCAACGGCGGCAATGAGAAGCCGTATCCGGGCGAGAGCAGGGAACTGGTGCCTTCCCCGAAGGTCGCCACCTACGACCTCAAGCCGGAGATGAGCGCGGCCGGCATCACCGAAGTGGTGGTGAAGGCGATCGAGAAGGGCGGCATGGACGTGGTGGTGATGAACTTCGCCAACGCGGACATGGTCGGCCACTCCGGCAAACTGGAGCCGACGGTGCGTGCGGTGGAAACGGTGGACGGCTGCCTGGGCGAGATTCACATGGCCTTGAAGCGGCACGGCGGAACGTGGCTGATCACGGCCGACCACGGCAATGCCGAAACCATGATCGACCCCGTCACCAAGGGGCCGCACACGTATCACACGACGAATCCGGTGCCGCTGATTGTAGTTGACGAGGAGCGCCGCCCGCTCAAGGCCAACGGTTCGCTGCGCGACATCGCGCCGACGATTCTCGGCATGATGGGCGTGCCGAAGCCGGCCGAAATGTCCGGCGTGGACTTGCGGTCGGTCTAAATTCTTATCGCGCACAACGGGGCCGCGCGGCTGGCGCCGGTCCCGGCTTGGGTGCGATTAGGGAACGATTACACCGCAGGCGATGCGGGGCCCCGCGTTGCCTGCGGGGTCGGTTTTCATATCGTCCGGCTGGGCGTGAATCACCAGCGAGGTACCGCCGTTGGCGAGGAGCGAATTGGAGCCGTCGCCCAGTGTTACGCGCTCGTTGGTGATGACGGCGGTGCTCTTACCCTTCTTGTTCACGGTGAAGTTCGGCATGTCGCCCGCGTGCGGTCCCTCGGGACTCTGCAGGCCGTGGTGTTTATGCTCGGGATTAAAGTGGCCGCCGGCGGTGGTGAAATCCGGGCCATCGCACTTCGGGTTCTGGTGGAAGTGAATGGCGTGCTCGCCGGGCGGAAGGCCATGAACGTTGAGCTTGATGCGAACGCCGGTGGGTGTGCTGGAGATCTTCGCGGTGCCGACGCTGGCGCCCTTGCCGTCGTACAGGTTCACGTTTACCGATTTGGCCGCTGCGGCGGCTGAGACGGCGAAAGTAGCGGCCAGAACGGCCGTCCAAAGCAGGGAATTTCGCATGGGTTGGCTTCCTTTCCACCGGAGCGCGTGGGGGCCACCGGTGCGCTCCATTCTGTCGATTCTCGATACCGGCCCTACCACGATCATAACGATCCCTCGGGTGAGGCCGCGCGGCGGGCGGTGCGGTTAGTGGACCCCGGCGGAATAGAGTTGGAAGGCGCCCCAATAATAAGGCTTGCGGCGTGCGGCGGCCGAGCGGATCATTTCGAGCTTGGCGTCACGCAGCGCCCGCGCCGGCGGCAGGCCAGCATTGAGCTCGCCGTAGAGCCGCGCCATCAGCGCGGGCGTGGACGCGTCGTCGACATCCCAGAGTCCCGCGATGACGTTGCGTGCGCCGGCTTCGAGGAATGCCCATGCCAGACCGACGATTCCTTCCCCCGAATAGGTTCGGACGCCTGCGCCGCGGCAGGCGGAAATAGTGACCAGCTCCGCATGGAGCGGATGCCCGATCACATCGCGGGCGTGCAGTTCGAAACCGCCTGGCTGCGGGGAAAGGATCAGCGCACTTTCAAGCGGAGCCTCGCTGTTGGGGGAGGAGTGCGAGGCGAAGTGGATGATCTCGAAACGGCCCGGATCGGAGTCGGTGTAGGCGGCCGGCTGGGCGCGGGCGCCCTCAAACACGGCCCGGCTCCCAGGAGCGAAGTGGCTGGCCACGACCTTCATCTCCTCGGCCGCGTGGGCCAGCGGAGGAAAGTCGTCGCCGGGGCTCTGCGGATTGCCGATCAGCAGCAGCGAAGAGGCAGGCGCGTTGCGGGCGGCCTGGCCGTTGCCGGCGGCCAGCAGGGGGAGTGAGGGCGCGACGGAGATGGTGGCCGCCTCAACCCAATAACGGGGCTTGGAGCCGTTCATGGGTAGCGTTTCGAAGTTGAGCGAATGGAGCACGCCGTCGGGCACGATGATGACGCGGGCCCCGTCAGGGAGGAACGCACGCTCCGGTTCGATCAGCGTATTCCACAGTCCGGCTCCGGCGGAGTCCTGGCCTTCCAGGGGATCGTTCAGGTCCTCCAGGTAGTTTCGATAGCTGACCACGAGGCGGCGGATTGCGGATTCCTCGGGCAAGGTGCGCAGGACGATGCGGGCCGGGGTTACCACCCAGAGGTAGGAGTGATCGGGAGCGAGCCAGTAGCTGAGGAGCGTGGCGTGCGCGGCAGCGGCGATGCGTTTGAAGTCGTCCGCGGTCGAGCGTCGCCGGCTTCCCTGCCGCTTCTCGGCCATCAGACGGGCGCGGCTGGATTCGGCGATTTCCAGGGCCCGGTCGGTCTGGCCATGACCGATGAGAAAGGCAACGTAGTCGTCGTAGAAGGTCATCATGCTCGCGAACAGAGTGAGTTTGTTCTGGTCGCTGTGCAGGCTGCTGCGCTGGCTCTCGATGAAGTCGATCGCGGCCCGGTAGTGGCGGTTGGCGGCGTCGAGGTTGCCGGCGCTGGTGTACAGGTGGGCAAGCCCGGCGCGGGATTCAAGTACAAGCGAAGGGTCGTCGGGCCGGTCGTCGAGGACGGAGAGGAACGCCGCTTCGGCGCGGGAGAAATTTCCGCGGCCGGCGTCGATGCGGGCCTGGATTTCGACGTTGCTGTCGGAGACGGCGGAATGAGTAATGGCCTGGCGAATTTGGGAGGCCTCCTGGTTGGAACGCTCCGCGGCGTCCCAGTCCTTGCGCAGGATCGCGGCCTTGGCGAGGTCCTCCAGCAGGTCCGCCACGCTCCCCTTGGCGCCGAGGCGGCGCGCGTGGTCGAGAGCGATCCGTCCGCGGCGTGTGGCTTCCTCGTCGTTACCCATATCGAGGAGTGTCTCGGTGGCGCCATCGAGAGCCTGCACTTCCACGCTCAATTCGCCCATCGCGTGGGCACGCGCGGCGGCGTCTTCGAACTGCCGAAGCGCCGCGGAAAGATCTCCCAGGCCCAGGTGGCACCATCCGAGATTCGCTTCCAGCCGGATCAGTTGCAGGGGCTCGTTCTGGCTCTCGAAGAGGCGCTTGGCGCGTTCGAGCCAGAACACCGCGTCTTCGGCGTGGAACGAGTTGTTGAAAAGGACACCGAGGTCGCCACTCGCCATCGCAGCCAGGCGGGAGTCGCCGCGGGCCTCGGCGCGGCTCATCACCGTCCGGAACTGAAGTTCGGCTTCGGCGGTCCGGCCCGCCAGGCCGTAGGTCGACCCTAGCCGCAAGACGATTTCGTCGCGGAGCACATCGGTGGAGGCAAGCGAACCCGCCTCGTGGAGAAGACGTTCCGCGTCGGAGAACCGGGACAGGCGCGCGGCCGCGTAGCCGCGGTCCATCAGCAGTCGCGCGCGCAGTTCGGGATCCGGGGGAAGTGGGAGCGATGCAAGGCGCGGCGCGGCCGCGACAGAATTCCCGCTGGCGATCATCGCCTCCGCCTCGATCAGGGCGAACTGAAAATGATCCTGGGAATCGGACAAGGTCCGGGCGAGGCCTTCCCGGGCATGGGACATCGCGGCGATATTGTCTCCGGCGCGGAGCAGATCCTCGGCCTCGATCAGCAAGGCGGCGGGAGATTGACGGCGCCGGGCGCCGCAGGCGGCAATTGAGAACAGAACCAGCGCGGTCGCGGCTAAGGCCAGAAATCGCCGTTGGCGGTTGCCGACGATATGGTGAGGGAGCCCGACGGAGGTGTCCGCAATTCGGCCCGCAGCATGGTCAGGTGGCGCTGCTTGCCACGCACAAACAGCGTGGCAAGATGGAGCGTGCCGAACTGCTTGATCGTGATGACCCCGCCTTGAACTTGGACGTCCGGCGGCGGATTTCGAATGCCCCGTACCAGCGTGCAGCCGAGCGTCTCCGAAAAGACCGGCATTTGGCCGGAGACTGTGGGCTCGAGCGAGCAGCGAGCGATCAATTCCCGGAACGGCTGATCTTTGTCCCACGCTTCCGTTACCTTATCCAACGTGTCGTAACTGTCAAAAACGTCGGTGGCAAGGTCGATATCAATCAACTTTCCGCCTACGCGGAGGTTTTCGAAATAGCTTCCAACGACCGTGATGTTCGGTTGCCCGGCCCCGACGAAGTGACGCGAACTCACCCGAGCCACGATGCGCGAGGCGGTGACGATGTCCAGAATGTTTAATCCTTCTACGGTAGCCGTAACCATCGTGCCATAGGCGTTGATCTCCGGCATATGATAGCCGAGGCTCTGAGAGTAGGCTGCGTCGAAGGCGAGGATGTTGCCCGCGGCGCTCGCGTGGGCAAATTTCTCCACCCGCGATGTCGCCGTGCCGCCGTTATTCGGCAGCGACGCGGCGGCTTGGACGGGGATGATCTCCGGGCTGGGACTGTTGATGATTCCCGAGGCGGCGGACGCCTCCCCATGGAAAAGGTATCGTTTGGCCATCAGGCCCTCCTCCTGCGCTTCGTTATCGATAGCGGATTTGAAAATTATACTGCGCCAGCAGCGCGCCGCCGTCAGTGTCGCCGTCCCGAACTGTCAGGGTCCAACGGCCTGGCGGAGCGCTCCGCGTGGGAACGACCAGGTAGATGCCCCGTCCCGGATCGGGGGCGGGTTCGCGCACCCGCAGGGGCGCTGTTCCCTTCGGACCGGTCAACTCGCATTCAAGCGAACCGGCCTGGCGGTCCCACGTGGCGTCAAACCGCAACAGAATGTCACGCGCGCTCCGCCCGGCGACGACCTCCGCCTCTGTGCCGCGCGATGCGGCGCGGAGAGCATAGGTCACCGGAGCATCAAGCGAGGAAGCGACGGAGGCCTCCTCGCGCAACTGAGGAATTGTCACTGTATTCTGGTACACAGTAAAAGCGCAGAGCAGGACCCCGGCAAGGGCCGGGACGCCCAAACGAAGCCAGTTCGCGGCCCAGATCCAGCCGCGCTGACCGGAGTTCTCTTTTTGGGCTTCCGCTACTAGATCTTCGGCAGGATTTATCCGGTCAGCGGCTAATGCCTTTGCATTCTCCGCCAGGATTACGGCGGCTTTCAGGTCTTCTGCGCATTCGAGGCAAGAGAAAAAGTGAAGCTCAAATTCTTCGCTTTCGGCCGGTGACATCTCACCGAGCAGGTATTTTTCGACAGCGTGCAGATTTTGAGCGTCGGCGTGATCCATACTAAGCTTTTTTACTACCCACGGTTCGGCCTCCCCCACAGGGTGGCTTCATAGGATGTGTGTAGATCTGGCTTCGTTCGTTTCATCTTGCCGCACGATGCCTGCTTCCCTGGCTGTCGAGAGCGCGCCGGAAGCGCTGCTTGGCCCGGTGTAAGAGCACACGAAGATACCCCGAGTCCACCTGGAACCGGCGGCAAACTTCTTGTTTATCAATTTCTTCCAGGAAAATCAATCGCAAAATCGCCCGGTCGCGATCCGACATCTGTTCGAGCACTTCCCGAACAAGCACCTTTCGCTCCTCATTCACGATCGGTTCATCCGGATCGGCCAGCGGGGCGGGCGGCTCCGGTGCATTTTCCGGAATTAGAGGGTGGCGGGTGTCGAAACGGAGCAATTCCAGGGTCACATTCTTACAAACAGCGTGAATGAACCCGGGAAGGCGTTCCGGGTCGTTGAGGCCATGCTCCTTGCGCAGGGCGACCAGCACGCGGAGAAACGTCTCTTGCGAGATGTCTTCGACAAGCTGCGGGGACCGGATTTTCCCGCGCAATTTCAAGCGGATCAGTTCCCGAAAATGACGCGTAAAATGGCGTTCGGTAGCAGGGTCGCTGCCGCGCAACCGTTCCAGGTAATCACGATCAAAGCGTTGGCTGTCCAAGCTGCGATGTCCGACGGGAGACTGGCTATCAGAATACTAAAGATCTCGCGTCCGCGCTCCGATGGAGGGGCAGGAGAACAGTGTGGCGATAAGGGAGGCTCGTATCTTGGCCGGCCACTGTGTGGTGGCCGTCACTTTGCTCGTGTGCGGGATCGGGTCCGCCTCCGCCCAACCACCGAGCGCGGGGCCGGAGCAGGCGCATGCGCAGCGGTGGTGGATCGGCTCGGCGCTGGCCCTGGCCGGGGCGGAGGCGGTGGATGTGGCCAGTTCCCGCGGGGCGCAGGAAGCCAATCCGCTGCTGCGCGGTGCGGGCGGGCAGTTCGACACGGCCAAAGGGATCGCGTTGAAGGGGGCTTTTACGGGCGCGGTGCTGCTGTTTGAAGCGTTCGCCTTACGCCATCATCACACCACCGGACAGTTCAAGATGTTCGCCATCGCCAATACGGTGGGCGCGGCGGGACTGGCTGCCGTGGCGGTTCATAATTTCCACGTGAACCCGCGCCCTGCCTCCCAACCGTCCCCGTGAGGCTTCGCGTCCAGGCGGCGGAGGGCGCCGCCTCGCGTGCTTATCCTGGAAAGGAATGACGATCCGGGGCGAGTCGATCGAAGTCAACGGGCGGCGATTTTTGACGCGGAAGATGGGCGCGGGGGCGCCCGCCGTAATCTTCGATGCGGCGCTCGGCGCGTCGTCATTGAGTTGGTCTCTGGTTCAGCCGGAAGTTGCGCGTCATGTGCTGACGTTTTCCTACGACCGGGCCGGCTTCGGAGGGAGCGACGCGGGGCGGATGCCCCGCACGAGCGCGCGGATTGCGGGCGAGCTGAGAGAATTGCTGGCTGCCGCCGGTATAGCAGGTCCCTTTGTTCTTGTCGGGCACTCCTTTGGCGGGCTGTGCGCGCGCGTCTTCGCGGGGCGATATCGCCAAGACACGGCGGGCCTGGTGCTGGTGGACGCACCGCATCCTTCGCAATGGTTGAATCCCACGGCGGCCGACGCCTGGAGATTGCGAACAGGCGTCCGGTTGGCTCGCCGCGGGGCGTTTGCCGCCCGCATTGGGTTAGCGAAGGCCGTGTCGTGGCTGGTGCGCGCCGGAACCCCGAATACGGCGCGGCGAATGTCTTTTTCGCTCGGCGGTCCGGCGTTGCGAGGCCGCGCCGACTACTTTCTGGGTACCTTGAACAAGCTGCCGGCCGAGGCCCGTGCCGAGGCGGTAGCGGCGTGGATGCGGCCGCGCTTCTACGAGGCGCTGGCAAGCCAGATGGAGTCGATGCCGCAGAGTGCGCAGGAGGCCGCTGCGGTGGGGGATCTCGGCGCAATGCCCCTTGCGGTGGTGACGGCGGCCGAGCCTTCCGAACGGCGTCTAGCCGAGCAACAGGACACCCTGCGCTTATCTACACGCTCGCGGCATTGGATCGCGCGGCGGGGGGGACACTGGATCCCCCTCGATGACCCGGCCACCGTGGTTGAGGCGATCGTCGCCGTTGTCGGCCAGGCGCGCGGGTAGAGTTCCGCGGCGGAGCTTGCCGTGCGCGAGGAATGCGTCAAAAGCGCGCGCGCGAAGGACCTTGCAGGAAAGTCCAACTGCTCAGGAATGCGCCGAGCGCGCCAACGGTGAGCCACACGGCGCCGCGAAATTCCGCCGGCCCGCTGTACATGAACGAGGACAGGAAGAACCCGCGAAACATCAACACAAAGATGGCGGCGCACCAGATGGGGAAAAGGATCTTCAGCTTGCCAAGGATGGCGAGGGCGGACAGGATCAGTCCTCCGATGCCGAGGCCCAGCACGCCATAGGTGAGGCCGGCGTCCTTCCAGGGCAGCATATCCAGCTTGAGATTGTTCCGTCCGCTGAGAAGTGCGACGAGTCCGACGCCGGTGAGAAAAAGAGACAAAATTGTTTCAAACAGAATGCTGTAGATGCGTAGTAGGAGCCTCATGCCTGGATCGTTCCCCAACGTGAGAAAAGCAAGCGCTCATTGTATCGTTTTTGCCCGCCGGTGTCTGCGCAAAGCGAACGTAGCGGGGTGCATGGCTAACGATGCATCGGCGCGGACAGCCGCAGTCCAGGACCTAGGGTTGCCACAAATGCCGCGGCGAGTACGGCCGCCGCGGCGATCCACGCATTGCTGCGGCGGATGGGGAGCGGCGGCGTTGCGGGCGCGCTCTGCAGGGCGGGCAGCCAGTAGGGCCCCCAAAAGAGTCCCGACGAGCCACCGAAAGTGGACGCGGCCGCCGACAGAGCGACGAGGATCATTCCCTGGGGATTCAGAAGTCCTGCCAGGCACTCGACGATGCCGCCGCAGAGGTAGGGCGTCCAGCAAAGCCGTTGCGCCACGGGTACCGCGGCGCGGCCCCGGAGACCAACGAAGGGCTGTAACTGGCGCAGAAGGAACGCCAGGGCAATGGCATAAGAGGCTCCGCCGAGAACGGCGAGGGAGGCTCTCCAGGCCCAGACGGGTTGGAGACCCTGGATGAACTCGGCCCAGTCTCCAAAACCCCCGGCGCCGGAGAATAGGAAATATCCGGTAGCGCTCAGCAGGTTGGTACTCGCCGCCACCCAAAAGAAATACTTCCAGTGTGGGTGACGCGGGCCGGTCCGGCGGCCGAGAAGGAAGAACAGCGCGCTGGCCAGGAAGTTGGCCACCGTTCCCCCCGCCAGGACGAATTGACTGTCGTGGCTGCATTCCATGGAGACGGCCGAGAGCGAGATGGGCGTTTGGCCGGTAAGGATGCAGGCGCCCATGTGCCCGACACCCTCATGGACTCCGTTCCCCAGGACGTAAGCGATTACGCCAATCGCCCCTAAAGTCCAGAGATCCGAGGGAGGGGATTCGGGGACAGAAATGGCTTGCGCGTCTCCGGCCACCGCATCAGCGTAGCAACACGCCCGAGACCGGCGGGAGCCTTAGTTCACGGCTGTGACCGCGGAAACCATTCCCCGGTCTTTCAAGCCGTTCAGCGCGAGCCCGTAGCGGCCGCGGACCCCCGTTTTTTCAAAGATATGTTTCAGGTGGATTTTGACCGTACCGGGGCGAATGCCGAGTTCGGTGGCGATCTCGCGGTTCTTGTAGCCCTGCTCGACCAGTTCCATGACTTGGCGCTCGCGAGGCGTCAGTTCGCTTCGCGAAAACGTGTCGAGCCGTGCGCCGGCTCCCTGGAGTCCGGCCTCGGTGACCCAACTCTCATTGGCGGCGACGGAAGCCAGACATTCGAGCAGCGACGTTAGTGACGCCGTCTTGCGCAGGATGCCGCGCGCACCGGCCTGCAGGAACCGGAGTGCCTCGGCGTCGGAGATCGAAACCCCCCAAATGACGGCCCGGGCGTGCGGGTCATAGACGCGGAGGGCGCCCAGGAATCCGCTGATCGAGTGCTGACCGAAGGTCTTTTCGACCAGGATGACGTTGGCCGGCGTCGACGCGCCGGACTGCGGCGGTGGGGGAGAAATGCGAGAGCGAATCAGCGACAGAGCGGCTTCCAGCGTCAGGGCGGCGCCTGCGTATTCGAAGCCGGGAACTGTGGCCAACAGGGCGCGCACTCCTTCGGCTGCGATGGGCTGCGAATCGCAGACAAATACGGAGCAGATGCCGGTTTGGGAGCTATTCATATCGGCCAAATGAGTCGTATTGTTAGTGGCTCCCGACAGGAACGTTCTCAAGTTATGATCGCGATGGACGATGTGACAACTGAGGGAGGAATCGGGTCCGGCAGGCGATCCGCGCCCTGTTCGGGCGCCTCGATTCCGATCCTTCGTTGCAACTCCGATGCCGATGCCTCCCGACAAGACCGGATCCGCTGCCATACTGATCAGCCCGGAAGCCCGATTGACCGAGGAGTTGACGGGCTGGCTGAAACAGGAGCGGAAATCGCTGGAAATCGGCGTCCTTCGCAGCTATCCGAACCGGAGCCAATTGGCGCACGCGCTGAACGGGCATATCCGGTTCCTTCTTGTGGATGCCTCTTCGAAGCCGTCGGCCGCACTGGAGACGATGGCGGAGGCCGCCAGGCTTAAGCCCGGCGTGCTGGTGGTGGCGGCGCTTTCGGCCGAGGATCCGGACCTGATTCTAAAATGTGTCCGCCAGGGGGCCATCGAGTTCCTCGTCGCCCCGTTCTCGGCCGAACAGGTGCGCACCGTCCTTTCCAAAGTGGACCGGATTGGAGGTGGCGCCGGACCGGGGGAAGGGGCGCGGACTTTATGCGTGATTCCAGCCAAGGGCGGCTGCGGCGCCAGCACCGTAGCCAGCCACCTCGCCCTCGAATGGAAGCGGCGCGGCAATCAGCGCATTCTTCTTGCGGATCTCGACCCCCTCGCAGGCACCCTTTCGTTTCTGCTGAAGTTGAAATCGGCTCACAGCTTTGCCGACGTGCTGCTTCGCTCGGACGAAATCGACGAAGACATCTGGAAGGCAATGGTTTGTCCTTCCCAAGGCGTCGATATGCTCCTGGCGCCGGAGACGCTGGCCGAAGGCATGGGGGACCTGAGAGATCCTACCCCGCTTATCCGCTTCGCCCGCGGGCATTACGACGGAATCGTGCTCGATGCCGGCGGCGCCTATGGTCCCTGGAACCTGGGGTTGGCCGACCTCGCCGACGAAATTCTCCTGGTGACCCACTGCGAGATTTCCGTGGTCTACGCCGCCCAACGGGTGCTGTTTCACCTGGAGTCCCACGGAATCGACCGCGATAAGATTCGCCTCGTGGTGAACCGTGCCGGGCGAGACCTCGGCCTCAGCCCGGAACGGGTGGGAGAGGCGCTCGATATGGATGTTCTCTACGCGTTCCCCGAGGACGCCGACGAAATTCACGACGCGTTGGTAGACGGAAAGCTGGTCAGTGCATCCAGTGCGTTTGGGAAAGCGGTGCGCGGACTCGCAGAAGCGCTCGCCGGTGGCAGGAAACCGCCGCGCGAGCAGCCTGCCGGCGTTCGTAACCGCGTGCTTACCCTGTTCACCTGAAGTCAGGCTCGGGTGAACCGCTGGGCCCGTCCACCGCGTCCGGCGCGGCTCGGCGATGATAGAGAGTCATGAAGGTCATGGCGCTCTTATTCTGCGGGACGGTTGGACTGGCGCAGCCGGCCGCCTCATTGATCCTGATCCACGGCCGGATATGGACTGGGGTGCGTGCCGAGCCGGAAGCGCAGGCGGTGGCCTGTCTCGGCGACCGGATCGTTGCCGTGGGCCCGGACGCCGGCATCGAGCGCTGGCGCGGCCCGCGGACGCAAGTGATTGACCTCGCCGGGCGCCGCGTCGTCCCCGGGTTCAACGATTCGCATGTCCACTTTTTTCCTGGTGGCCAGGCCCTTTCGAGCGTGCAGTTGCGGGAGGCGCGGAGCGAAACCGAGTTCCGGGACCGCATCGCCGCCTACGCGGCCCGGATTCCCGCCGGCCGGTGGATTACGGAGGGCGAGTGGGACCACGAAAACTGGACGCCGGCCC
>JAKAJI010000053.1 GCA_021813825.1 Acidobacteriota bacterium | reverse complement strand
GAGAGCCTTGATCTTCCCGGCGGCGAAGTCAAGCAACTGCGCCTTCCGGACCCGGCAAATCCCACGCGTCGTACTCAGCCACAGCGATCCCCTTCCATCGTCTTCGACGTGAGACACGTTGTCGCTCAGCAGCCCATCGCGCGCCGTGAACCGCGTGAACTTACCTCCCCGGAGAAGATTCAGTCCGCCGCCGTAGGTTCCGATCCACAGTCCGCCGTCTCGATCCGGCAATAGGGAGCGAATCTGGTCGCTGCCTAAACCGTCGGCTGTGGTCAAACGCCGTGCGGCCCCGTCTTCGATCCGCCACAATCCCTCTCCATACGTGCCCGCCCACAGTCCGCCCCCGGCGTCCCCGCTCAGTACCACCGATGCGCTGTTGAGCAGCGCTCCGCCGGGAGCGATCGTCTTCCAGCGGCCCCCGGCGTATCGTTGGACCCCCGCCGGGGAGGCCACCCACAAGCCGCCGGATGCGTCTTCGAACGCGTCGAAGGCGATCCGCCGGTCCAGATCGTCCGGCTTGGCGATTCGCGTGAACCGTCCCGCGTGCATGCGGCACAGGCCGTCGCGCGTGGCCAGCAGGAGATCCCCGTTGTGCGTCTCGCGGATCGCGAACACTTCGTTGGCGGCCAATCCGTCCGCGGTCGTATACACTTTGTAGCCGTGCTGGGAGAACTCCACCAGGCCGCTGTCGTGAAAGCCCACCCAAACTCTCCCCTGCCGGTCCTGGTGCACCGCCAGAGGCTGGTCGCTGGGCAGTCCTTCGCTCCGGCCGAACATCGAAAAGCGGCCATCCCGGAACCGGTTTAGCCCGCCGTTCATGCCGGCCCACAGGTTCCCCTCGCGGTCTTCCAGAAGGCACCGCACCCAGTCCCGCTCGTGGCCCCCTTCGAGCAGCGCGGCGGCAAACCGTCCGTTTTCGAACCGGCTCAGGCCACCATTGGTTCCCACCCACAGGTTTCCGTCGCGGTCGCGGCACAGCGCGCGCACCAGGTTGTCCGGCAACCCGTCCCGCGTCGTGTAGAGCCGCAGCGCTCCGTTGGCCGACCTCCGCAATAACCCCTCGCTGCCGCCGATCCAGACATCGCCGTTGTCAGCCGCCAGCATGGTCAGGATGATGTCGGAGCGAAGCACATCGGAGGAAAACACGCGTACGAACTTTCCCGCGACGCGCTTCAAGAGCCCTCCGTAGCCGGACACCCACAGGACATGGTTTTTGTCTTCGCTGAGGGCTCGCACGGCCTGCAGGGGGCGCAACTCGGCGGGTGTGAAATTGGTGAAGCGGCCGCCGTTCCAGCGGCTCAAACCCACGCCCGCGGCGATCCAAAGCGATCCGTCCGCGGTCTGGCACAGGGCCGTGATGACGTTGTCCGGTAATCCGTCGCGTGTTGTGTACGTGGTGAATTTTCCGTTCCAGTAACGGGTCAGTCCGTTCGATGTTCCGATCCACAACGACCCGTCGCGGTCAGCCAGAAGCGCGGAAATGGAATTACTGGGCAGCCCATCCGGCTGGCGCGCGAAGTTTACGAACTCATATCCGTCGAAGCGCGACAGTCCCTCGTCCGTGCCGAGCCAGAGGAACCCATCCCTGGTTTGGGCGATCGCGCGGATCGAATCCTGCGGAAGCCCCTGCTGCTGGGTAAACACAGTGCGCGTATACTGCGACACAGCCTTGTGAGGGTTCAAAGCGTGCACGGGACCAGCGGCGCAAAAAAGCTCCGCCAGGACGAACACGGTCCGGAAAAGTGCGGCGAAATGGGGGCTGCGAAACGGCAACCTGAATTCAATGTAACAGCCGGCGCAGGCTGCGGCCAAAGGCCGGCTCAGTTGTTCCTATGCGGCGGCATCCTGGCCATGGCGGCGTCGATGCGGCGCGCTGCGTCGTCGTAAAGCGCGTACGCGGCCGCTGTCGGACGCCGGTCCGCGCTTTCCACCACGCCCAGCACCGCCGTCAAGTCGCTCGTCGCCCTCGCGCACGCAGCCACAACGTCGTCCGGGGCGGATCCTTTTTTCACCCCGCGGCATTCCTGGATCTTCGCCGAGGCTTTCAAACCAAGCGCGAGTTGGTCCGCCAGGTCCGCCGCTGATGCTTTCGATCGTGGATCGAGCCGCACCGTAAGCGGCTGGGTATAGGTCTGGCCGTTGGCGATCAAGCGGACTTCGTATATTCCCGGCGCCACCTGCGGACCTCCGCCAAAACCGGAGAACTCGGCTTCTTCGTCGTCATCATGCCCTGGCGAAGGATAGCGGAGGTCCCAAACAAAGCGGTGCATTCCCGGTTTTGTCGAAATGCCCGCCGGCGCGGGCCTCCAGATTGCGGCGATCGGCGCCGCGCGGGGAGTTGGCGCCGGCTTGGCCTCGCTCGAGAACTTCCTGACCAGCTTGCCCCCGGCATCGTAGATCTCGATCTTCACCGGCCCCGCAGAGCCGCCGTGGAGGTAGTAGTCGATCATGGCCCCGTTCGGTGGGTTCTTCGCTTGCGGCACCTCCGGCGGCAGGGGAGTCCCGGAAAATCGCATCGGATTCAGCCGCCATGCGGCCGACGGAGCGTAGAGATACGCGCCGCCGGAGGCGATGTCGGCTTGGGCCTGCCGCAAGGGGCTGATGTTATCGAGTATCCAAAACGCCCGGCCGTGGGTCGCGATCGCCAGATCCCCTTCGTGAATCGCCAGGTCGCGGACCGACACCACCGGCAGGTTCAACTGCAAGGACTGCCAGTGGTCTCCGTCGTCAAACGACACCATCACACCCTTTTCGGTGCCCGCAAAGAGTAAGCCGCGCCGTACCGGATCCTCACGCACGGCGTTGACAAAAGCCGGTTCGGCCAACCCGTCCACGACGAGAGTCCACGTCCGGCCGAAATCTCGCGTCCGGTAGATATAGGGGCGGTAATCGTCGAGGCGGTGACGGTCGACGGCCGCGTAGGCCGTGGCGGCGTCGAAATGAGACGCCTCGATCAGCGTAATCTTGCTCCATGGCGTCAGAGCCGGCGGCGTGACGTTCTGCCAACTCCGGCCACCGTCGCGCGTTACGTGAATCAAGCCCGAGTCGCTCCCCGCCCAGATGATCTGGGCCTCCAGCGGTGATGGCGCGATCGTATATACGACGCCATATCCCCGTTGGCGGGCGTTGTCCACCGTCACCGGGCCGCTTGGCGCCGTCTCTTTTGAGCCCTTCCTTTCGTCGCCGGTCAGGTCCGGGCTGATTTCTTTCCAACTTGACCCGCCGTCGGTGCTGCGCAGCACATATTGGGCGCCGAAGTACAGCGTGGAAGGATCCGCCGGCGAGAAGACCAACGGCGATGTCCACGTTGCCCGGTACTTCCTTCCGGAGATCTCGGTCCCGAAGCGGAAGGCCGGCCACGGCGAAATATTCTGCGCTTGTGACGTGCGGCGGTCCATGCGCGTCAGCCCGCCGTATGTGTCCCCGGAAAAAATGATGTTGCTGTCTCTCGGGTCGGGTGCGATGTAGCCGCTCTCACCGCCGCCCGGAGCAAACCAGTCCCGGCTGTCGATCACGCCGTGGTCGCTCCGGCTGGCCACCGCCATCGACCCGCTGTCCTGCTGCGCGCCGTAGACGTAGTAGGGGAAACCGTTGTCGGTGATCACGTGATAGAACTGCCCGGTCGGCTGGTTGTACCAGGTGGTCCAGGTTCGCGCCCCGTTCAAGCTGATTACCACGCCCTGATCGCTGCCAAGGATCATGCGCTGCGGATCCTTGGGATCGATCCACAGTTGGTGATAATCGTCGCCGCCTGGCGCTCCACGAACAACCGAAAACGTCTTGCCGGCGTCGGTCGACCGCATCAGGGCGACGTTCGGGATGAACACATCGGAAGGATCGCTCGGATTGACGGTGACCTGGCCGAAGTACCATGCCCGGCTTGTAATGCGCGGATCGTCTCCTGCCAGCGTCCAGGTGGCGCCGCCGTCGTCGGAGCGGTAGAGGCCGGCGGCCTTCGCGTCGATCAAGGCGTACACTCGGGTGGCTGACGCCGCCGCTACGGCGACGCGTCCCCACGGGCCATCCGGCAACCCGTGCCCGGATATTTCACTCCAGGTTTCCCCGCCGTCGGCCGTCTTGTACAGGCCGCTACCGGGCCCGCCCTCGGGAGGATAAGTGCTCCACGGAGTCCGCCGCGCCTGCCACATCGCGGCGTAAAGCGTCTTGGGGTCTGTGGGCGACATCGCTAAGTCAATCGCTCCCACATCCGGACCCTTGTCCAACACCTTTTTCCACGTCGCGCCGCCGTCGATCGTCCGGTAAACGCCACGCTCGGCGTTCGGCCCATAGGCGTGGCCCAGCGCCGCCACGTAGACGATATCCGGATTCTCGGGATGGATGATGATTCGTCCGATCTGCCGCGAATCCTTCAATCCCGTGTTGGTCCAGCTCCGCCCGCCGTCGATCGACTTATAGACGCCGTCACCGAAGGCAATGTCGGATCGCATGTCCGCCTCTCCCGTGCCGGCGTAAATCACGTTCGGGCTCGAGGGTGCAACCTCGATCGCGCCGATGGATGCGATGTCCTGACCGTCAAAAACCGGCGTCCAGACCGTGCCCGCGTCGATGGTCTTCCAGACCCCGCCGCCCACGGCGCCGAAATAGAATGTTCTGCCATCGCCGGCCACACCGGTGACCGCAATCGCACGGCCGCCGCGGAACGGCCCGATCATGCGCCACGACAGGCCGTCGAATAACTGCGCCGGCATCCCGGCCGCCGCGGCTCCGGCGGCGCACACGGCGCCCGCGAACGCAATCAGCCACGCTTGCCTCATTCCCTGCCTCCTCACCCCGGCGCGGCGCGGCGCCGACTGTTCAATCATGCCACGGGTTTACCGTACAGCCCTCGATGGCCCATCCATCGAATCCGGACCAGGTCCCAGAACGACCGCAGACCGCTCCACGCGCTGACCTTGGTTCCTTCCACGTTGCGCCAGCGAACCGGCACTTCCACTGCGGCAATGCCCAGCTTGCGCGCAATGAACAGATCTTCTACGTCAAAGCTGAAGCCGTCCAACCGCTGCCGCGCGAACACCTCCCGCGCCGCCCGCGCCGAGTACAGCTTGAATCCACACTGCGTGTCGCGAAAGGGAAGCCCCGTCACCAACCGCATCACCAGGTTGAAGAATCGCCCGGACCACTCGCGGAAGCCGCTCTGGTGCACTTCCACGCTCTTGGGATCGAGGGCGCGGGAGCCGATCGCGATCTCCGCGCCGCTCTCTGCGGCCCCCGAATGCAGCTTGGCCAGTTCTTCGATCGGCGTCGAAAGATCGGCGTCCGTGAACAGAACCCACTCGCCCTTTGCCGCAAGCATCCCGGAGCGGACCGCATAGCCTTTCCCGCGATTGCCGGGATTGCGCAACAACCTGAGCAGCGGCTGTTCTTTCGCCCGCTTCTCCACCATCTCCGCCGTTCCATCCCGCGAGCCGTCGTCGGCCACCAGGACTTCGCAGAACTCCAGTTTCTGGCCCTGGAGCCATTCGAAGATCCGATCCAGGGTCAGCGGCAGGCGGCGGATTTCATTGTAGGCGGGAATTACGATCGAAAGCGAACGCAATTGTCGATTATAATTCAGCTTAGGCCGCATCACCGCCGCCGTCTCACTAGAGGAGTTCCCCAATTGGCTTTAGAAGACGACCTGCTAGAGCAGCGCCATGCTCGCATCGCACAAATTGAAGCGCTCGGTTATCATCCCTATGGCCGGCGTTTCGACGCGACGGCAACCGTCCCGAAAATTCTGTGCGAGTACGGCGCCAAGACCGCCGCGGAACTCGAGCCGAAGATAGAAGTCCGCATCACCGGGCGCATCCACACCATCCGCCGCATGGGGAAGGCAGGTTTCGCGCATCTGGTGCAGGGCGGCGAGCGTTTGCAAATCTACGTTCGCAAAGATAGCGTCCCGGAACGGGACTACAGCCTGTGGGAACTTCTCGACTTAGGCGACATCGTCGGGGTGAGCGGCTACCTGTTCCGCACCCGGACCGGCGAACTGAGCGTACACGCGGAGTCGCTTGAGTTTCTTTCGAAAAGCATCCTTCCGATGCCGGAGAAATGGCATGGGCTGGAGGACGTCGAGACGCGCTACCGGCAGCGATACTTAGACCTCATCGCGAACCCGGAAGTGGCCCGCGTGTTTCTCACGCGCTCGAAGATCGTCGCCTCGCTCCGGCGCCAACTGGACTCCCTCGGCTTCGTCGAAGTAGAAACGCCGATCCTTCAGCCGATCTACGGCGGAGCGGCGGCGCGTCCCTTCGTCACGCATCACAACACACTCGACATCGATCTCTACCTGCGCATCGCGCCCGAACTCTACTTAAAGCGCCTGCTGGTCGGCGGCCTCGACCGCGTATACGAGATCAATCGTAACTTCCGCAACGAAGGCATTTCGTTCAAGCACAATCCCGAGTTCACGATGCTCGAGTTCTACCAGGCCTACACGGACTACTGGGGCCTGATGGATCTGACCGCGGACCTGATCCGCCAGACGGCGCTCGATGCCACCGGCGCGACCGTGGCCGAATTTCAGGGCCATCAGATCGACTTCGGCAGCGTCCGCCGCGTGAGCATGGTGGAGGCTGTGGGCGATCCTTCGCTCCGCGGGCCTGCGCTCATCGAGGCCTTTGAACAAAAGGTCGAACCCACGCTGATTCAGCCGACCATTGTTTACGACCATCCGGTGGAAGCCTCGCCGCTTTCCAAACGAAAACCGTCCGACCCGGCGTTCGTCGAGCGGTTCGAACTTTTCATCGCCGGCATGGAAATCGCCAACGCTTACACCGAACTCAACGACCCGCAGGAACAGCGCCGCCGCTTCGAATCCCAACTCGAGCTGCGCGCCGGCGGCGATGAAGAGGCGCACCAGATGGACGAGGACTACATCCGCGCCCTCAGCTACGGCATGCCGCCCGCCGGAGGGGAAGGGATCGGCGTGGACCGGCTTGCCATGCTGCTGACCAACTCGCGCTCAATCCGCGACGTGATCCTCTTTCCGCTGCTCCGTCCGGAAGGGGAGATCGGGCTCGCCGAACGTCTCCGCAGGCTCACGTGAGCTTCTTCGAACTCTTCGTCGCCCGGCGTTACCTGCGCGCCAAGCGTAAACAGGCGGTGATCTCGGTCATCACGGTGATCTCAATCGCCGGCGTTGCGGCGGGTGTCATGGCGCTGGTCATCGCGCTCGCCATCAACAACGGGTTCCGGACGACGCTTCAGCAGAGCCTGCTTGGAGCAACGGCCCACGTCACCATCACCGAAAAGCACCCCGCCTATGGCATCGATAATTGGGCCAAGCTGGTTCCGCGCCTCGAGCAAATCCCGCACGTGGTGCGCGTGCAACCGAGCCTGTATGGATACGTGCTGCTCGCCGGCCCCGTGCAATCCACCGGAGCGGAATTGAAGGGCATCCCGGTGGATGCTCCGCCGGATATGCTCCGGCATCTGAAACAGGGGTCGTTCGACCGCCTTCGCGATACTTCCGGGCTGCCCGGCATCATCCTCGGCTCCCACCTGGCCGAAAGCACCGGGATGATGCTGAACAGCGTGGTCAAGGTCATCAGCCCGCAAGGGGAACTGACGCCGTTCGGCCCTCGCGTGACCACATTTCGATTTCGCGTTGTCGGCATTTTTGAATCCGGCTTCTATGACATCGACAACGGCTGGGCCTTCGCTGCGTTGAATGACGCCCAGCGCGTCTTCTCTCTGCCGGATGTCGTGAACGCGATCGAAATTAAACTGGATGATATTTACGAGGCCCCCGAAGCAGCAACCTCGGCCCAGGCTGTCATAGGCTCAAAACTCGCCGCCGGCACGTGGATGGAGCAGTTCCACCAGATCCTTACGGCGCTGCGCATGGAGCGCGCCGTCACGGCGGTAACCGTCGGTTTGATCGAACTTGTCGCCGCGCTGAACATTCTCATCACGCTCACGATGATGGTGATGGAGAAGAACCGCGACATCGCGATCCTGATGTCGCTCGGCGCCCGCCGCGAGCAGATCCGCCGCATCTTCCTCGCCGAAGGGCTGCTCATCGGTATTACGGGCACCTTCATCGGCCTCACGTTGGGTTACACCATCTCGATTCTGGCAAGCCATTATCGCTGGCTCCGGCTGGACCAGGATGTGTACGCGCTGAGCTACGTACCGTTCGATCCGCGCTGGCTGGACGGCGTGTGGATTGCCGCGGTCGCTATTGTGATCAGTTTCGCCGCCACCCTATACCCGGCCCGCCAGGCCACGCGCATCCTGCCCGCCGAAGCCCTACGCTACGAGTAACTCGATGCGCATCGCCATCGACGCCTACCCGCTTCTGTTGCGCAGCGCCGGCGTGAAGAGCTATCTCTTTCATTGGATCGAAGCCTTGCACCGCGCCCGCGGACCCCACACGATCGAAGCGTTTCCGTGGTTGGATTCGACCGGCGATCTGTTTCACGAAGGTTCCACACTCGCCTGGCTTCCCAGCCGTTCACGCCTGGCGCTACTGTTTTTTCTTAACCTCCCGGGCAACCCCGCAGTCAGCCTGCTGTCGTCCCACTTCGACGTGTTTCATTTGTCGAACCAGATCCGGCAGTTCCCGCGCCATACGCGCGTGACGGCAACGCTTCACGATCTCACCGCCTGGTTAATGCCCGAAGTTCATGTCCGCGGTAACATCGAAGCCGACCGCAGGTTTGCCGCCTCCGTCCTCGCGCGGGCCCACCGGCTCATCGCCGTATCGGAGAACACGCGCCAGGATGCGATTCGGGTCCTGCACCTGGATCCCTCGCGCATCGAGACGATCCATTCGGGTGTCCCGGCGGCTTATTTTGACGCCTCGCCCACGCCGTCCCAACGGCCATACGTGCTCTACGTCGGTACAATTGAGCCGCGGAAGAACATCCCCCGGCTGCTTGACGCCTGGATGTCACTCAAGCCGGACGTTCGCGCCGAGTACGAACTCGTGCTTGCCGGACCGCGCGGTTGGGGGAGCGATGACGTTTTCGCGCGCCTTGCGGCCGGGATCGAGAGTGTGCGCTACCTGGGCTACGTGCCGGAGTCGGCTCTTCCTGGTCTTACCGCCGGCGCAACGGCGTTCGTCTACCCTTCGCTTTATGAAGGCTTCGGTTTTCCGGTCGCACAGGCGATGGCTGCCCGTGTCCCGGTGCTGACGTCGACGACTTCCTGTTTGCCCGAAATCGCGGCAGGGGGGGCCGTGCTGGCCGATCCGCTGAGCGTCGACGGACTCGCGTCCAGCCTCGATCGATTGCTGACGTCTCCCACGCTTCGCGCTGAGCTTGCCGCCGAAGGACGCCGCCGGGCCGAGCATTACCGCTGGGAACGATGCGCCGCCCAGAGCCTGGAATTTTTTGCCCGCGCGGCGGGCTAGTAGCGCGGAATCGAAGCGTCGATTTCGCGGCTCCAGCGGTCGATGCCGCCGGCCAGGCTGACACAGTTGTCTACGCCCTGGCCGCGCAGCCAGTGGACGACGTTGAGGCTGCGAATGCCGTGGTGGCAGTACACCACAACCAGCGCTTCGTCGGAGAGCCGCTCGATCTCGGGCAGGGAAGTAGGCACGTAGCCCATCGGGATGAGACGCGCCCCGTCCAGACGCGCGATGGCGTGTTCAAAGGGCTCGCGGACATCGAGGAGCACAACCGGTTGCGTGAACGCCTGCAGTCCGGCCGGAGTAATCTCGAGTGGGTTCTGCGCGCTCATCGCGCGCCTCGTTGGGCGATAAACCAGGCTTGCGCGTCAAAACCGGACTGACGGTTCTTTGGCGTGTAAGTGCCGTCGGCCTGCATGATGCGCGCATTAAACTCATCCCGAAGATAAGCGGCCAGGACTTCGTTTCGCAGCCGCTGGACCAGGTGCGGCCGCTCGACAGGTGTTAATACTTCCACCCTCCGGTCCAGATTCCGCGGCATGAGGTCCGCGCTGCCGATGTACATTGTGTCGGCGCCGTTATGCCGGAAATAGTAAATGCGGCTATGTTCCAGGAATCGGCCGACAATGCTGCGAACCTTGATGTTGTCGCTCAAGCCCGGCATGCCGGGGCGAAGGCAGCAGATACCGCGCACGATCAGGTCCACTTTCACGCCAGCCTGCGACGCCTCGTAGAGTAACTCGATCATCGGCGCATCTTCGAGCGCGTTCGTCTTGAAGATGAGGTGTCCGCCGCCATGTTCACGATGGAGATCGATTTCCCGGCGGATGTGGGCGGCCAGGCTCTGGCGTAAGTTGATCGGCGCGACGAGTAACTTGCGGAAGTCCCGCTGGCGGGAGTAACCCGTGAGATGGTTGAACAGGTCCGTCGCGTCGGCGCAGATGCTCTCATCGCAGGTGAACAGGCCGAGGTCGGTATAAAGCCGGGCGGTAAACGCATTGTAATTGCCCGTTGCCAGATGGCAGTAGCGGCGGATCAGTTCCCCTTCGCGCCGGACCACAAGGGCAACCTTTGAATGAACCTTCAGCCCGAGCAGTCCATAAACCACGTGCACACCCTGGCTTTCCAGCGCTCGCGCCCATTCGATGTTGCTTTCTTCGTCGAACCGCGCTTTCAACTCCACCAGCACGGCAACCTGCTTGCCGTTTTCAACCGCTTCGAGCAATGCGTCGACGACGGGCGAGTTCCGGCCGAGACGGTACAGAGTCATCTTGATGGCAAGCACGTCGGGGTCGCGCGCGGCCTTGCGGAGAAAGTCAATTACCGGCTGGAACGAGTCGAATGGATGATGAAGGAGCTGGTCCTCCTGGCGAATCATGCTGAAGATGTCGTCTTCCTTCGCGCCCATGCCGGGTGGCGTCCACGGCAGGAACGGCTTGTCCTTCAACTCCGGCCTGTCCAGGTTCAAAAGATGGCGAAGACGGCCGAGATCGAGCGGCCCGTTCACTCGATAGATACTGGCCGCGTCTAATTCCAGGTTGCTAGCCAGCGTCTCGACCATGGCTTCGGGCATGGCCGCGTCGACCTGAAGGCGAACCGCGTCGCGGAAGCGGCGCTGCCACACCGCCTCCTCGATGGTTTCCAGCAGGTCGTCGGTTTCTAACTCTTTGATCGCGACCTCGGCGTCCCGAGTAACGTGAAAGGCGTGGGCGCGGATAATCTCAATGCCGGGGAAAAGATGCGGCAGGTTGGCGACAATCAGTTGCTCCAGCCAAACGAACATTTGGCGGCCCGTGGCGTGCCCGTCCTCTACGCCGATGGGCACGGGCAACAATTGAGGCAACGTATCAGGAACTTTCACCCGCGCAAAGTGCTCCGCGCCGGCCGAATCACGAACCACTACGGCGAGGTTCAGACTAAGATTGGAGATGTGGGGGAACGGTCTGCCGGGGTCGAAGGCCAACGGCGTCAATACCGGATAAACCTTGTCGAGAAAGAAGGCTTCCAGTTGCAGGGCCTGCTCCTCGGCCAGAACCGCGTAATCGGCAATGTGGATGCCCGCCTTTTCGAGCGCCGGAATGAGCGTCCGATGAAAGAACTCATAGGCATCGGCTGAAATCGCGCTCACCTCGGTGCGGATCGCCTCGAGCACAGCGGCCGGCGTGCGGCCGTCGCGTCCGCGTTCATGAACGTCATTTTCGATCTGCTGCATGATGCCTGCGACGCGCACCATGAAAAACTCGTCCAGGTTAGAAGAAAGGATGCTCAGAAACTTCACTCGTTCGAGCAGGGGATTGCGCTCATCCTGCGCCTCTTCGAGCACGCGCCGCTGGAACTCGAGCAAGCTAAGTTCGCGGTTGAGATATAGTGATTTTTCTGCGCGGTCGGCCGGAGAGGCGGGCGTGGCGGCCTTGACGGGCATATGAAACTCCAGTGTAACTGTCCGGCTGCCATCGCCGCGCGGGGTGACCTGTCCGGACTATATTTCAAATTTCGACCGCCTGGGTGTCGATTTTCCTGGGCTCGCGCGTCGTCAGGATGAGCGCTTTCGGGCGCTGCGAAGTCTGAGAAAGGAAACCAGTCATGCAATACATGATGCTGATCTACAGCCGGGAAAGAGCGGAAGGGATAGCCGCAGAGAAATGGCAGGCCCTGATGGAGGCACATTGGAAGTTCTCCGACGAGGCCCGGGCGAAGGGCATTCTGCGCCACGGCGCGCCGCTTGCTCCACCCGCGGGTGCTGCGACGATTCGTCGCACCGAAGACCAAACAACCGTCACCGACGGCCCGTATGCCGAAACGAAAGAACAGTTGGCCGGATTCTACATTCTGGAATGCGTAACGCTCGAAGAGGCGATCGAGTGGGGCAAGAAAATTCCTACGGGCCTGCCGGGCGTCCCAGGCGCCTTGGAGGTACGGGCGGTCCGGGAAGTGCCCCAGCGGAACGCCGAGCCGGCGCGAGCGGGCACCTAAAAAAACTTCCCTCGCACTGTCGATCCGTGAATTCTCCTTCGTCGTTTGAGTGAAAGCGAACCCGCACCGGGTTTCAAACGTACCGAAAAAGGAGAACTTCGATGACTCAGACAGCAACAGCACCCGCCGGCAATGTGGCCGCCCGCGAGATTACGTCCGCCGAGCGGCACCATGCCGGCCGTTACCTGCGGCAATCGCGTCAGGCCCTGGAGAACGTGGTTCAGGGCCTGAGCGACGAGCAGTGGAACTTCAAGCCGGCGGCCGAAGTGTGGTCGATCGCCGAAAACGTGGAACACCTGGTTCTCGTTGAACAGATGGTCGAAGCCATTCTCGCGCGCCTTCCTGAATCGGCGATGGCAACTGCGCGGCGCACCGACGGCGAAATCGAAGCGCAAATACTGGCCTTCGTACGAGACCGCACGCAGAAGCACCCGGCGCCGCCGGACTCCGTGCCAACTGGGCGGTGGACGCCGGCGGGGACGCTGGGCCGCTTCCTCGTTGCACGCGAGCATACCGGGGAAATGCTCAACCGGATGCCGCGCCTGCGCCAGAACGTCATCCCCTTCGGGCCCATTGGACCACTCGATGGGTATGAATGGGTGCTTGCCATAGCCGCCCACACAGACCGGCACGTGGCGCAGATCCGGGAACTGATGGCGTGCAACGAGTTTCCGGCCTCACGACCGGACGTAGACTAAGGTAAATCGTCATGCTCTACATGTTGCTGATCTACTCGCAGGAAACCGAGGGCGGACCGTCGCACGATGTGGCCGAGCAGGCGATTCAAGCCCACCAGGCGTTCATGGACGAGACCCGCGACAAGGGCGTTCTGCGCGGGCTGGCTGCGTTGAGGTCCACCGCGTCGGCCACCACCGTGCGGTCCCGGGACGGAAAGAAGATCACCCTCGACGGCCCATTCGCCGAGACCAAGGAGCAGTTGGCGGGCTACTACCTTCTCGACTGCGAGAACCTCGACGAGGCGCTCGAATGGGCCAAACGCCTTCCGAGTTCCTGCAAGGGCGGCGAAGGCTGCGTCGAAGTCCGGCCGGTGTCGGACTTTCCCCCGCCGATGGTCTGACTCGTGGACGCACGCGCAGCCGCGGAGACGGTTTTTCGCGAGCAGTACGGGCGGATCATCGCCACGTTGATCCGCCTGAGTGGTTCCTTTGACCGCGCCGAGGAGGCGATGCAGGAGGCGTTCGCCTCGGCGTTGCGCACGTGGGGCGAGCAGGGAATTCCTCGGAACCCGGCCGCCTGGATCACCGCCGCCGCGCAAAACAAGCTGGTAGACCAAAGCCGCCGCGAGCGAATCCGGCGGGACAAGCAGGAATCGCTGCGTTATGAAATCGAATCGCGAAACTCCGTGTCCGGCGCCGAGATGTTCCAACCCCCGGAAGGCGATGACATGAGCGTCCCCGATGACCGGTTGCGGCTGATGTTCACCTGCTGCCATCCGGCGCTACAACAGGAAGCGCAGATCGCGCTCACGCTGCGCACGCTCGGCGGGCTGACGACGCCGGAGATCGCCAAGGCGTTCCTTCTGCCGGAGGCTACGCTGGCCCAGCGGCTTGTGCGAGCCAAACGCAAGATTCGCGAGGCGCGGATTCCTTACGAAGTGCCGCCACGCCATCGGTTGGCTGAACGGCTCACCGCGGTCCAGGGTGTAATTTATCTGATCTTCAACGAAGGCTACGCGGCGAGCGCTGGCGAAGATCTTGTCCGCGGCGATCTCTGCGCGGAGGCGATCCGGTTGGGGCACACGCTTTGTGAACTGATGCCGCGCGAAGCCGAAAGCCTGGGCCTGCTCGCCCTGATGTTGTTGCACGACTCCCGGCGCGCGGCGCGGATGCGGGAAGGGCGGTTGGTGACGCTTGAGGAGCAGGACCGGAACTTGTGGGACCGGGCCAAGATCGCCGAAGGGCTGGAACTGGTGGAGCATGCGTTGCGATTGGGTCCGCTGGGCTGTTACCAGTTACAAGCCGCGATCGCCGCGCTCCACGCACAGGCCGGGAACGCCGAGGAAACGGACTGGGCGCAAATCGAGGTTCTCTATGAGCGGCTGGCAGCGCTGTCGCCGACTCCGGTTGTTGCTCTGAACCACGCGGTTGCTGTCGCCATGAGCCGGGGCATCGAGCAGGGTCTTCGGATCATTGACGAACTTGCGGCCTCCGGCGTTCTCGACGGCTACTACCTGCTTCCCGCGGCGCGCGCGGACCTCTGCCGCCGGCTCGGGAGAAACGAAGAGGCCGCGGCGGCCTATCGCCAGGCGCTGCGCCTCGTTCCAAATCCGGTGGAGCGGGACTATCTCGAGCGACGGTTCTCGGAAGTGGTGGCCGCGGGGCCTTCCAGCCCGGCGCGGCGGGTCCCTTCGAGTGTGCGCGTCATCGAGTCCTGAGGGAAGTGCTCTACGACATCGCGAAGCGCCCAGGAAAAACCGTACGGGATGTCGCGGGTGAGCGAAATCGCGCGGCACTCGGCGATCACGCCGCCATCAGTCTGTTCAAATTTCCAGTAGGAATTCAGGCGCCAAAGGTATCCAAAGCCGTGCCCGGGCGGTTCTTCGTCGTTGAGGTTCCCGTTGGGATGGCGGACTTCGCCGATGTGAATCGACTTCGACATCATGACCTGTTGGCTTGACGAAAGCCGGGTGTAGTGGACCTCATATTCCGTGTTGAGTACGACAGGAAAGACGAGCCGGCGGTAGAGACGCAGGAAGACCCGGCGGCTGTTGCCGTCGTCGCTGACCAGTCTCGCGGCGATGACGTCGGGTTTGTAGTATTGCGTGTAACGGCTGTAGTCGAGCAACGCGCTAGAGAGTTGATCGAGCGTGGCCCCCGGAACAAAGATGTAGCCTTGCCAGTCGTGGATCAGCGCGTGAGGGGCGTCAACCTGTTGGCCATGGTCGAGTTCCTGCCGCGGGACCACCACCACTTCGCCCGCAAGAACGCGGCGCTTGACTGCCGGATCGAGGTCGAGCTTAAGAAAGGGGCCCGGACGCTTGAGGTCCTGCTCGACCAGGGTGGCGTAACGGTCGAACGCCTGGCTGGCTTCCGGCGACATCACCGCGGCAAAGGCATGACCACAAGCCAAACAGAGCAATGCGGCAGCGAGGATACAGCGGACTGCAACGGCTTTCATACTACCGAGGCCACTCTCCGCGGAACGCTTCGTCGATCTCGACCTGATATCCGTTTACCATCCGGTTCGTCGCGTTGGCCATCGCGACAACGGCCATAAGTTCTTCAAACATTTCCGGCGTCATGCCAGCCTTTCGCGCACCGGCGGTGTGGGAGGCAATGCAGTATCCACACTGGTTCGTCACACTCACCGCGACATAGATCATTTCTTTCGTCAACGGATCGAGCGCACCCGGCGCCATCACCTGTTTCAAAGATGTCCAAGTCCGCTTCAAAGTTTCCGGATGCCGGGCGATCGCTTTCCAAAAATTGTTAATCCAGGTTGTCTTTCGCGTCGCCATGATGTCGTCATAGACGGCGCGGACCTCGGGCGACGCATCCTGATACTCCACCAAACCGAACAAAGCCATAACCTTCATTATCGCTTGCGCGCCACGATTCTCCGATATCCTGAGCGCAAGCGTGGCACAATCGGAACCATGGTTATCCGTGACGAGGACGCCCTTGCGTACCATTCCTCCGCCCCGGCCGGCAAGATCACCGTCAAGCCCACCAAACCCTGCTCGACGCAGCGCGATCTGAGTCTGGCTTATACTCCCGGCGTCGCCGTGCCTTGTCTGGCGATTGAGCGCGACCCCGGCCTTGCTTACCACTACACAGGAAAAGGAAACCTGGTGGCGGTTGTCTCCAATGGAACCGCCGTCCTCGGCCTGGGCGACATCGGCCCGGCGGCCGCCAAGCCCGTGATGGAGGGTAAAGGCGTTCTGTTTCAGCGCTTCGCCGGCATCGATGTGTTCGATCTCGAGTTGAACGCCCGCGACCCTGGCGACATCATCCGCTTCTGCCAGATGCTCGAGCCCACCGTGGGCGGCATCAACCTCGAAGACATCAAGGCCCCGGATTGTTTCCTGGTCGAGGAGGAACTTCGCAAGACGCTCTCCATCCCGGTTTTCCACGACGACCAGCACGGCACGGCGATCATCGCGGGCGCCGCGTTCCTGAACGCGCTGCTGCTGGCGGGTAAAACCGCCTCCCAGGTGCGCATTGTCTTCAACGGCGCCGGAGCCAGCGCCATCGCCTGCGCCGAACACTGCCTCCGCCTCGGCGCGCTCCGGGAAAACATCGTCATGTGCGACTCGCACGGAACCATTCGCCATGGCCGCACGGAAGGCATGAACCCCTACAAAGCGCGGTTCGCCTCCGATACGAAAGCCACGACCCTTACCGAAGCCTTGGACGGCGCCGATGTCTTCATGGGCCTTTCGGTTGCCAACTGCGTTACCGGCGACATGCTGCGGCGTATGGCCGCCAAACCGATTGTCTTCGCGCTCGCCAATCCCGATCCTGAGATCCCTTACGAAGAGGCGATCGCAGCCCGTTCCGACGCCATCGTCGCCACCGGCCGCAGCGATTATCCCAATCAGGTAAACAACGTCCTCGGCTTCCCGTTCATCTTCCGTGGCGCGCTCGACGTCCGAGCCACCACCATCAACGACGAGATGAAACTCGCCGCTACCAACGCTCTTGCCTCGCTGGCCCGCGAAGACGTACCCGACTCCGTCATGCGCACCTACGGTCTCGAAAGACTGCAATTCGGACCCGACTACATCATTCCGAAACCCTTCGACCCGCGCGTGCTCGTCCGCGAAGCCTGGGCCGTGGCCAAGGCGGCCATGGACAGCGGCGTAGCACGCGAACAAATCGACCTGAACGAGTACCGCGAACAACTGGAACGCCGGCTTGGCCGTAGCCAGGGTGTGATGCGCAGCATGATCCACAAAGCGCAGCGCAAACCCAAACGCATCGTTTTCCCCGAGGGCGCCGAGCCGAAAATCCTGCGCGCCGCCCAGATCCTGCTCGACGACCACATCGCCACGCCGGTGCTCCTCGGCAACGAAAACGTAATTCGCGAACGGATCGAAGAGCTCCGGCTCAGCCTTAACTCGATTGAAATTCACGACCCGTCGACCTCGCCGCGACTGTCCCGCTACATCGACGAGTTTTACCGTCTTCGGCAGCGAAAGGGCGTCACTCTGAACGAAGCCGACGAGCGGGTCCGGCAGAATAACACGTTCGGGGCGTTGATGGTCCGGCTCGGGGATGCCGACGTTCTGATCGGTGGTCTGACCCAGCACTACCCGGAAACCGTCCGCCCGGCGCTCGAAGTGATCCCGGTTCGCGACGGTTTCCGCCGGGTCTCCGGCCTCTATCTTCTGCTCACTTCCAACGGCGAAGTTTACTTTTTCGCCGACGCGACGGTCAATATCGACCCGTCGGCGGAGGACCTGGCCGAGATCGCGCTTTCAGCCGCCGACGCCGCGCGCAGGTTCAACGTTGAGCCGCGTGTGGCTCTGCTCTCGTTCTCGAACTTCGGCAGCGCCAGGCACGCGCTGTCGGATAAGGTTCGCCGCGCCGTGGCCATTGTGCATGAGCGAGCGCCCGGCCTGATCGCCGACGGCGAAATGCAGGCCGACACCGCCGTGACTCCGGAGATCCTGGCCAATACGTATCCGTTCAGCCCGCTGCAGGGCGGGGCCAATGTGCTGGTCTTCCCGAATCTGGAATCCGGCAATATCGCCTACAAACTGCTCTCGCGTCTGGGTGGGGCCGAGGCCATCGGGCCGATCCTGATGGGTCTCTCCAAGCCCGTGCATGTTCTGCAGCGCGGCGCCGAAGTCAGCGAGATCGTCAACGTGGCTGCGATCGCGGTGGTAGAGGCCCAGGACTTGGAAGCGCGGAGCGCAGGCTAGCGCACAGGACCGCAAGCGGCCCAAGCCGCGCGGATCCGTCGTGCGCGATGTTAAAGATGCGGCATCCACGACGGCGCGCCGTCTTCCCACTGGTCATCGGTCAACTGCGTCACGTGCGACCCGTCCTTGTCCATGACGTAAATCTCGCCGTAGGGTTGCGGGTTGCCAACGAGCGGCGCTTCATCCTTGAAGCCCATGCGGCTGCTCGCAAACACGATATGTTCGCCGTCGGGCGACCAGTTGAGGTGTGCGTCGTTGCAATTACAGTCGGTAAGTTGCTTGATCCCGCTTCCGTCGGGATGAATCGTAAATACCAGGAAGTTATTCCCGATCTTGCGCACGAAAGCAATCAGATCGCCACGCGGCGACCAGACGGGAAAGTTATCATACTCTTCCGTAAGTGGCGTTATCGCCTTGGTCGCAAGGTTCATAATGCGCAGGCCGTTTCCCTGCGGACCGGCCGTCCGGTAGACGATGCGCGTTCCGTCGGGTGAGTAAGACGGGAAGGCGTTGTTATTCGGCCCCGAAGTGACCAGATGAAAACCGGAGCCATCGGCGTTGATGAGGCCCACTTGCGCGCCCCCATTCACCCGCGTCACGGGCGTCTTGACGCCGGCGTCGAAATCCAGGAAAGCCGTGAACGGGCCGATCCCGAACGCGATCTGCAGGCCGTCGGGCGACCATTGCGGCGCCAACATGAGCTCCTTCCGCTGAAGGATCGGCTTCGGGGGCTTGCCGAATTCTCCGACGCTCAAAATAGCCGTATCGTTGGCTCCCTGGATCAGACCCGCATAGCGCGTGCCGTCGGCGGTGTAGGAGGGCATCATTCCTTCCATCCTGGCCGCATATAACGTATAGCCATTTGCGTGGCTGAACAGCGGAACCAACCCGGTGAACTTGACCTGCTTGACGCGGCCGTAGACCAA
>JAKAJI010000052.1 GCA_021813825.1 Acidobacteriota bacterium | reverse complement strand
TTCTTGACTCAGGGGTCATGGCGTCTCGAGCGCGCAGGCGCACGCACTCCAGCCCTTCGTTGACTGACTTGAGACATGCATTTTTGGCTCCTTAGATCCTAAGTTCCGCTAGAATTCGGCCATGGGGACACTCGCCGGACGTATAGGTATGGGCGTGGGCCTGATAGTGATCCTCTCGGCTGTCCTGCTGTTCAGCGATTTGAACCGGAATCGCGCCCCGCACTCCCAAACGGCCAGGATATGGAAGATCCACCTGATCGAACTCGTAAACGCCCCCGCCATCGAAGCGTCACGCAACGGCGTCCTTGCCGGTCTTAGGGAATCGGGCCTCGAAGAAGGTCGCGATTACGAGCTGCATCTGCTCAATGCCCAAGGTGACATGACGAATCTGAACAGCCTGATCGACGCCGCGTTGACAGCGCAAGCTGACATGATCTACACCATCACCACCCCGGCGCTCCAGGTGGCGATGCAAAAGGTTCACGACCGTCCCGTGCTGTTCGCCCTCGCCTTGGACCCGCTGCTAATCGGCGATACCGGAACCCACACCTCCCACCGCCCGAATGTCGCCGGCGTTTACGACCGCAGCCCCTTCGAAGGAATGGTGAGAATCATTCGGCAATGCCTCCCCAAAGCGCGGTCCATCGGCACTTTGTTCGCGCCATCTGAGTCGAATTCCGTCAACTTCCGCACTGAGTTGACGCAGGCCGCGCAACAAGAAGGCCTGGAGGTTGTTGCCGTGCCGTCCACCTCCCCGGCCGACGTTCCCGATGCGGCGCTCGCGCTCGTTGGTCGTGGCATCCAGGCTATCTGTCAAATCAACGATAACCTCAACAGCGCTGCTTTCCCCAGCATCAGCTCTGCTGCCGAACGCGCGCGTCTTCCTATCTTCGGATTTGAGACCGGACAGGTCCGCTCCGGCGCGGCTGTTGTCTTGAGTAACGACCATTTCGACGGAGGGCGCGAGTCCGGCCTCATCGCGGCACAGGTGATCCGCGGCGCAAGGCCCGCCCAGTTCCCCTACAAGGGCATCACCCGCACCCGCCTGATGATTAACCGCCGCGTTGCTGCCGCTGCCGGTCTGGCAATTCCGCCTGCTCTCCTTAGTCGCGCCGAACTCGTCGAATAGTGCCATAGGGTACCACAATTGCAAGCCCTTGGAACGAAGAATGCACGGTCCGGCAGTGTCTATGTATGTTCCCGAGGTGGGACGCCGTGTCGTGACCGGCGTCGCCCTGGTGGCGCTGGCCTCGGGCATTCTCTTGTTTTCTGACCGCCGTCAGCGAACCTCCAACGCCGGCTCCGGTGCCTCCGAAGCCGGTCGAATCTTCAGAATCGGTATCGTTTACTTCGCTCCCGAAGAAGGAGCGGACTTGTGTATCCAGGGCCTGATCGACGGACTTGCCGCCGAAGGGTTTGTCCAAGGCCGCAACTTAGTGATAAATAGGGCGCACGCCCAGGCGGAGATCAGCAACATCCCCGCCATGTTGCAGAATTTTGACGCTCAGGGCCTCGACTTGATTGTCCCCCTGACAACGCCCTGTCTGGGCGCCGCCTGCACGCTTGTGAGAAAGACCCCGGTCGTCTTCACTTATGTGTACGATCCGATGGCCGCAGGAGCTGGCAAGTCCTGGACAGACCATCTGCCGCACATCACCGGCGTCGCCTCGTTCCCCGAGCTAGACGAAACATTTACGGTCATCCGCCGACTCGTCCCCGGCGTTCGCGCGGTCGGAACCCTCTACAACAGCTCGGAGGCGAACTCACGCAAAGTCGTCTCCGTCGGTCGCCAGGCGTCCGCCCGCATGGGATTGAGGCTCGAGGAAGTGGCTATCACCGGCACGGGTGAGGTGTTCCAAGGCGCTCAAGCGCTCGCGATGCGCGACATCCAGGCAATTTGGATCTGCGGGGATAATACCGCGCTACAGGCCTTTTCTGCGATCGCCAAAGTTGCCTTGGATCACAAGCTGCCCCTCATCATCAATGACCCGGAATTCGTCTCCAAAGGCGCCCTTATCGCGATCGGCATCGGCTGGCACAAGAGCGGCTATGAAGCAGGTAAAGTGGCGAGCCGGGTACTCCGGGGCGAAAGCCCGGCGCGAATTCCGATGGCGAACGTCGCGGAGCGGAAAATCGTACTCAACGATGAAGTGGCGCGCAGGTTGGGGATTTCCTTTCCCGAAGACCTGCGCCAAAGCGCCTCGGAGTGAAGCGGTCCGCCCGGCTGACATCACCCGCCATCCCGGATCTGGCTCTGTTCGTGCAGGAATAACCTCGGCAGGGAAGTCACGTGACATCTCCGTGAACTCCCCTCACGCCGGGAGGCCGGGATGACGATGACGGTCAGGCGCAAAATTTTGACACTGGCAATTGCCGCAGCCAGCCTGCCTCTTGTCGTGATGCTGGGACTGACCGTACAATTCCGGCGCACCATCGCACAGCAGGCCCGGTCGGAACTCCGCGACATGGCGCAGCGGAACCTCGACCAGGTCGCCAGGGACGTCTATCTCATCTGCGAAACCGCGGACTCGCTCTTACAGGAGCGCATCGCCCTGAACCTTCAAACGGCGCGTCAGGTCCTAGACCGGATTCGTATCGAAGAGGGCGGGGGGGCAGTCACCTGGGATGCCGTTAACCAGGACACCCGGCAGGCGCGCCAGTTGACCCTACCCAGGCTGAAGGCAGGCGGCGTTTGGCTCGAGAAAGACTCGAGTGTCACCGCACCGGCGCCGATCGTCGACGAAATCAAGCGGGCTACGGGTGTCGATGCCACAGTCTTTCAACGAATGAACGAACAGGGCGACATGCTCCGTGTTGCCACCACCGTCGTCTCAGGCGGCCAGCGCGCCATCGGCACATATGTCGCTGCGGTCCAACCTGATGGCACGGTCAATCCGGTAATCGCAGCTATCCTGAAGAACTCGAACTACGTAGGCCGCGCGCAAGTGGTCGGAAGCCCTTACATCGCCGCCTACGAGCCGATTCAGGATGCACGCGGGCGTGTCTTCGGGATGCTCTTTGTCGGCGAGAAGCTTCGCAACGCCGAAACCGTTCGGCAGGCAATCATGAAAATCGTCGTCGGCAAGTCCGGCCACGTAGTGGTGCTCGGCGCCAAGGGGAATCAGCGGGGCCGCTATGTCATTTCCTACCAGGGCAAGCGGGACGGAGAGGATCTCAATGACGTTCAGGATGCCAGTGGGAACTACTTCGTTCGTGGCATGGTGCAGAACGCCTTGACGCTGCCGAGGGGTCAGGTGTTCAGCGCGGAATATCCTTGGCGCGACACCCCCGCCGAGCCCGTTCGCACGAAACTTGCCTCCCTCATCTACTTCGAGCCTTGGGACTGGCTGATTGACGCCGGTACTTACGAGGACGAATACTTCGCGCCCGCGAAAAACGTGGAGTCCGCAGCGTATCATCTGCTTCGGAATGTCTCGCTGGCCGGGATCGCTGCCCTCGCCCTCGCCATCTTGTTTGCTGTCTTCTTGAGCAGCCGTCTCGCGAACCCGATCAGCGCCACCGCGGGCGTCGCAAAACAGATCGCCTCCGGGAACCTCATGGATGCCAGGCAGGAATTGGCAACCTTCCGCAACGGCGCCCGCGATTCTCAGAAACACGTCCACCTGTTCCGCGACCACGACGAGACTTCCGACCTGGTCTCAGCCTTCGGCAAAATGACCGACAATCTCGACGCCCTCATCGGGCAGGTGCAGCGCTCCGGCATCCAGGTGAACTCTTCAAGCACTCAGATCGCGGCCTCAGCGCGCGAACTGGAAGGCACCGTCGCCGAGCAGGCTTCTTCGCTGCGCGAGGTCGCCGCCACCAGCAAAGAGATTTCGGCGACCTCGACGCAACTGCTGACAACCATGGCGGGCGTCGGTGAAGCCGTCGCCCAAGCAGGCGCAAAAGCGAAGGCCGGACACGGCGACTTGAACCGGATGCAGGAGGCGATGCAGCAACTCCTCAAGTCGACCGCCTCCGTCTCGTCCCGGCTCGGCACCATCAGCGACCGCGCCGGAAAAATCTCGAGCGTAGTCACTGCCATCAACAAGATCTCAGGCCAAACAGGCATGCTCGCTCTTAACGCCGCCATCGAAGCCGAGAAGGCCGGCGAATACGGAAAGGGATTCTCCGTCGTCGCGCGTGAGATCGGCCGCCTATCGGACCAGACCGCGGCGGCCACTGAAGAAATTGAGTCCGTCATCCGCGAAATGCAATCCTCCGTTTCCGGCGGCGTCATGGAAATGGACCGCTTCTCCGACGAGGTCCGCCGTCACGTAGAGGAAGTAGAGACGGTGGTACGGCAACTCGGTTTAATTATCGATCAGACGCAGGCGCTAGGGCCGCAGTTTGAGGCTGTAAATACCGGCATGCGCGCGCAGACCGAAGGCGCGCAGCAGATCAGCGAAGTGATCGCGCAGATCGCCGAAGCTGCCGAGCGAACCCGCGCTTCGGTCCAGGAGTTCAAGCAGGCTGCCGCCCAGTTGTACAACGCCGTCCAAAGTCTGCAGAGCGAGGTGACCCGCTTCAAGATCAGTGCGTGACCCTATGACCCTCTTCGCAAGATGGAAGCTTGCGCACAAGCTGCTGATATGCGGCGCGGCATTCCTGCTGCCGCTTGGGGTCCTTCTCTACTTCACCGTCTCGGGCTTCCAGCAACAGCTTCGGTTCACGGCCCGCGAAATCGCCGGCGCTCGCGCCCTGCAACCCATGTGCAAGCTCGCAGTCCTCCTCGCCGGCGGCCAGTGGGATATGATCGCCGCGGGGGCGGACTCTTCTCTCGCCGATATTCGGAAGGCGGAGTCCGAGTTAGGTCCGCTGCTGCCCCCGTCCTCCGATGCCGCCGCACGTTCCCTCCAGGTCGCGGCCCTGCGTCCCGAGGAAGCGAAAACCGCCCGCAACGAACTCCTAGGGCAACTCTATGCAACATTCCCCCACTTGGCTGAAACGGCAAACCTGATTCTCGATCCCGACCTGGACTCCTACTTTCTCGCGGACCTGGCGCTTCTCCGCGTTCCGAGCTTACACGAGCCGCTCAGCCGCGATGCCTCCGCCGCGCCGGATCCGGCTCAGCTAAAGGCTGCCGAGCACGCCATCGACGTTGTCGTTGAACAGAACCGCCTCAAGCACCGTGTAAACCGCGCCCTGGAAACCGGACTACCGCGCGCGCTCGCAATCTTCAAGGCCGCGCCCCCAGGCACACAACGCCTGGAGGCTGCCTCCGCCTTATGGCAGACCACCGTGACGCAGTTGTCCGTGCTCCTCGACGAACGGGCGGCCGCGCTGCGCCGGAAACGATGGATGGCTCTCACCCTCACGCTCGCCGCCGTGGCCTTCGCTGCCGCGATGCTCTTTGCCGTCATGCGAAATGTTACCGTCCCATTGGCTCGCGCCACGCAGGTCGCGGACAGAATCGCCGAGGGCCGGTTGAGCGCCGCTGAGGCGAGTCTCTCCGAGCCCGGCCTACAACGATTCCTCGGCGGCCCGATCATGGCCACGAACGGTCACATCCGGGATGAGGCATTCCGGCTTCTGGGCGCATTCTGCACGATGGCGAAGAGCCTCGACTCCCTGGTCAGCGAAGTGCGAAAAGCCTATGCCGATGTCGAGGAGTCCACTGCCAGAATGGCCGACGCGCTAAGGCAGGTCGAAACAAGTTTCGCCGAACAGGCGGCTTCCACAAGCCAGGTCGCGGCCAGCAGCAAGCAGATCTTCGCGACCGTCACCGAACTAGCGAAGAATATGCGTTCCGTGACAGGCATGGCTGCTGAGGCGACGCAGGTTGCCAACGCCGGCTTGAGCGGCCTCTCCGGCATCAACGCCGCCATGCAACAAACCCTCGAGGGCGCCGCGTCCGTCTCCGAAGTGCTCAATCGAATTTCCGCGAAAGCCACCGACATCAATTCCGTTCTCGACGCGATCACCAAGATTGCCAATCGCACGAACCTGATCTCGCTCAACGCGGCGATCGAAGCCGAGAAAGCGGGCGATCACGCAGCCGGGTTCAAAGCCGTCGGCCTCGAGATTCGGCGCGTCGCGGACCAAACCGCCGTCGCGGCTCTCGAGATTGAGAACATGCTCGGGGATATGCAGTCCTCCGTCAAAGAAGGGGTGCGGTCCATGGCGGAATACGCGGAACGGTTGCGTACCAATTCCGAAACCGTGACTTCCATCACCGCCGACGTCGGCCGTTCCATCGAGTGCACCCGCACCTTGGAACCCCACTTTCAAACCGTCGATAGCGGCATGCAGATGCAGGCGCAGGCGGCGCACGAAATCCTCGAGGCCATCCAGCAACTGTCCCGCGCCGCTGGCCAGAGCCGCGAATCACTGGCTCGTTTCCGCGAAATCGCCGATCATGTGCGCTCCACCGTCGGCGTCCTGCAATCCGAAGTAGCGCGGTTTTCCGTGACGTGAGGACCTATGCTGCTGCTCATCCTGGAAGCCGGAACCCAGCGCTTCGGCCTCGCTGCCTCACGAATCGTTGAGGTAATTCCAGCGCCGGTCCTCCGGCCTATGCCGGGCTTGCCTGCCTTCGTCGCCGGAGCGTTCACCTACCACGGCCGCGTTGTGCCCGTCATCGATCTTTCGTCTCTGTTGACCGGACAGCCGGCCCGCCCGTTGCTAAGCACACGCATCGTGATGCTGAATTTCCACCCCCAGGGCGGCGAACCGTTGTTGCTGGGCTTGCTCGCCGAGCACGCCACGGAACTCCTCTCCTGCTCGCCGGAGGAGTTTCAACCCGCCGGAGTGCACGGCATCGATACCCCGTTCGCAGGCGACGTCCTCATCCGCCCGGACGGCCTGATCCAGGAGTTGAATGTGGATCGCCTGCTGTCCGAGAAATTGCAGGAGCAGATTTTCGGAGCGCCAGCATGACAAATGCGATCGAGCAACTGCTCTCCGAACGTGCCGGGCTCGACACCAAAGTCCTCGGCGCCCATGCGATTGAACGCGCGACAGCCGCCCGCATGGCGGCATGCGCCCTTCTCGGCGTCGACGCCTATTTTCGTCTGCTCCAAACCTCGGAAGCGGAGTTCGACAACCTCGTCGAGGAACTGGCCGTCCTCGAAACCTGGTTTTTCCGTGATTGCGGGCCCTTCGACTTCCTGGCCGAATATGCGAAAGGTCGCCCGGGCCTTCGCGCACTCTCGGCCGCCTGCGCGACCGGCGAAGAAGCCTACTCCATCGCCATCGCGCTTTTGGAGGCCGGACTGCCGCCTGGCGGTTTTACTGTGGATGCATGCGACATTAGCCGGCGTGCCCTCGAAACGGCCTCCCGCGCGGTCTATCCCGCGAACTCGTTCCGCCAAGACTGGCGCGATTCTCGCAACCGCTGGTTTGAACCGGTCACCGGCGGCTTCGCTCTGCGTCCCGAAATCGCGCGCCTCGTCCGCTTCCATCGAGACGACCTTCTGCATCCGTCGTTTCTGACCACGCAGGCCCCGTACGACGTCGTCTTCTGCCGGAATCTGTTGATCTACTTCCGGCCGAAAGCCCAGGAGTCCGTCGTCCGTCTCATCGGGCAGCTCCTCGCGCATAACGGCGTAGTGATTACCGGCCACGCGGAAGTGAGCATCTTGCTGCGCCAGGGATATGAACCGCTCGGCCAACCCCGGTCGTTCGCCTGCCGCAAAGCCGTGCCCGCGCTTCCTCCCACCCCCGTCTGGAAGATGGATCGCCCGGCCCCACCGCAACCCTCCTCGTTCACGCCCGCGCCCGCGGTCCCCGAACCCCGGCCCGAGACCGAACGCGGCCGCTTGTTTGAGCAAGCACGGCAACTCGCCGACGCAGGTGCATTTGAGGCTGCGTCGCTGCTGTGCCGGCAACTGCAAGCGCAAGGCTCGGACGCCGATGCCTTTTACCTCGAGGGGGTCATCAACGCGGCTCGTGACCGTCTCGACCTCGCCGAGGATTGTTTTCGCAAAGCGCTCTATCTCGATCCCGCCCACTACGTCAGCCTCATCCAGATGAGTCTGCTCTGCGAGCGCCGGGGAGATCCAGCCCGAGCAAAAATCTTCCGTGGCCGCGCCGCCAAACTCGCCGCCCGTTCACCGGAGGTGGCCGATGCGCGGCGGCCTTGACAGGTGCTGGAACCAAGTCGGCGTGGGCGGTGACGCCAGTTGCCCCCGCCTCGCCGAAGTCGGCCACTGCCGCAACTGCGAGGAGTACGCGCGCGCCGGTCGTGGATTGCTCGAACGCGAAGCGTCTCCCGCTCTTCGCCAACAGTGGTCGCGTCTGCTTGGCGAGGCCAAGCCCTCCGTCGCCCTCCACGGTGAATCGGTAATTGTCTTCCAGGTCGGGGAAGAGTATCTTGCGCTTTCGACGAAACTGCTCGAGCGCGTCGTGGAGACACGAACGGTTCACGCCGTTCCCTCGCGCACCGGCGCCGTCTTCCGTGGCTTGGTCAACGTCGACGGCGAATTGGTGCCCTGTTTTTCCGCCGCTGCGGCTCTCCAGGTGGAAGTGAGCGAATCGCTGGCCTCGCCCGGTCGTCTCCTCATACTGCGCGATGGCGAATCGCGGCTCGCCTGCTCCGTCGGCCAAGTCATCGGCGTCCTTCGCCTCTCGCCGGAAGATCTCGAGACGCCACCCGTAACGCTCGCCCATAACCAACGGGCTTTCACAACCTCGGTGTTCTTCGCAAAAGAAAAACTCGCCGGATTGCTTGACGGACCGAAATTCGTGCAACGGCTTCTCAGTAGCGCAAACGCATGAGCTCTCTGACCCAAAACCCGCCTGTGGATCCCGTGATGCTCGACCTGTTTCGTACGGAACTCGAGACCCACGCCCGCGTCCTGGAAGAGGGCCTCGTGAAGGCCGAAGCCGAGCAGTCTCCGAAAATGCTGGAGCCGCTGATGCGGGCCGCGCATTCGATTAAGGGCGCCGCCCGCATGATCGGCCTCGACCGCGCCGTGCGCTTGGCCCACGCCATGGAAGATGTGCTCTCGGCAGCCCAACGCGGCGCCTTGAAGCTTTCCGCCGCGCATGTCGAAGCGCTGTTGCATAGCAATGATGTCTTCCTGCACGCCGCAACAGCCCCGTCGGCCGCGATTCCTGCCGAACTGGAAAAACAAGCCGAAACGATCAACCGCTTGATCGTCGAACTTGCCGCTTCTCTCGCGGGCCCGCCACTCCCACCTCCACCAGCGTCCAGAACGTCTCCGCCCCCCGCCGTAGCAGTCGATGCCGCGATGCTCGACATGTTTCGCGCCGAACTCGAAACAAACGCGCGCGTGTTGAAAGAGGGGCTCGCCAAGCCCGGCGCGGAGTCGGCGGAAAGCCTCCGGGCGCTCTCGCGAGCGGCACATTCGATCAAAGGCGCGGCCCGGATCGTGGGAATGGATGCCGCCGTGCGGATCGCGAACGCAATCGAGGAGTCGCTTCTCGCCACTCAACGCGGGACAGGGAATCTCACTTCCGCTCAGGCCGATCTCCTGTTGCAAGCGAACGACCTGCTTCTCCGGGTTGCCGCCCTGACGCCCGGAACCATCGCGGAGGAGCTCGAACGTCAGTCCGGCGCCATCGAAGAGCTTATCGCTCGGATGTCCACCACGCCTGCAACGCCCGCGGCGATCCCGGCGCCGCCTAAGCCGGAACCCGCCACCGCTTCGCCTCCCACGCCCGAAGACCAGTCCGTGCGAGTCCGCGCCGAGTCTCTGAATCGTCTGGTCGGCCTGACAGGCGAGTGCGTCGTCCAAACGCAATTTACCCGCTCCCTGCTTACCTCCCTCCAGCGCCTCAAACAGGATCAAAATGCCGCGGCGGCGGGACTCGAACACATCCGCGATCTGCTCCGCGAATCGGACCTCGATGCCGCGCAGGAAGAACTGGAACGCTCAGTCGAACAGTTCCGGAACGCGCGCAACGTTCTTTCCAAATACCAGACTGAATATGAGGATTGGAGCCGCCGCCTGGAGGTCCTGGCAGACTCGCTTTACTCGGAGGCCGTCTCGAGCCGCATGCGCCCCTTCGCCGACGGCACCCACGGATTTCCGCGCATGATCCGTGATCTTGCCAGGAACCTTCGGAAAGAAGTGCGTCTCGAAATCGACGGAGCGTCCACGCCGGTGGACCGCGACATCCTGGACCGGCTCGAATCGCCTCTCACCCACCTGCTGCGCAATTCCCTCGACCACGGCATCGAACTTCCCGCCGATCGCGTCGCCCGCGGAAAGCCGCCCGAGGGCAAACTCGTGCTCTCCGCACATCACGTCTCGGGCATGTTGAGGATCTCCGTGACCGACGACGGCGCCGGCGTCAATCTGGCCGCTGTCCGCCGAAAAATCGTGGACGGCGGTTATCTCACCGAGGAAATGGCCCGCTCGCTCGCCGAAGCCGAAATCATGGAGTTCTTGTTCCTCCCGGGCTTCTCCACCGCGCGGGTCGTCACCGAAACTTCCGGCCGGGGCGTAGGCCTCGATGTGGTCCACACCGCCGTGCGCGCCGTCGGGGGTTCCGTGCGCGTTCAGTCCACGCCGGGCGCCGGCACCACCATCGAACTGCAGCTACCCCTTACGCTCGCTATTGTCCGCTCGCTCCTCGTCGACATCGGCGGCCAGGTCTACGCCATCCCCCTGACACGCATTGACCGGTTGCTGCGCACCACTTTGAAGGACCTTCAGGTCCTCGAAGACCGCCAGTTCTGCGACGTCGACGGAAAGCACGTTGGGGTCCTTGACGCCCGCCAGGTGCTCGAAGGACCCTCCGCCGCCGCTGCATGGCGCGATATCTGTCTGGTCATCATCAGCGACCGCCTGAGCTGTTACGGGCTCGCCGTGGATCGCTTTCTCGGACAGCGCGACCTCGTCGTAAAACCCCTTCCCGATTGTCTCGGCAAGGTGCCTAACATCAGCACCGGCGCAATCCTGGACGACGGCACGCCAGCCTTGGTGCTCGATGTCGACGACCTTGTCCGCTCCATGGACAAGCTGCTCGGCGAGGACGCCCTTCGAAAGGTGATGCCGCCCGCCGAGCCAGCCCACCCGCGTACCCGCCAACGCCTTCTGGTTGTCGACGATTCCATCACCGTGCGCGAAGTCGAGCGCCGTCTGCTGGAAAACCAGGGCTACGAGGTCGTCGTCGCCGTCGATGGCATGGAGGCCTGGAACGCCATCCAGCGTACCTCGTTCGATCTTCTGGTCACCGACGTCGACATGCCCCGCATGGACGGTATCGAACTGATTCGCCGTGTGCGGTCCGCTCCGCGCACCGCCTCGCTCCCGGTGGTCATCGTCTCCTACAAAGAACAGCCTGAGTATCGCATCAAAGGAATGGAAGCCGGCGCGAACTATTACCTGACCAAGAGCACTTTCCACGACGAATCCCTGGTAAGCGCCGTGCGGGACCTGATTGGTGAGGCGTAAAGCCATGCGGATCGCCATAGTAAATGCCGCCCCAGCGAGCGTCGAGATGCTATGCCGCATCGTGTCCGCCGGCGGTCACGAAATCGCCTGGGTGGCCCTCAACGGCGCTGACGCGGTCTCCCGCTGCGCCGACGACCGGCCGGACCTGATCCTCATGGACCTGCTCCTCCCGGTCATGGATGGCGTCCAGGCAACCGCGGCCATCATGAAACGCTCGCCGTGCCCGATTCTTTTCCTCACTACCTCCGTCACCGAAAATGCCGCGAAGCTCTTTGAGGCGATGGGCTATGGAGCTCTCGACGCGGTTCACGCACCTGTTCTCCGCCCCGGCGGCGGCACGGAGGGCAGCCACGCCTTGCTGGCCAAGATCACCACCATCGGCAAACTGATCGGTGCACAGCGCGAGCCGGCGCCCGCGGCCAAACCCAAGGCGCCTCCGCGCGTCGGTCATCTGCCCAGCTTCATCGCCCTCGCTTCTTCGACAGGCGGACCCAAGGCTCTTGCCGCGATCCTCGCCTCGCTGCCCTATCAACAGGACGTGGCGATCGCCATCGTGCAACATCTCGACATGCAATTTTCCGGGGGCTTGGCCGAATGGCTGGGCGAGCAAAGTCGCTTTCGCGTCGTGCTGGCGCGCGACCGCATGCGTATTCAACCCGGCACGGCCTTCCTCGCCTCTACCAACGATCATCTGGTTCTGGCTCGCGACCTGACCTTGCGCTATACACCCGAGCCGGCCGCCAATCCCTATCGCCCCTCCGTCGATGTGTTCTTCGCCAGCCTCCGCGAAAATTGGCCCGAGCCGGGCATCGCCGTGCTCCTGACCGGCATGGGAAATGACGGTGCAGCCGGGTTGCTCGCTCTGCGCGAAGCCGGATGGTACACCATCGCCCAAGACCGGAACAGCTCAGTGATTTACGGAATGCCGGCCGCCGCCGCCCGCATCGGCGCCGCCGCTGAAATCTTACCCTTGCCCGAGATCGCGCCCGCAATCCTCCGGCAACTGGATCGGAAAAGGACCGCTTATGCCGCCCGAGACGAACGCATCCCCTTCGATTGACCATCCAATCAAAGTTCTGCTCGTCGATGATCAACCGATCGTCTGTGAGGCCGTCACGCGCATGCTGGCCGGCGAAACCGACATGGAACTTCGCTACTGCGCGGATCCCGCCATGGCCGTTCCCGAAGCTTTGAAATTTTCACCCACCGTGATCCTCCAGGATCTGATCATGCCGGACATCGACGGGCTGACGCTGGTGAAGTGGTATCGCGCTCATCCCAAGCTCAAAGACATACCGCTCATCGTTCTTTCCTCCCGGGAAGAGCCGACCACGAAGGCCGAGGCGTTCGCCTTGGGCGCCAACGACTACCTCGTGAAACTTCCCGACGGCATTGAACTCATCGCCCGCCTCCGGTACCACTCCCGCGCCTACGTGGCCCTCCTCGAGCGGAATGAAGCCTACGAAGCGCTTACGGCGGATCTCGCGCAAGCCGCGGAATACGTGATGTCGTTGTTGCCGAAGCCGATCACGGAAGGAACTGTAACAACCGAGTGGCGGTTCATTCCTTGCGCGCAATTGGGCGGCGATTCTCTCGGATACCACTGGATCGACCCCGAAAATTTCGCCATCTATCTTTTGGACGTCACCGGTCACGGCGTCGGCGCCGCGCTCTTTTCCGTCTCGGCGCTCGAAGCCATTCGCACCCACGCCCTCCCCGGCGTTGATTTCCGAGTGCCGGAGGACGTCCTCCGGGCCATGAACCAGTTCTTCCCCATGCAGCAGCATAATGATTTGTTCCTCACCTGCTGGTACGGTGTTTACCACCTGCCGGACCGCCGTCTTCGCTACTCGAGCGGCGGCCACCCTCCGGCGATCCTTCTCGCGGGAGCCGAAGCGCCGCAACGCCTGCTTACCGCCAACCGCGTCATCGGCGCCTTTCCGGATGCGCCGTTCCTCGGCGACTGCTCGCTCGTCAAACCCGGCTCGTACCTCTACGTCTACTCCGACGGCGTCTATGAGGTTGACACTTCCAGCGGGGCCTTATGGGGAATCGACGGGCTCGCGGAGTTCCTGCAAAAACAGCCCCGGGGCTTGGCCGATCTCGACGCCCTCCATTCCTACGTGAAGTCCCTCCGTGGCCATCCCGTGCTCGATGATGATTTCTCCGTTTTGCGCGTGGCGTTCCCCTGATCGAAATCGATCTGCCCTGTGTTACCCGCCATTCCGGCTCTTGGAAACCCCGAAGCGGCTGTCGCAGTGCGGCTTCAGCCGGGCCGGTTGCTCTCGCCTTTGGCGGTTGTGACCGCCGCTGTCCCGCAAATCCCCGGGCCCTGCCTCCGAAACGGGATTGGCCTACTGCTCAGGTCCGTTACCGGCATTCGAGATGGCGCGAGAGATCCTGGCTCGACGCCCCCACTCGCAAAGGCAGTCGGAATCAAAGCACGCCTCTTCAAAGTGGTCGCGCTAAACTTCACGCATGAAGCGCAGCGAGTTCCTTTCCCGTCTCGCGGCAGGGGCGATTTCTCTGCCCGCCGCCACAGCCTTGGCCGACGAAGGCCCATTCATCAAAAGCGATATTTATGTCGAGCGCCTCCAACCCGGAAAGCCGCATGCCGGCAAGGTGCTGGCCGCGATTCAGCCACATGCGGACGACCTCCCCATCTACGCCGGCGGCCTCATCTTCAAACTTCTCGAGGAAGGCTACACCGGCTACCTGATACGCACGACGAATGACGACCACACCGGCCCGGGCACCGTGGGCGAAGGTGTGTTGGCCAACGAACGGGATAACGCCGCCGTGGCGCGCGCCTTCGGTCTGACCAAGGTATATAACCTCTATTACCGCAACCACATGCTCGACGCCGTTTCGCCTCTCGAACTGCGCCTCAGGCTCATCTTCCTCTTCCGCCTTTTGAAAGTGGACACAGTCATCTCCTACGACCCTTGGGGACATTACGAAGAGAACCCGGACCACTATGTGACGGCGAGCGCCGTGGAGGCCGCCTGCTGGATGGCCGGCATGGGTAAAGACTATCCGGAACACTTCGACGCCGGCCTTAGGCCCCACCTCGTCCAACAGAAGTACTACTTCGCGCGCGGCCCGCAATACGTCAACCGTATCGTCGACACCACCGATTTCATGGACCGCAAAATCGGCGTCAACTTAGTCAATGTGGCGCAGGGACCCGCGGGTCAAAACGGCGCGCAACTACGGCGCCGCTTGCACGAGCAGGGGCTTCGGCTCCCGATTCTCGGCGACAGCGACGAAACCGCCAACCGGGAATACGTCCGCCAATTCGTCCTCCAGCGCGATTCGGAAACCGGCGAAAAGTTCGGCCTTCGCTATGGTGAGCCGTATCACTTCATCGGCCCCGAACCAGACACAGTGGATGATTACATCCGAAAGAACGCTGTAAAACTCTGAAGCGAGACTGGTCGTTTATCCTCAACGATAGCGGTACAGCGTGACACGCTGGATATGGCCCGTGTCGCTAAAGCCGCCGATCCGCACGAACTTCCCCTGGCCGTTCTCGTCGCCGTTAAGACGCCGGCCGGGGACCCAGCGGCCGTGGATGTAGTTGCCCTCCTCGACGTAGGAGATCCCCGCGGTCGGCGGACCCGGTGTTGCCGGGGAGAATGCTACGCTAACCGGGCCGTTGCCCGCCACCAGATACTCGTCCGGTCCCAGGGAGATGAAAAGCGCACCCGCGCGACTGGAGGCCTGAAGCCCCGGGGGGCCGCTTGGCGGCGGCGCGGCAAAGCGCGGCCTTGGCCGCGACACCTCCAGGTTGTAGTTGCCCAATCGGACGGTCTGCGGCGGAGTATCCGGCCCCAGCGAAACCCCCGCCATTGTGCCTTTGCCCATGTTCTCCAGGATCAGCGGAGCCAGTTGCGTGATGATCTCGTAGCTCCGCGTCAGGTCCAGGTCCGCGGGCGGCTCCATTTTCTCGCCAAACCTCCCCATGCCCAGCGAATCGATGGCAAACGGCGAGAAACACATCGCGCTATGCTGTCCGAACGCATAGAAGACGTTGCCTTCGCCGCCCCGCGCGCTGGTCTCGGCGATAAACAACGGATTTCTGTCCCGATGGTAGCGGTCGGCGACCGCCGGAAAACCAGGCGAATAAATGTCGGGAGCAATGGCATCAATATGCGGCGCGGTCGCCAGCCATATATCCATCACCTGCGGCTCGGGACATCCGCTCGGCCAGTCGCCCGGCTTCCGGCTGGGATTTGACAGCCACACGTTCACATACATCGGAAGATCGTACACCGCTCTGCCTGCCGCCGCGACGTGCTCCATGTAGCGCGCGTAGTTGTAGGCCATGAACGCTTCATCCGTGGAAGCGCCCCTCCCGAACACCTCTTCCCACGTTCCCGAGGTGCGGAAATTGCTCGTCGACCACAGCTTGGTGAGCTCCGGAGCAAGTGAATCCTTGTGTTGCTGGAGGTAATCCATCAGTTGGCTGGGGACCGCGCCGGCGAATGCCTTATCGGCAGCCTCGCTCCGGTCGCGCGAATCTCCCAACACGCCCACTTCGTTCTCTACTTGAATCATGATGACGGTGCGCTGCGCATCCACTGCTTTGATATGCCGCATCAGCGCAACAAAGGCGCGCGTATCGGCTTGTAGGTTCGCGTCGCTAAACGTGGAAAGGATCTCAACGCTCTTCCCGTCTTTGTCCCGCACGCGTAGGAAGCGGTCCTGGTTGGTCTTGACCCAGCCCGGGATGTAGCTGGACATCCCGTTCTTCCAGCTTCCAAACCATAGGAAAACGATCCGCTCGTGGTTCTGCCGGGCTTGTGCAATCTGGCCATCCACCAGACTGAAATCGAATTTGCCTTCCTGCGGTTCCAGCAGCTCCCAATAAATCGGGGTCAATACCGTGTTGATATGCATAGCCGCCAGACGTGGCCAGATCGGCTTCAAGTACTCCAGGCTCGACGCACTGGAATTGTGCAGTTCTCCGGCGATCATCAGAAACGGTTTCCCGTCGACGATCATCCGAAGAGCCGTGCCCTGCTTTTCAAGGCGTGGGATCGGCTCGCCCGCCTTGGTCTGGGAACGCGCCGCGACACCCAGCAGCAGGCATCCAACGAAACCCCACACGAAAATCGCTCGTAGTTTCATAATCAACCTGAAGAAAGGGCTCCTCGAACGTCAGGAGCTCATTTTGACTAAGTCCCATGGTTTGCGGTACGGCCGGAAAAGAAACTGATTGGCCTCCGCGTCATCGGGAAAGATCCGCGCCTCGCCGTCCCACTTCACCTTGCGCCCCGTCCAATATGCCACGTTCCCAATGCACCCGATCGTAGTCGCCCGGACGCCCACCTCAATATTCGCAATGGGCTCTTTCCGGGCACGCAAGAAATCGACGAAATTCTTGGTGTGCAAGGGCGTCGGCTCGTCCTCGTTCATCATGATCTTCTCCATCCGCGGAACCAACGCCATTCCTCTGGGCCCGCGCCTGCCGTTTCCCTCCGGCAGCTTCGGTTCCGAATAAAGCTCCATGCCAATGCGGTCTACGAAAAGCGCCGCCTCGGTCCCGTAGAACGCCATCCCATGCGGGCGATCCTCAGGCCCCAACATGCCGTAATAGCGCATGCCCGGCGTCCGGCCGCCCAACCCGTGGCCGTTATAGTTACTGGCCTCGTAATTCAAAATGAAGGTCGGATACTCAATGATGCAAGTCTGCATATCATAGATGTCGCCGGCAGTCTTCTTGTTGAATCGCACCGCCCATGAGACCGCCGTCGTCGGCAGATCGACTCCCATGATCTGATGCGCCGAATCGAAACGGTAGTTGCCGTAATCGGTAATGATCCCATTGGTGTAGTCCATGAAGGACCGGTAACTCAGCCGGTTGCGATTGAACGGCACATTCGGCGCCGGTCCCAGCCAGGCATCCCAATTCAAATCGGCGGGCGGATCGCTGTCCGGCACAGGCGGATTCCCATAGGTCATGCCCATGTAGTTCCAGGCGCGCACGAAGTGAACTTCGCCGATCTTGCCGCTCTGGATCATCCTCGCCGCCTCGGCAATATGGTCCGCCGAGCGGTGCTGCGTCCCGATCTGCACGATACGCTTACTGCTCCGCGCCGCGGCAACCATGGCCTTGGCTTCGCCCAGCCGGTAAAACACCGGTTTCTCCAGGTAGACGTCTTTGCCCGCTTCGCAGGCCAGAATCAGCATCTGCGCGTGCCAGGGATCCGGGGTGGCGACGATCACGGCATCGATTTCTTTGTCCGCCAGCAACTCGCGAAAATCGTTGTAGGTCTTCGCCTGCGGCGCCCATCTCTTCGCGGCGTCCATGCGGCTGCCGTAAACGTCGCACAGCGCCGCGATATCGACATTTCTCGGTTCTCTCAGGCGCGGGTCGACATTGCCATCATGGTAGTTGTCAGGCGCTACAGCCTGGATGTCCTCCAGAGTTCCCCGCATCAGGCGCGCGTCGAGCGTACCGCGCCCTCCACACCCGATGAGGCCAACGTGAAGTCTTTCGTTAGCGCCAATTACACGCAGGTAAGAAACTGCGGTTAAAGCCGCGGCGCCGGCGCCTGCGGTTTTCAGAAAGTCGCGTCTTTCCATATGGCACGTCGCCGTCCTTTCCGAATCACCCGCCTGGATTGTACACCCGCACTCCGAATGAGGTGTGCGCGGAAAGGGCGCAATATCTACCGTCACGAAGGAACTTGGACGGCGCCGCGCCGGCTGGGCCTCAGGTCTATACAGGAGACCTGCACGGCGCCGAAAGTACCGTGGTGGTGGAGGACGAGGAAGAGGTCCGCAACATCACCGCCACCGCCTGATCCGGGCTATCAGTGCGGAGAACGCAATCTTCTCGTTCCAGCAGCACATCGGCAACATCGGCCCCGTCCTGACCTGCGTAGTGATGCCCAGGGCCGGCAGGCGTCAGCGCCGCTGCCCGCATCGTTGTGGCGGAAGGGTAAGCCGAACTCCGGCATTTGATTCGCAACGCCATCGAGTCGGGAGGCCATCGCCGCCCGCAAGCTGAGGCGTTCGCGCGAGGTGAACCTCGGACGGCGAAGCAAGCCACTGGAACAGCAGTTCCGTTTGTGGCGCCTGTAGCCTGTATTGCGAGTGCTGGCGCGCATGTCGCTGCCAGGCGGATCGTCGGCGCCGATTACGGCTTCACCGGCTCCAGTTCCCTCCAACTGCCGCTATGGAGCGCGACATTTGGATTGAACGTGGCCGAATCCGACAAAATGTACTCGTTCTCGCCGTTGGCCCAGGCACGGCCGTATTCGTTGCTCAACTCCACCGTCTCACCGGTCTCCGGATTGCGGTAGGTTTGAACGCCGCGTATGTCTTGGTCAAACTGCTTCGCTGAGGAATCCTGCAGTCTTGAACGCTGCTCGTAGCCGCGCGCCGTCATTTCGCCGAACTGTCTCCCGGCATCGGCGATGATGGCGGAGCGTTGGGCCGCCGCGGCGCCGTTCTCGGCATTCATCTGCGCGGCTGCCTGAGTGATCCGGGCCTGCCACTTCGCGTCGATTTCCTCACTGGAAATCAGCATGAGGAAGAAACGCTCGCGGCCCTGGAGTTGGCCGGCCGGCGCGCGCGCCGCGAACAGATAACTTGCCTCGCACGAGTAGTACATCGTCTGTCCCATACCCATGCTGCGCGGGTTTAACGACGGCCCCGGCATCGCCGCCGTGAAGATGACCGCCGTGATCCAGTCCTCGGCCGCGCGCTCATCGCGGAGGTAGTCGATGCGGGCGCGTGCTACATCCGCCTGGAAACGCACACGCACCCCCATCGTCCCGGCCAGTTGCTCCTGCCGGCGCGCCTTCAGCTGAACCTGGGCCGCAAGTTCGGGCACCGGCTCTATCGCATCCAGTC
>JAKAJI010000435.1 GCA_021813825.1 Acidobacteriota bacterium | reverse complement strand
GCGAGTGGGACTCCGACGAGTGGAACGCCTACGGGCGGGACTCCTACCGGTAGTGGCGGGGCCAAAGATACGACGCCGCCGGCACTGACGATTCTAAGTCCAGCGGCTTCGACTTACTCTACTTCTAACTCGACTATTGTGGTTCAGGGGGTAGCGAGCGATAACTCCGGCGTGGCTTCCGTGACCTGGACAACGTCGACGGGTTTCTCCGGCGTGGCCGCCGGGACGACGCAGTGGAAGACGGCTCCGATTCAGTTATTCCCCGGCATGAACGTGATTAGCGTCGTTGCGAAGGACGTAGCGGGGAATTCTGCCTGGCGGACGGTGATGGTGAATATGTACTGAGCGGCGCGTCCAACTCAGGCCGAGTTGAGGAGGTGATCGAGCCTGGAGCCGGGGATAAGGATGGTTTCGTCGCGTTCGGGGCCGGTGGAGATGCAGCCGATCTCGACCCCGGTTGCTTCCGTGAGGAAGCGGAGGTAGTCGCGGGCGCGGGGAGGGAGGTCCGCTTCGTTGCAGAGGCCGCGGGTGGAACCGGACCAGCCGGGGAGTTTTTCGTAGACCGGTTCGAGGGATTCGAGGACGCCGAGGGTGGCGGGCATTTCGTCGAGAGCGCGGCCGTTGCACTTGTAGCCGACACAGACGGGGACCTCGTCGAGGCCGTCGAGAACATCAAGTTTAGTGACCACTAAGCTGTCGAAGCCGTTGATGGCGGCGGTGTAGCGAAGCAGTGGGGCATCGAACCAGCCACAGCGGCGGGGGCGGCCGGTGACGGCGCCGAATTCGTTACCGGCGCGGCGGAGGCGCTCACCGGCCTCGCCCTTGTCTTCGGTGGGGAAGGGGCCGCTGCCGACGCGGGTGATATAGGCTTTCGAGACGCCGACGACACCGGAGATGGCGGTGGGCGGGACGCCTGCGCCGGTGCAGGCTCCGCCGGCGGTTGCGCTGGATGACGTGACGAAGGGATAGGTGCCGTGGTCGATGTCGAGCATGGTGCCTTGGGCGCCTTCGAAGAGCACGCGCTTGCCGGCGCGAATTGCGTCGTTCAACAGCTTTGAGGTGTCGCAGACGAGCGGGCGGATGCGTTCGGCGTAGGAGTGGTATTCATCGCGGATTTTGCTGTAGTCGATGGACTCGTGGATGCCAAAGGTCTGGGCGAGGAGTTGCTTGTCCTCGGCGAGGGTTTCGTAGAGTGCCTGGAAGGCGGCGGGTTCGTAGAGGTCGGCGATGCGGATGCCGCGGCGGCCGATTTTGTCCTCGTAGCAGGGACCGATGCCGCGGCTGGTGGTGCCGATGGCGATGCGGTCCGGGCGGCCTTCCGACATCTTCTCCACGATGCGGTGGAAGGGGAAGATGACGTGGGCGCGGTTGCTGACAGCGAGTTGATGGGTGACGTCGACACCGGCAGCAGAGAGAGCGTTCATCTCGTCGATGAGGGCGGCGAGATCGACGACGACGCCATTGCCGATTACGGCTTTGACGCCCGGGCGGAGGATGCCGCTGGGGATGAGCTTGAGAACGAACTTCTTCTGTCCGATGAAGACGGTGTGTCCGGCGTTGTGGCCGCCCTGGTAGCGGGCGACGATATCGAAGCGTTCGGAGAAGAGGTCGACGACCTTACCCTTGCCCTCGTCGCCCCACTGGGCGCCAAGTACGATCAGATTATTCATTCGGGAGACCAAAAACGCTTATTGTACCGTACCAGCGGTATAGAATCGGTTTTTCAGGGGTTTTGGGTGTTTTTTCGGGGCTGGTGCGAGGGGGCGATGAAACGCACTACACTAGAATTCAGAATGCCGAAGGTCAACGAAGTGCTCGGTTCCGCGGCGGCGATCGTGAAGGGAATGAGCGTCACGTTCCGCGAGATGATGCAGCCGACGATCACGGATCTGTATCCGGACGCGCCGCCGGAGTTCGAGGAACGGTATCGCGGCAAGCACGTGCTGCAGCGCGACGAGAACGGCCTGGAGAAGTGCGTGGCGTGTTTTCTGTGCGCGGCGGCGTGCCCGGCCAACTGCATTTATATTGAAGCGGCGGAGAACACGGACGCCAAGCGGATCAGCGGCGGCGAGCGGTATGCCGAGGTGTACAACATCGACTACAGCCGCTGCATCTTCTGCGGGTACTGCGTGGAGGCGTGCCCGACGGATGCGATCACGCACGGGCACGGGTTCGAGTTGGCGGGCTACAGCACGTCGGACCTGGTGATGCGCAAAGAAGATATGCTGGCGCCGGTCCCCGAGGGCGCGCACTTTCCGTTGCTGGTTCCGACGGCGGTGGCGGGCGGCGGCGGGCACTAAGGGTCCCTTGTTTACACCGCGCACAACGGAGCCGCGCGGCTTGCGCCGCTCACGGCCCTGTGCGCTCGCTGATCCGATCGACGCGGCATAGGTTACTGTAGTAGGCAGTCCGGGTGGAGCGCGTCTGCGCACGGCCGGGAGAAAGACGAGGATAATCATGAAGCGTACTGTTCAGTTCTTATTCATTGCGGTCCTGGCATTGGGTCTTGCGGGCAAGGCTGCAGCACAGGACGATCCGTTCATGAAGGCCGCCAAGGACGTCGACAAGGACGCCAAGAAGACCGGTCATGTGGTGAAGAAGGATACGAAGAAGGCCGCCCACGATACCGCCAAAGATTCGCGGACGGTAGGGCATGACACGGCGAAGGCGACAGACAAGACGGCGCATGTGACGAAGGATGTCGCGCACGACACGGCGCGGGACACCAAGCATATCGCCCACGACACCGCGAAGGCGACGGATAAGACCGCGCATGTGACGAAGCACGTGGCGCGCGACGCAACCCATGATACGAAGGCGGTCGCGCGCGACACGGCGCACGACTCGAAGGCCATGGCGCACGATACGGCGAAAGCAGCCGATAAGACGGCGGATGCGACGAAAGACGCCGCGCGCGACACGAGTAAAGGGTTGAAGAAAGCGGTCAAGAAGACGGAAGACGTTGTAAAGTAAGCGCGGGCGCGGGAGTGGTGACGCCGCACCAGGACGCCGGGAACCGGCAACGCGGCGTGGGAGTTGCTTTGCCGGCGGCGATGCTGTAAGAATGGCCGGGAACAGGTAGGCAGACCGAGGCTCGGGGAGGCGATCTTCATGCAGATGCGCGTGCTTGCGTTTGTGCTGGCCGGGGGGAAAGGGACCCGGCTCTACCCGCTGACAAAAGAGCGGGCCAAGCCGGCGGTGCCTTTTGGAGGACGATACCGGATTATCGATTTCGTCCTCAGCAATCTGCTGAATTCGGGGATTTATTCGATTTATGTGCTGACGCAGTTCCGCAGCCAGTCGCTGCTGCAGCACCTGCGCGACGGGTGGGAAGCGAATGGACTGCTGCTGAGCAACTTCATCATCCCCGTGCCGGCGCAGATGCGGACCGCGGGGGAGGAGTGGTATCGCGGGACCGCAGACGCGCTCTACCAGAACATTAACCTGATCGAGCAGGCGGACCCGCACCTGGTGGCGATCTTCGGTGCGGATCACATCTATCGGATGAACATCCGCGAGATGATCGAGTATCACGTCAACAAGCGGTCGCAGGTTACGATTTCCGCGATTCCGGTAGAGCGGGAACTGGCGTCGGAGTTCGGCGTGATCGAGACACGGGAAGATTCGAGCGTGGTGGCGTTTCATGAGAAGCGGGCCGACGCGCCGACCATGCCGGGCGACCCGAACCGTGTGTATGCGTCGATGGGGAATTACATTTTTTCAACCAAGACGCTGGTGCAGGAATTATACGCGGACGCGGCACGCGAAGACAGCTCGCACGATTTCGGGCGGGACATTCTTCCCGGGCTGATCGGCCGGGCGGATATGTTCGCCTATGATTTTCAGACGAACCGGATTCCGGGCGATCCGCCGGACGCGCCGGTGTACTGGCGGGACGTGGGGACGCTGGACGCCTATTTTGAAGCGAGCATGGACCTGCGGAACGTGGTGCCGGCGCTGAACCTTTACAACCGGCGATGGCCGCTGCGGACGGCCGGTTACTCGGATCCGCCGGCGAAGTTTCTCTATGACCAGGAAGGGCGGCGCGGACATGCGCTGAACTCGATCACGGCTGGCGGCACGATTCTTTCCGGAGGGTTGGTGAGAGGGTCGGTGCTGGGGCGCGGCGTACGGGTGCACTCCGGGGCGTATGTGGAAGA
>JAKAJI010000434.1 GCA_021813825.1 Acidobacteriota bacterium | reverse complement strand
CAGCGCCGGAAGGCTGGCCAGCGCGGCCACCACCAGCGCCCTCATCGCGCCTCCTCCGGAAGCTGCCACGCGCCTTCTCGTCCGGCCGCCGTTCGGATCGCAAACTCCGTACCGTCCTTCCCCGCCGCCGCGATCCATCCCTCACCCAGCGACGTGAAACCCGTCGCGTCGAACGTCACCGGAATCTGCCGCTCCGCCCCGCTCGTATCCCGCAGCACTACGTTCCGCTCGCGCTCGAAAACCACCGTACCGTCCGGCAAAATCATCACCGGCTCCGCCACTCCCACCAGCGCTTCGCGCGACACCTCCGCGCCGGTCGCCAGCGCGATTTTCACCCGTGACAATCCGCCGTCCTCGCGCACCACCGCCCACGCGTTCGCCGCATCCGCCTCGGCCAATGCGGCCAGGTCCGCTTCCACGCGCACCCGCACCATCGGAGGCGCGGCAATCCGGCCGATCTCGTGCGCCGCCGCGAAATACACGAGCGCCGGAGCCCCGTTCGGCGCAAACCCGAACGCCATCGCGCCGCGGGCCGCAATCCGCTTCACCACACGTCCGCCGGCGTCGAGCACCGAAACGCCGCCCGCATCCTGCACAAACCCGCCGAGCGCGCCAAAGGAAGCCGCCGTGCCCGAAGCCACGCCGGCTCCCAGCCAGAAGTTCCCCGCGATCCCCATCGCCGGCCTCACCTCGCCCTGCGCGTCGAGCACAAAACCGGCGCGCGGCGCTACTAACCCGCTCTGCGCCCACGCCACCGCACAACTCATCCAAACCGCCACCTTGAAGATCCGTCTCGTCATGGGTGCCCCACCGTGATCGTCGGCGTCCCGATCGAAGCCGGAGGCGGCGGCGCAACGCCGTTCGTCTGCGTCGTGTGGTTCTTGGCGAACGCCATGCCGCCCACTACCGCCCCGCCCACCACCAGGCCCGTCAGCAGCCACTTCTTGTAGTGATGATCTTTTTGGAATGTGCCGGAACCGCCCGCCTGCGGCGCGGTCTTCTCCTTCAAATACTGCTGGCAGACCAGGCCGGCCCGGGCTCCATCCTTCGCCGCCGTCACGCGAACCTCGAACTCGCCCGCCGAGTGGTTCCACTGCATGCCCCACGCCGCCGCCTTGCCATCGGCCTGCGTCGTCAACACCAGCGTTTTCCCACCATCGGCAAAGGTTCCGCCCGCTCCGTCTCGAGGAAGCGTGAAAGTCACCGTCGCGCCTTGGACCGGGTTGCCGGTCGAGTCGGTTACCAGAACCGTGATGCCCCGCGTCGCCCTCGACCCGGCTTCATAAACCGCACCGTCGCCTTCGACCACCGAAATCCGCAGCGCCGTCTGCGCCATCCCGCCCGCGGCGCAGAACAACGCAACCGCCAGGCCACCCAATCCTCGGAATCGCACGTACTAGACGTGTCCGCCGAAGGGGAATACTCTCATCGAATCCGCGTGTGATAGGATCGCCTGTATTCGCGCCCGGATCCTCCTCACCGCGGTTCTTTCTCTCCTCTTCGTCCGGTTATTCTTTGTCGAATACCTTCCGCCGCACCCGCGCGTCGCCATCCCTTACGATCTGCCCGGCTACCACTACCCGATCGAGGACTTCGAGTTTCAGACGCTTCGCCACGGCCGTCTCCCGCTGTGGGACCCGACCATTTACTGTGGAGAACCGTTCATCGCCAACGTGCAGGCGGCGCTGTTCTACCCGCCCAACTGGCTGCTGTTCTGGATGAACCGCCACCGCCGGGTGCTCTCCTATCAAAGCCTCGAGGACCTCGTCTTTCTCCACGTCTGGCTCGGCTTCCTGCTCTGCTACGCCTGGCTCGAGCGCAAACGCCTGCACCCGCTCGCCGCCCTGTTTGGCGCCGGTGTTTTCGCCTTCAGCGGCTACATGCTGCTGCAACTCCAGCACTTCGGCCTGGTCTGCGGCTATGCCTGGCTCCCGCTCGCCTTTCTTTCCCTCGACTCGGCCGCGCAATCCCGCCGCCTGCGCCCCCTCGCCGGCCTCGCCGCTTCCAGCGCGCTCGTCTTCCTCGCCGGCTACCCGCCGTTCTGGGTCGTCTTCTGCGTCCTGGCTCTTGCCTACGCCGCGGGTTCGCTTTCCCCGCTTCGGACTTCGCTCGGCGCCCTCGGCGCGCTCGCGTTTTCGACCCTGCTCGCCGCCGTCCAGCTTCTGCCGCTGGCCGAGGCCGCCCGGCTCCGCTTCCCCATGAACGCCTACGGAGCCGGCATCCGCGACCCGGCCTTCTACCTTTCTTACTTCATCCCCAACTTCTATAACTTCAGCCTCCGTGCCGATCCCATGACGAACTTCGGCAAAGAATACTTATATCTCGGCGCCCCGGCCTTCTTCGGTCTGATTTGCCTCATTTGTATTCGTAAGTTCCGCCCGCTGCTCCCCTACTTACTCGTTCTTACCGTCGCCCTGATCTTTGTAACTAACCCTTTCAACTTAGTCCTCGCCGTAGTTACACGCACGGACTTACTCGCCCAGCTCTTCCGTTCCTGGTACTTTCTCGCCGGCGTCACCGCGGCCGTCGCGCCGCTGGCCGCTCACGGCATCGACGCCTTTCTCCGCCGCCCCGCCGCGCCAGCCCGCCACGCCTTTCTGTTCACCGCCGTGCCCTGCGCCGGGCTCACCGCCTGGGCCGTTCATCTTCTCCGCCTCTGGCGTCCCTCGAGCGCCGGCTTCGCCTTCGGCCCCCGCGCCGTCCTCGAACCCGCCGTCATGCTCACCCTCTTCACCGCAGCCATGTTCGCTCTCCGCGCGCTCCGCGGCCGCCATCGCCTCTCGCTCGCCGCCGTTCTTCTCCTCGCCGCCGGCGCCGACTACAAAGCCTTCGGCACCAGCCTCCGCGTCAACGCCTACCGCCCGGTCGAAAAACGCTGGGAAGACGGCGGCATTCCTTACGTCGACGACGCCGCGTACCGCGCCATGCGCGCCAATCCTTCCTACCGCGTCGTGCTCGACCGCGACGCCCCGCTCGCCGGCGAATTGCGCCACGCCGGGCTCACCACGCCGCAAGGCGACGATCCCTCTCTCACGCGCGCTTATCAGGCTTGGGCCGCCGCCCGCGGCCTTTTCGCGCCGCCGTGGCTCATCCCGATTCCGCCGTCGCGGGAAGACGTACTGAAATTCCTCGGCGTCCGCTACTTCATCACCTACGAAGGCGCGCCGCTGTACGCCGCGCTCGCGCACAACCCCCGCTTCCGCCTGGTTCCTCCGGCGCAGGAGTATTACAAAGTTTTCGAGTATCTCGACGCGCAGCCCGGCTACGGCTTCGACGCTCCCGCCGCCTCGGTTTCGCTCATGGGCTGGGAACCCGAACGCCGCACCTTTCGCTTAGAAAGCGGCCGCGGCGGCGTGTTCCATCTCGCCGAACAGGATTTTCCGGGCTGGCGCGCCTGGCTCGACGGCGCACCCGTGCCCATCCAAGTTTGGCAGGGCGCGTTTCAGGCGGTCCGCGTTCCTTCCGGCGCGCACACGCTTGTCTTCGAGTTCCACTCGAACTACCTGGGTTGGGGCGCCGCGGTGAGCCTGCTCTCGCTCGCCTTCGGGCTAGCTGTCTTAGGCCTCCAGGCGGCGAAGCAGAATGGCCGTGATGTTGTCCGGTCCGCCGGCCTTATTTGCGGCGTCGATTAACTCGTGGGCCTTGGTTTCGAGGCTGACGGCTTTGGCGAGCACGGAGGCGATCTTCTCCTCCGGCAGCACGCCGTGCAGCCCGTCGCAGCACAGCAGAATGTGCGCACCCGGCCTTGGCCGGAGCGTGTACATCTGCACCCGCAGGTTCGAAGTCTGCCCGATCGCCATGGTCAACATGTGCCGCATCGGATGTGTCCGCAGCGAAGCGTCATCCAGGCCCAGCTTGCGCCCGACCTCGTTCACCCAGGTCTGGTCCTCGGTGATCGCAATGAGTTTGGCGGCATCGTAGACATAAGCGCGGCTGTCGCCGACGCTGGCGACGTGGACGTCGGGGCCTTGCGTCAACATGGCCACCAGGGTGGTGCCCATTCCGGCGCGGGAGGAATCCTGAGCCGCCGCTTCCATGACTTTGCGGTTAGCGTCCAAAACGGCCTGGCGGAGCATCTCCGGCCCGGGCGCCGGGGTTCCGTTCAGGCTGTCCCGGAGCGAATCCACGGCGATGCGGGAAGCCAGTTCGCCGGCCTGCGCGCC
>JAKAJI010000433.1 GCA_021813825.1 Acidobacteriota bacterium | reverse complement strand
TGGCGGCGATCGAGCAGGCGGCGCAGGAGTTGAGCAGCGCGGCGGCGCCGGAGCTTGCCGTGGACCGGTTGCGGGATACGGTGGCGCGCCTGCGGCAGATGGCGAAAAACAAGAAGCCGGACACGGTGGGGATGGACAAGTTATGCCGGGAGTTAGTGGCGGAGGTTTCCCCGCTCGTAAAGGATGCGCTAGCGGGAATCATTTACGCTTACTATTTCCGTCCGGACGATTTACTTGTTAGTGAAGATCCGATGTTAGTGCGCAAGCACCGGTTTGTTCCGCTAAGTCCACTTGAGAAGAAGGAGGAGTTTCCGGCGACGGAGTTAGAGATCCGGGGCCGGGAAGCGGGAAGTTACTTCCAAGGGGGGTTCGCGGGGTTCAGCGAAGCGGTGGGGCTGGCGGCGGCGAGCGGGCGAGGCGGATTGGCGGCGCAGACGTTTGTGGGGATGGAGCTGGCGGCGATCCGGGCTACGCCGTGGCAGCGGCTGCGGGACCGGGACGTGCGGCTGGCGGCGCTGCGGATCCGGGTTGGGCGGGAATGGATCGTGGAGGCGGCGGAGAAGCCGGAGGTGAAGATGGCGCTCGAGGAGGCGACGCAGGGTTTGTTATCGCAAGCGCGGCGGGCGGACCTGGGGAACGCGATCCGGCGGCGGGACTGGGCGAGCGCGTGGGGTGCGGTGACGGTGGGGGATTTGTATCACCTGGGCGAGGCGGCGCTTGGGGCGGGAGAGAAGAACGGGTGGGATTCTCCGGCGGTTCGGGCGGCGCGGGAGGAAATGACGCGCGGGCCGCACCGGATGGACCTGCTCGGTGGGACGCTGCGCGGGCTGTATGGGTGCGATCATCCGCACCTGCTGGCGGCGGCGCCGTACGAAGAGTATGAGCACGAGGCGCGCACGGAGCACCTGGCGGAGCGGGCGGCGGAGTTCAAGCTGTACCTGGCGGCGTGGGCGGCGCGCGAAGGTATGCCGGCCGCGGCGATGCAGGCGGTAGCGGAGCCGCTGGTGCGCCGGTTGATGGGGCGGATGGACCTGGCGGATGCGCACGATTGGCGGGTGGCGCTGGAATCGCTGGACAAGCTGAACGGCGCGGCGGTGGAGGCGGTGCTGGACAAGCCATGAGGGCGTGGGTGTGTTGGATGGTGTGCTGGGCCGTGCTGAGCGCCGGGGCGGTGGGGCAGGAAGCGGAGCCGGTGTTCCGGGCCGGGGCGAGATTGATCGCGGTTTCGACCACCGTGCTGGATGGGAAAGGGCGCTACGTGGACGGGCTCGGAGTGGAGCGCTTCCTGGTGACCGACAACGGGGCGCCGCGGCCGATTGTTTCGCTCGAAGGGGGCGACGCGCGGCTGTCGTGCGCGATCCTGCTGGACACGACCGCGAGCATGCGGGAGGCGCTACCGGTTGTGAAGAACGCGGTGATGCGGTTGATCGGGCAGATGCGAGAGCAGGATTCGGTGGCGGTGTTCGCCTTTGACACGTCGGTGCGGACGATTGTCGATTTCACGACGGACAAGCAGGCCGCCAGGACGGCGGTGATGCGGATCCGGACCGGCGGGGCGACGGCGTTATACGACTCGCTCACGGAGACGGCTCGGGCGATGGAGGCGCGGACGGGGAAGAAGGCGCTGGTGGTGTTTTCCGACGGTGACGATAACTCGAGCATGTTGAGCGCCCGCGATGCGATGGTGCGGGTGCGGAAGGAAGGAGTGCCGATTTATACGATCGCGGAAGGAGAGGCGCTCGAGTCGGAGGGATTATTGAAGCAGTTGAAGCAGATTTCGTCGGTGAGCGGGGGGCTGACTTATCAGATCCGAAAGCCGGAGGATGCGGCGCGGGTGTTTCTGGATATCTCCGAGGATATGAGGCACGCGTATCTGATTCTTTACCGGCCGCCGGAGACGGAGAACCGGAAATGGCGGGTGATTCAGGTGAAGGTAAAGGGGGATGAGAGTTACTCGGTGCGGGCGAGAGAAGGTTACTACCCGAAGTAAGTGGGAAGTAAGTCAGGCTCCGCGGCATTCGACGGATCCGGAAGCGGTGGGAAAATTCTAGGAGAACAATATGCCGCTTTCCGAGGTGATGAATCCGTTTCGATATGACGATGAGGAGTGGCTGAGGTTTCACCGTGAGTTGGAGGAATACGCACCCGGCAAGCACTTATTCCGTCACACGTCGGGAGAAATCAACCGCAAGGGATGGGAGTGGACACAGGCCGCTTATGGCCTTTCGCGTCTCGGTGTGGTTCATGGGGAGGCGGAAGGGCTTGGGGTCGGCGCCGGACACGAAGCCATCCTCTTCTGGCTGACCGACCGCTGCCGCAAGATCGTCGCGACGGACCTTTACGGCAACGCAGACTGGAGTAGCGATTGCGGGCTGGAGGCCGACGGCGCTTTCCTGGTGAACCCGCGGAGGTTTAGCCGGCGGGATTTTGCGGTTGAAAGGCTGCGCGTGATGAGCGCGGATGGGACGGCGCTCCCGTTCGGAGACAATTCTTTCGACTTCTGTTGGTCCATATCATCGATCGAGCACTTTGGCGGTCACAAGGCAGCGGCGCAGGCGGTGCGAGAGATGGGCCGGGTGGTTCGGCCGGGCGGGGTGGTGTGCATCGCAACCGAGTACCTCCTGCTGCCCGAGCAGAGCCACGCTGAGTTCTTCACTCGCCGCGAGATTGAAGAGGACGTGATCGGCGCCGCCGCCACGTCGTGCTCAACGACGGGAACGTACAGTGGACGTCACTTATTGTCTTTCTGAGGAAGGAATGAGTTCCGCCAAGAGAAAGGAGCGGTGGAGCATCGGCGGCCGCTTCCTCGTGTCCGGACGATGGAATTGCGGCGGTTTGGGGTGTCAGGATCGGGAGATTGGAGGCAAGGCCGTGAGGCCGCGGGTGCTGATTTGCGTAGTGTTGGCCTGCCTGGCTTGGGCGAGGGGCGGGGCGCAGCCCTCGGTGGCGTGGTCGGGCTATACACGTCCGGGGCCGATCCCGGTCGCTCCCGGACAGATTCTGACGTTATTTGTGACCGGCATCAAGGCCAGCCTATCGGCTCCGGTGGTTGCGGCGAGCCTGCCGTTGCCGTTGAGTCTGGCCGGCATCTCGGTGACGATCCGAAGTCCGTCGCAGTCGTATGAAGCGCCGCTGTTTTCGGTTGCCCCGATGGATCCGTGCACGCCGGCGGAGACGGGTGGGGCGGGATGCCCGGTGACGGCAATCACGATTCAGGTGCCGTATGAAATCTCGCCACCCGGGGGGACGGTGTTGCCGCCTCTTGCGTTGTCCATCGCGGAGAACGGGGTGAGCGGGCCGTCCTACCCGCTGAATGGCCAGGCCGATAATATTCACATTTTGACGACCTGCGACGTTGCCGTGAACCTGAGCGCCTCGCCTTCCGGCGGGTGTGCGCCGCTTGTGGTGCATGCGAGCGGGGCGTTGGTGACGCCGAACTCGCGGCCGGAACCTGGCGAGACTGTGTTGATCTATGCGACGGGGTTAGGGTCGGTCTATCCTCTGGTGGCGAGCGGAGATCCGTCGCCTGCGCCGGCGGCGGCAGCACCGTTGATACAGGCGAGCGCGGGATATGCGAATAATCTAGGCCCGTCGCCCACGTTCGAGCGGTGCGATTCCTGCTTCCCGCCGGGTGCCATCGGCGACGCCAGTTTCATCGGATTAACGCCGGGCTACGTGGGTCTTTATCAGATCAATCTGCCGATTCCCAAGCCCCCGCTCGGAACACCCCTTTGCGGGGTTTTGTTCGGGTATCTGATCCGGTCGAATTTCACGGTGACTCTGACGGGATGGGTTTCTTTCGATGGGGTTGGGCTCTGCGTGGACACGAGTTCGCACAACTGAGGCGGGGCGCTAGGCTTCGCGGTATTCGCCAAAGACCTGGCGGAGGGTCGTGGAGATTTCGCCGACGGTGGCGCGGGCTTGGGCGGCGGCGAGGATTTCGGGCATGAGATTGCGGCCGTCACGGGCGGCGGCGGCCAGCGACGCGAGGCGGGATTCGACTTCGGCGGGGCTGCGGGAGGCGCGGAGGGTGCGGAGGCGATCGACCTGGCGGCGTTCGAGGGCGGGGTCGATGCGCTGGGCTTCGGGGATTTCGGTGGAGCCGGACTGGAAGCGGTTGACGCCGACGACGATGCGCTCGCCGCGCTCGATCTGCTGCTGGTATTGG
>JAKAJI010000432.1 GCA_021813825.1 Acidobacteriota bacterium | reverse complement strand
TCCACCCCCGCCGACAACGTGTGCGTCCACTTCACCGCCCGCGCATGCTGCATCGCCAGCTTGAACGGCTCGCCCGAAAACAACGCGCTCAGGATCACCTCCGCCTCCGGAGCCTTCGCGCGGACGAAGTCATCGTCCATCCCGATGTCCACCGTCACGCCCTCGCCTAGCTTCTTCACCGCTTCCAGGTGCGGCGAAGACACATCGCCCAGAACCAATACGCGAATCGTACTCATGGGAAATTGCGAATGTATCACACGCCGCGCGGCGTCAGTGCTTCGTCTTATCCTTCGCCGTGCAGATCCCATCCAGCGGGCATTCCGCGCACTTCGGCTTCCGCGCCAGGCACAGCGACCGCCCATGCAGAATGATCTGGTGCGAAAACGAAATCCACTTCTCCTTCGGCAGCACCTTCATCAGGTCCTGCTCGATCTTCTTCGGGTCCTTGTTCTTCGTCAGTCCCAGCCGCTGCGCAATCCGCTGCACGTGCGTGTCTACCACCACGCCGCTCGCAATTCCATACGCCGTCCCCAGCACCACGTTCGCCGTCTTCCGCGCCGCCCCCGGCACCCGCAGCAACTCCTCCATCGTCCGCGGCACCTTCCCGTGAAACTCGTTCAAGATCGTCTTCGCCGCGCCGATCAACGACTTCGCCTTGTTATTGAAGAACCCTGTCGACCGGATGTCCTCCGCCAACTCCTCCTGGCTCACCGCCGCAAAGTCCTTCACCGTCGGATACTTCCGGAACAGCCCCGGCGTCACCATGTTCACCCGCTTGTCCGTGCACTGCGCCGAAAGGATCGTCGCCACCAGCAACTCCCACGGGGTCTTGTGATCCAGCGCGCACTTGGCGTCCGGATACGTTTCATCCAAGATCCGCAGGATCTCCTGCACTCGCTCGCCTGAGGCCGCCTTTTTTGCCACACTTGATAATATCCCGGCCCGTTATCCCCTCTCGCTGCTCCTGCTTGCCCTGCTCGCCTATGGCGCCGCTGTGGCCGGAACCTTCCATCTCGACGACGCCTCCCTGTTCGTCAACCCCGGCGTAACCTCGCCCGCCGGCATCATCCATCTCTGGGCGCCCCTCGCCACCCGCCCACTCACTTACTCCACCTTTTGGCTCACTTACCAACTCGCCGGCGCGAATCCTCTGCCGTACTTAATCACCGGCCTCGCCCTCCACCTCGCCGTCGTCTGGCTCCTCTTCCTCACCCTCCGCCGCGCGCTTCCCCTCAATGCCGCCTGGCTCGCCGCCGCTCTCTTCGCCGTTCATCCCATCCAGGCTGAAGCCGTAAACTACGTCTTCGAACGCGCCACCCTCCTCGCCGCCCTCTTCTGCCTTCTCAGCCTCCGCGCCTGGCTCGACAACGCTCCCTGGGCCGCCGCCGCATGGTTCATCCCCGCCCTCCTCGCCAAGGAAGAGTGCGTCGCCTTCCCCCTCTTCCTCGCGCTGCTCGGCTTGGCCGGCAAAGGCCCCAAGCGCGCCTGGACACAACTGGCCTCCATGCTCGCCCTCGCCACCGCCGCCGGACTCCGCGCCATGCTCGCCGCTTCTCGCATCGCCGGCGCAGGCGCCGGAGCCTCCGCCGCGTATTCGCCGGAAAAATACCTCGCCGCCCAAGGTCCCGTCATCTGGAGATATGTCAGGCTCCTCGTGCTTCCCTTCGGCTTCACCATCGACCCCGACGTCCGCGTCCCCACGCCCACCCTCGCCGTGGCCGCCTGGCTCGCCCTCACCGCCGCCGCCTCCGTCGCCCTCCTCGCCGCCCTCCGCGGATGGCAACCCGGTTGGTGGTTGCTCGGCGGCCTCATCCTCCTTCTGCCCTCCTCCAGCATCTTCCCCGCCTCCGACCTCGCCGCCGACCGCCGCATGTACCTCCCCATGATCGCCTTCTCCGCCGCCTTCGGCCTCATCGCCCAACGCCTCGACTGGCGCCTCGCCGCCGCCCTCGCCGCCCTGCTCGCCGGCCTCGCCCTCAACCGCACCCTCGTCTGGCACAGCGAACAAACTCTCTGGCAGGACGCCGTCGCCAAAGCTCCCACCAAACTTCGCCCCCGCATCCAACTCGCCCGCGCCCTGCCGCCCTCCCAGGCCATCTCCCTCCTCGACGAAACTCATACCCTCTTCCCCAACGACCCCCGCGTGCCCGCTGAACTCGGCCGCATCTACCTCGCCCAAGGCGACGCCCCCCACGCCCTCGCCGCCTTCGGCGTTGCCCTCGCCGAATCCCCCGCCGATCCTCTCGCCTACAACAATCGCGGCGCCGCCCTCGCCGCCCTCGGCCAGAACGAAGCCGCCCGCGCCGATTTCAACCGCGCCCTCTCTCTCAACCCCTGCGAGTTCAACGCCCTCCTCAATCTCCGCCGCCTCGGCGACCCGCACCCCGTCCCACCCCACTGCCGCTTCACGCCGCTTGAACTCCGCCAACTCCAAGGAAATTGACACCATGCACACCTACCACCTACGCTGCCGCATGCTCGCGCCTCTCCCCCTGGACCAGGTCTTCGAAGTCTTCGAAAACCCCTACAATCTCGCCAAAATCACCCCGCCCTGGCTCGCCTTCCACGTCATCTCGCGCGACCAGGTCGTCATGCGCCCCGGCGCCGAAATCGAATACCGCATCCGCTGGCTCGGTATCCCCCTCTACTGGAAAACCCGCATCACCGGTTACGAGCCGCCCTTCTTCTTCACCGATGAGCAGGAGCGCGGCCCCTATCCGCTCTGGCGCCACCATCACACTTTCCAGTCCACCCCCGAAGGCGTCATCGTTAGCGATCATGTCGAATACGCCCTCCCCTTCGGCCCTCTCGGCCGCCTGGCGCATAAACTGGTAGTTGGAAATCAGTTGCGCCGCATCTTTACTTACCGTCAACGAAAACTAGCGGAAATGTTTGGAGTCGCCTGCCGCACCCTCCTTGCGCCCGAAATCTCCACCCGCGGCGAATCGCTCCAGGAAGAGGAAGCCACCCATGGCAGCGTCCGAATTTGACGCGTTTCTCCTGCTCTCCTTCGGAGGGCCGGAACAACACGACGACGTAATCCCGTTTCTTGAAAACGTCCTCCGCGGCAAAAATGTCCCGCGCGAGCGGATGCTCGAAGTCGCCGAACACTACTACCACTTCGGCGGCCGCAGCCCCATCAACGATCAGAACCGCGCTCTCCTCGAAGCCATCCGCCGGGAGTTCGCAACCCACGGACTCCACTTGCCTGTCTACTGGGGCAACCGCAACTGGCATCCGCTCCTCGCCGACACCCTTCGCCAGATGCAGCGCGACGGCGTCCGCCACGCCCTCGCCTTCGCCACCTCCGCCTTCAGTTCCTACTCCGGCTGCCGCCAGTACCGCGAAGACATCGAACGCGCCCGCGCCGAAGTCGGCCCCGAAGCACCGCAGGTCACCAAGCTTCGCGTCTGTTTCAACCACCCCGGCTTCGTCGCCGCCATGATCGACCGCACCCGCGAAGCCCTCGCCACACTCCCCTCCGGCGGCCCGTCAACCCCCGTCCTCTTCACCGCCCACAGCGTCCCTCTCGCCATGGCCCAGGGTCCCAACGCCAACTACGTACCCCAACTCGAAGAAGCCTGCCGCTTAATCGCCGAAGAACTCAAGCTCACCAACTGGCGCCTCGTCTACCAAAGCCGCAGCGGACCTCCCGGCCAACCCTGGCTCGAACCCGACGTCTCCGACGCCATCCGCCAACTCGCCGCGCAAGGCGTGCACTCCCTCGCCATCGTCCCCGTCGGCTTCGTCAGCGACCACATGGAGGTCCTCTACGATCTCGACACCGAAGCCCGCCAACTCTGCGACCAACTCGGCCTCCGCATGGCCCGCGCCTCCACCGCCGGACTCCATCCCCAATACGTCGCGATGATCCGCCAACTCGTTGCCGAACGCCTCGAAGGCGCCCCGCGCCTCAGCCTCGGCAAGCTAGGCCCCTATCCCGACGTCTGCCCGCCGGACTGCTGCCCGGCCCCGCATCGTCCCGTTCGCCCCGCGCCCGCTAACGCGCGATAAGCCTCCCGCTTCCCCATCCCACGCGCCTTCGCCGCCTGCTTGATCGCCTCCATCCGCGGCACGCCCGCGGCCTCCCGCCGCGCTACTTCCTCTTCGAGCGTCTCTTCCGTCGCCGCCGCCTGCTCCGCCCAACCCACCAAAATCACGAACTCGCCCTTCACCGAC
>JAKAJI010000051.1 GCA_021813825.1 Acidobacteriota bacterium | reverse complement strand
GCCTTCAAAATCCAGGTACGCCTGCACCGGGCCTTTCCCTTCACCGATCAAATACGCCTCGTCGGCCTTAAAGCGATGCAAACTCAGCCGGTCCTCTTGCGAGTACACGGCCACCGTGCGAAGCCCAAGTTCATTGGCGGCGCGGAGAATGCGGATGGCGATCTCTCCGCGGTTCAAAGCAAGGAGTTTTTTCATTCGGTTTACGGCAGGCTCGCGGCGCAAGCCACGGTATTCTTCGAGAATACCGCACCCGGCCGCTTTTTTTTGCCGTTGTGACTGAGGTCACTGAGCCGCCCCGCCCACCGGCCCTACTCTCGAATCAGAGGTAACGAGCTATGACCCCCAACCCCAGCCAAACCGTTCGAGAAATCGCCATCCAGAACCCCGCCACCGTCCGCGTCTTCGAGTCCCTCGGCATCGACTACTGCTGCGGCGGCAAACGTCCACTCGAAGAAGCCTGCCTTCGCGCCAACCTTAGCCTGGAGCGCGTCCTCACCCTCCTCTCCTCCGCCAAAAGCACCGAATCCGAACCGGCGGACCGCTCCTGGGCCGCCGCCTCCGTCGATGAACTCGCCACCCACATCGTCGATACGCACCACCAGTTCGTCCGCTCCGAAGCTCCTCGCCTCATCGCGCTCGCGCGCAAAGTCGCCGAAAAGCACGGCGCCAACCACCCCGAACTCACCTCCATCGAAGAAATCTTCTCCGCCATGGCCGACGAACTCTACGCCCACATGATGAAAGAGGAACGCATCCTCTTCCCCGTGCTCCGCCAGATCGAGGCGGCCATCATCACCGGCGGTTCCGGCCCCGCGGCCTGCTTCGAGACGGTCCAGGCGCCCATCGCCCGTATGCTCGCCGACCACGACGACGCCGCCGAACTTACCACCCAGATCCGCAAACTCTCCTGCGACTTCCAGCCGCCTGCCGACGCCTGCCCCAGCTTCCGCGGCCTCTATCACGGCCTCGAAGAGTTCGAGCGCGACCTCCATCGCCACGTCCACCTGGAAAACAACATCCTGTTCCCCCGCGCGATCGAACTCGAGTCGTCGCTCCGGGAGGCAGCCCGTGCTCGCGTCTAAGCCCGCCGAACGAAACCCGACCCAGGGAATCGTCGAGCGGGAATCCAAACTCCAAACCCTCGTCACCGTCTACATCACCACCGGCCTGGTCTTCCTCCTGCTGCCCGGCACGTTCCTCGGCGTCTGGAACCTGCTCTCCATCAGCGCCCGCCACACCGTCGCCATGCTGCCCGCCGCATGGATCCAGGCCCACGGCCACGCACAGATCTTCGGTTGGCTCGGAACTTTCATCCTCGGCATCGGCTTCTACTCGCTCTCGAAAATGGGTAGCCTGCCCGCCTTCGCCGTCTCGCGCGGCTGGCTCGCCTACTTCCTCTGGACCGCCGGTGTGCTGCTCCGTTGGCTCACCGGCGTCGCTTCCCACCCGTGGCTCCCCGCCCTGCCCATCGCCGCGCTGCTCGAACTCGCCGGCTTCCTCGTCTTCTTCCGCACCGTCTCCGGCCACCGCCCCGCGCCCCATCCAACCCAATCCTCCAAACCCGCCTGGATGCTCATCGTCATCGCCTCCACCACCGGCTTCCTCCTCACCCTCCTCGTCAACCTCGCCGTCTCCTTCTACCTCGCCGCCCGCGGCGCCGGAGCGGCCGTCCCCGACAGCCTCGATCAACGCCTCCTCATGCTTCCCGTCTGGGGCTTCCTCGTTCCCACCGTCTGGGGCTTCAATGCCCGCTGGCTTCCCACCTTCCTCGGTCTTCGCGCGCCTCGCAACGCCTGGCTCTACGCCGCCTGCCTTTCCGCCTTCGCCGCGGTCGCCGCCTCCGCCGCCGGTTTCCCGTTGCTTGCCTCGTCCCTCCTTCTCCCCGCCACCGCCGCCTCCATCCTCGGCCTTCGTATCTTCGAACCCGCCATCCAACCCGCCAAGCTCAACGGCGTCCACACCACCTTCCCCTCCTTCGTCCGCCTCTCCTATGTCTGGATGATCGTCGCCACCTCGCTCGGCATCTTCGCCGCTCTCGCCGACCGTCATCACGGCATCTGGGGTGCCTCCCGCCACGCCATCACCGTCGGCTTCCTCGCCGCCATGGTCTTCGCCATCGGCCAGAAAATCCTTCCCGCCTTCTGCGGCGCGCGCGTCCTCTTCCGCCCCGCCCTCATGTTCCTCTCCCTCGTCTTACTCAACCTCGGCTGCGCGCTCCGCGTCCTCAGCGAAGTGCTCGCCTATGAAAATTACGTCCCGTGGATGTGGCGCGTCCTCCCTGTCTCCGCAATCATTGAACTTACTGCCGTAGCTGTCTTTACGGCGAATCTCGTGATTACCTTCCTTCGTCCCCCGGCGCACTTAGTAACTCTACAGTCGCTCAAGGCCGCAACCCGGCCATAAACGAAGGACCACCGGTAATCACGTCCCTAACTCAGGAGAACTGTACTTACATGACTCAGAAGAAACTCTGGATCGCTCTCGGTGTGGTCATCGCCGGCTCGTTCGCCGTCCTCGGCGGCGTCGGACGCCACTTGATCAGCCACGCGCCGCCGATACCCTCGGCCGTCGTCACCACCGACGGGCGCCTCCTGTTCGAAGGCAAGACCATCCAGGACGGCCAAAGCGTCTGGCAGTCCATCGGCGGCCAGGAAGTCGGCTCCATCTGGGGACACGGCTCCTACGTCGCGCCCGATTGGAGCGCGGACTGGCTGCATCGCGAAGCCACCTTCCTCCTCGATGCCTGGGCCCGCGAGCAGGGCGCACCCAACGCCGCCGCGCTCAACCCCGAGCAACGCGCCGCCCTCCAGGCCCGCCTGGTTCACCAGATGCGAACCAACACCTACGACCCATCCACCGGCCGCGTCGTCATCAGTCCCCTCCGCGCCGCCGCCTTCGATTCGCTTGCGCAGTACTACGCCCACGTCTTCTCCAACGGCCGCGCCGCCTACGCCATCCCGCGCGGCGCGCTCACCGATCCGGTCAAGCAGCGCCAGATGGCCGCTTTCTTCTGGTGGACCTCCTGGGCCGCCAGCACCAACCGTCCCGGCGAGCAGATCACTTACACCAATAACTGGCCCCACGAGCCACTCGTTGATAACAACCCCACCGGCGCCGCCGTCCTCTGGAGCATTCTCAGTTTCGTGTTCTTACTCGCCGGCATCGGCGGCATGATCTGGTACTTCGCCTCCCGCGATCCCGAGTCCGCTGAACTGCCCGTCCCGCGCCGGAATCCTCTCCTCGCGCTCGGCTCCACCCCCTCCCAGCGCGCCACCATGAAGTTCTTCTTCGTCGCCGCCGCCCTCTGGGTCGTCCAGATCGCCCTCGGCGCCCTCACCGCTCACTACGGCGTCGAAGGCAACGGCTTCTACGGCATCCCGCTGGACCGCTGGCTGCCCTACTCCATCACCCGCACCTGGCACTTACAACTCGGCATCTTCTGGATCGCCACCTCCTGGCTCGCCACTGGGCTCTACGTCGCCCCCGCCGTCAGCGGCTTCGAACCCAAAGGCCAGCGTCTCGGCGTCAATCTTCTCTTCGGCGCCCTCGTCTTAGTCGTCGGCGGCTCGCTCGCCGGCGAATGGCTCGGCATCCAGCAGAAACTTGGCAACCTCTGGTTCTGGTTCGGCAGCCAGGGCTACGAATACGTCGACCTCGGCCGCTTCTGGCAACTCCTCCTCTTCATCGGCCTCGTCTTCTGGCTCTGGCTCATGTTCCGCGCCTTGCGCCCCGCCCTCGCCAATGCCGGCGAGAGTAAGTCCCTGCTCATGCTCTTCCTCATCTCGAGCATCGCCATCCCCTTGTTCTACGCCTCCGGCCTCATGTACGGCCAGCGCAGCCACTTAGTTACCGCCGAATACTGGCGCTGGTGGGTCGTTCACCTCTGGGTCGAGGGCTTCTTCGAAGTCTTCGCCACCGTCGTCATCGCGTTCCTGTTCACCCGCATGGGCCTGCTCGCCACGCGCACCGCGACGAAAGCCGTACTGTTCTCCACCGTCGTCTTCCTCTCCGGCGGCATCATCGGCACCTTCCATCACCTCTACTTCACCGGCGCCTCCGCCGCCGTCGTCGGCCTCGGCGCAACCTTCAGCGCCCTCGAAGTCGTGCCGCTCGTTCTGGTCGGCTACGAAGCTTGGGAGAACATCCGCCTCGGCCGCGCCCGTATGGAACACGCCTGGGTCGCCGCTTATAAGTGGCCCATCTACTTCTTCGTCGCGGTCGCCTTCTGGAACTTCGTCGGCGCCGGCCTCTTCGGGTTCCTCATCAACCCGCCCGTCTCGCTCTACTACATGCAGGGCCTTAACACCACGCCCGTCCACGGCCACACGGCCTTGTTCGGCGTCTACGGCATGCTCGGTCTCGGCCTCATGCTGTTCTGCCTCCGCGCCCTCAACCCGGAACGCGCCTGGCGCGACAGACCTCTCTCGCTCGCCTTCTGGAGCCTCAACATCGGCCTCACCGCCATGATGGTCTTCAGCGTCCTGCCCATCGGCATCCTGCAGGGCCTCGCCTCGATCCAGTACGGCACCTGGTACGCCCGCTCGGCCGGGTTCCTCCAGTCCGGATTCCTCAATAACATCCGCTGGTCCCGCGCCATCGGCGACTCGATCTTCGCTTTCGGCGCACTCATCCTCGCCGCCTTCGTCCTGGGCCTTGTAACTGGCCACTCTTACTCCGAACCGGACGAAGCGCTCGAATCAACCCGGCAGCCCCAGGCCGTCGCCGGCGACTAACTAACTTACTTCGCCGCCGCCGTTAGCTTCCGCAAAAGCAACGAAAGCCGGGAGCCCCGCTCTGAGGGCTCCCGGCTTCGTTCTCCGTCGTGATCGCTTGACTAGAACTCTACCCGCGCGCCTACCTGGCCCGTGCGGTTCCCGCCGAAGTCCGCCGGCCGCGCCGACGTAATCGTGCCCACGCTCGGGTTGTCGATCGCCAGCACCGGGTCGGCGTAGTTCAAGTGGTTCAGCGCGTTCGTGAACGAGCCTTCCAGCTTGATCCGAACCCGTTCCGTGATCTGGAAATACTTGGCCAGACCCGCGTCCAGGTTCACCGTCCCCGGCCCGATCACCGAACCAATCCCCGCATTGCCGAACCGCCCGATCGGTGCGCCGTTCCCCGGCGTCCCAATCAAACAAGGCTCGCCCGGTTTCCAACCCGGAGTCGCCGGACAAGTGAACGCTCCCGCGTTAAACCACATGTTCGACGTCGGGTTCCCCAGGTTCGGATTGGTGAGGATGTCCGGCGCTTGCGCCCGCCCAATCACGCCCGAACCCGTACCCGAAGGGTCCCCGCCGCTGAAGTACGGCGTCAGGTACGGACCCGTCTGCCACAGGAAAATCGTGCTCAGTTGCCAGCCGCCAACGATCGCATCCGCAAACCGGTTCATCTTCGAACCGAACATCCGCCCGCGGCCCACCGGCAACTCGTAAATCATCGTCGTTAGCCAGCGGTGCTGCCGCGTGCCATAGACCGGACCGTAGGAATCCCGCCGGTTCAGCGCGTCCATCGCGCGCCCGCCGCCCGCCTCGCCCACATAGCCGCTCGGCGTGTAACCCTGGTTGTCCGCCAGGTCCCGCGCAAACGTGTAGGCCGAATCGAACGTAACGCCGCTCTTGTACCGGTGGTTGATCTCCACCTGCAGCGCGTTGTAATTCGAGTTCGCCCCGTTGGCGCGCGTGTTAATCACACCCCAGTTCGGAAACGGACGGCTCGTCAGCGGTTGATCCACATAGTAAGTCGTCGAGTAATACGACTGGTTCAGGTTCGGTGCCCACCGCCAGGTCCCGCGTCGCCATCCCAATGTATGACAGCCGGAGGCCCGTGTTGAACCCAAGATCCCGGTCGATCGAAAGGTTCCATTGTTCGGAATACGGGTCTTTCCAGTTAATCTGGTTCGCCGTGCCGAAGTAGTCCGTTCCCGCCGGAGCCACCGTATAACCCGCCCCGCCCGTCCTGACGTTCGGCCACTGAATCGCCGGAACTCCGTTCGTGATGCTGTTGTTGTAAGTCAGCGTCGCCGATTGCAGCGTGCCCGTCAGCGAGTAGTAAATCGAGCCCAGCACCTCGGTGTTGTATACGCTGTAACCACCACGGATGACCGTCTTATCGTCGCCAAACGGCCGGTACGCAAACCCGAACCGCGGCATGAAGCGGACCGGCGCCGTCCGCAGGCTCTGCGGCAATCCCGCCTGGCTGGCCGACAGCACCGGCATGCAGGCTACTCCGTTCACCGTCTGCCCGCCCGTCTTTGATCCAAGCGTCGGGCACGCGTTCGCGCTCTGCAGATACCCCGGCGACAGCAGACTCGCATGGCCGTCCGGATAGACCACCGCCCCTGTCCGCGCATAACTTGGATCGAAGTTCCCGATGTTTCCCGAGGCGTCCACATAGCCCGGATGATACTCAAACCGGATGCCGTACTCCAGCGTCAGGTTCGGGCTCACGCGGAATGAGTCTTGCACATACGCGTTGTAGTGATCCGTAATCCCGTCATTGTCCATTTGGACATTGTCGAATCCCGTATTCGTCGGCAGCCCAAGCAGAAAGTCGGCGAACGGAGCCCCGGTAAACGTCCCGCTGAAGCTGAAGTTGCCGTAGTTGTCCCCGCCGATGAAGCCCAGCGGGTCAATCGCCTCGATATGCCGGATGTCCACGCCGAACTTCAGCGTGTGCCGCCCCTTCGTCCACGTTACGTTGTCCACGCCCTGGAACGTCCGGCTCTGGCTCGACCCGTTCAGCCGCCCCGCGTCGAACCCCGTCAGATTGTTGATATCCACCACCGGAAGCCCGTTGAAAAACGCCGGCAGCCCAATCAGCCCCTGCAACCCGAGCGACTGCGAAAACGCCGCGCCGTTGTACGGATTCGTAAAGGAACTGTCGTTCAACGTGAACCCGAACCGCGCCTCGTTCAGCAGGTTCGGAAGAATCGCATAGTTGTGCGCAACCACGAACATCTTGTAATTGTCCGGATTGCTGTTCGATGGCACCAGTAGGTCGTTCGATGTAAGTTGGTTGATGTTCTTCCAGGTCCACCGCGCGAAAACGGACTGCTTCGACGTCAGGTATTGGTCAATCCGGACATCGTACTGGTCCGAGTTGTAACTCGTGTCCTTGTTCACAATCCAGTTCGCCGAATGCACCGCCGCCAGGTTTCCTACGGTCGGATTCGGAAAAAACTGCAAGAACTTCTGGGCCACCGGGTTGATCATCGACTGGGGAATCGTGTCGTTCGGAAACGGCTGGCCCGTAAACGGATTGATCACGTTCACCCCTTCGGCGCTGAAATTTCCGGTCTTCATCGCCGCCGTCGGCACCGTGTCCTGCACCACAGTCGACTGCGGATACCGGAACCCCTCGTACGTCCCATAAAAGAACGTCTTGTTCTTCCCGTTATACAGGTGGGGAATCACCACCGGCCCGCCCGCCGATACCCCGAAATCGTTCGCCACCAGGTGCGGCTTCGTCTGCTGCCCGAAGTTCAGCGCATTCATCGCCGCATTCTGCGTGTACCAGAAAAGATCGCCATGGAATTCGTTCGTGCCGCTCTTGGAAATCGTCGTCACGTCGCCCACCTGGCCGTACTCGGCCTGGTTCCCCACGCCCTGCACCTTGATCTCGGCAATCGACTCCGACGAAGGAAACGCGTTCCGCAGCGGCGAATTGCCCGTCACGTCCGTGATCGAAATGCCGTCCAGAGAATACTGCGACTGGCTCGGTATCCCGCCCTGGATCGAAAAGTTGCCGCTGTTGTCCGACTGCACGCCAGGCAGCGTCTGAATCAACTGGTACGGACTCGTGTTCCCGTTCGCCCGCACGTTCGCCGGCAGGTTCAGCAGTTTCTGCGGATCGAACGTCTCCTGAATCACCTGCGTGTCCGTCGCAATCACGCCCGTCTCGGTCGCCTCCACCGTCACCGACTGCGTCATCGATCCGACGTTCAACGTCGCATCCACGCGCAGCGTCTGCCGCGCCACCAGCACCAGGCCGGTCGCGTTGAATGTCTCGAACCCACCCGCCGACACCGTCACCGAGTAATGCGCCGGCAGCACGTTCAGCACCTGGTAGTCGCCGTTCCGGTCCGACTTCACCTCGCGCGACGTGTTTTCATCCACGTTCGTCACCTTCACGGTGGCGTTTGGAATCATCGCGCCGGACTTGTCCTTGACCGTGCCCAGAATCGTGCCATAGGTCGACTGCGCCCGCAGGCACGCACCTCCGGCCACCAGTAAGGCCATCGCGAGGTACGCTCGCCATAAATTCTTCATCGTCTTTCCCCCATAACTAAGGATTTCTCCGCACCACAAAGCTTGAGATACTTGTTAAGTCAAATTACAGAGGCTAACATCGCTACATTGCACCCGCGTTACAACTCGATGGGTTTTGAGTAAACTTCGATGCCTTTCCAGCACACCGTTTCCGGCCGGGTATACAAATTCGAAAACCTCCGCGTCCTCCTCGCCAAAGCCTCGCCGGCCCGCTCCGGGGATCAACTCGCCGGCCTCGCCGCCGCCTCCGCCGAAGAACGCGCCGCCGCGCAACTGGCGCTCGCCGACGTGCCGCTGAAAGTGTTTCTCGCCGAGCCCCTCGTCCCGTACGAAACCGACGAGGTAACCCGCCTGATTTTCGACTCGCACGATCACGCTGCCTTTTCCCCCCTCGCCCACCTCACCGTAGGCGAATTCCGCGATTGGCTGCTCTCCGTCGAAGCCGGCTCCGTCGAACTGGGACGGCTGGTTCCGGGCATCATACCAGAAATGGCCGCGGCCGTGTCAAAAATCATGCGGCTCCAGGACCTCATCGCCGTCGCCGCCAAAATCCGCGTCGTCACCCGCTTCCGCAACACCCTCGGCCTCCCCGGCCGCCTCTCCACCCGCCTCCAGCCCAACCACCCCTCGGATTCACCCCAGGGCATCGCCGCCTCCATCGTCGACGGCCTCAGCCTCGGCTCCGGCGACGCCGTCATCGGCATCAACCCCGTCACCGACAACCCCTCCACCGTCGCCATCCTTCTCCGCCTCGTCGACCGCATCCGCGAAACCTGGCGCATCCCCACCCAAAGCTGCGTCCTCGCTCACGTCACCACGCAGTTGGAAGCCCTCCGCCGCGGCGCGCCCGTCGACCTCATCTTCCAATCCATCGCCGGAACCGAAGCCGCCAACTCCTCCTTCGGAATCAACCTCGCGCTGCTCGACGAAGCCGAACAAGCCGCCCGTTCGCTGAACCGCGGCGTGCCCGGCGCCAACGTCATGTACTTTGAAACCGGCCAGGGCAGCGCGCTCTCGGCCAACGCCCACCACGGCCTCGACCAGCAAACCTGCGAAGCCCGCGCCTACGCCGTCGCCCGCCGCTTCCATCCCCTGCTCGTCAACACCGTCGTCGGCTTCATCGGCCCCGAGTATCTCTACGACGGCAAGCAGATCCTCCGCGCCGGCCTCGAGGATCACTTCTGCGGCAAACTCCTCGGCCTCCCCATGGGCTGCGACGTCTGCTACACCAACCACGCCGAAGCCGATCAGGACGATATGGACGCCCTCCTCACCCTCCTCGCCACCGCCGGCGTCAACTACATCATGGGCGTCCCCGGCGCCGACGACGTCATGCTCCACTACCAGAGCACGTCTTTCCACGACGCCCTCTATGTGCGTTCCCTGCTCGGCCTCCGCCCGGCGCCCGAGTTCGAACAATGGTTCAACGAAGTCCAGGCCGAACTCCCCCGCATGGCCGCCATGATCGAAGCATGAAGGACCTGCGCGTATTCACTCCCGCCCGCGTCTCGCTCGGCCGCGCCGGCAGCGGCCTGCCCACCCGCGCCCATCTCGAGTTCCAACTCGCCCACGCCCGCGCCCGCGACGCCGTCCATCATCCTCTCGACGCCGCCGCCCTCGCCCTTGATCTCGCTCCGCTCGGTCTCCCCGTCGTCCGCACCGCGTCCGAGGCCCCAAACCGCGACGCTTATCTCCGCAACCCCAACGCCGGACGCACGCTCAACGCCGCCTCCCGTGAATCCCTCGCCGCGCTCCACGGCCACTTCGACGCCGTCTTCCTCGTCGCCGACGGTCTCTCCGCCCTCGCCGTCCATCGTCACGCCGCGCCGCTGCTCGCCTGCCTTCTGCCCTCACTCACCGGCTGGACCCTCGCCCCCATCGTCGTCGCCGAGCAGGCCCGCGTCGCCCTCGGCGATGAGGTCGGCCCTGCCCTCGGCGCGGCCATGTCGGTAGTGCTCATCGGCGAACGCCCGGGCTTGAGCTCACCCGACAGCCTCGGCGCCTATCTCACCTGGTCGCCCGCCCCAGGCCGCACCGACGCCGAGCGCAACTGCATCTCCAACATCCGCCCCGAAGGCCTGCCCTACCCGCTCGCCGCCCAGCGTCTCCTCTACCTTATGAATGAATCCCGCCGCCGGAAACTCTCCGGTGTTCCCCTCAAAGAGGAAGCCGCCCTGACCCCGTCCGCGTGAAGCGCGTGGCCCCTGCTGCTATTCTGGACGTTTGCGGCGCTTCCTCGTCCTCCTCGTCCTCTCGCTCCCGCTCTGCTCCGCCCAGGATCTCCTCCAAATCCTTAGCGAGGAATTGACCCGGAACTTCACCACGCTCCGCCAGAAAGCGGACCCCGCGCCCTACTTCATGGCCTATGAGGTCACCAGCGACGAATCCGAGTCGCTCGCCTTCACTCTCGGCGCGCTCACCGCCCGCGGCAGCAACCACGGCCGCTACTTCGACGTCACCGTCCGCGTGGGCACCCCGAAGCTCGACAACTACCACGTCGTCCGCGGCCAGTTTCCCCGCTTCACCAGCGGCACGCCCGTCCCGATTGACAACGTCGCCCCCGCCATCCGCCAGCGCGTCTGGCTCGATACCGATCGCGCGTACCGCCTGGCGGCCCAGCGTCTCATCCAGATCCAGTCCGACGATAGCCTCAAAGTCGCCAGCGCCGACCAATCCGCCGATTTCTCGAGTGAACCTACAGAGAAATTCACCGGATCGATCCCCAAACTCAAAGTGTCCCTGGAAGCCTGGGAGCCGGTTCTCCGCAAGGCTTCGGCCACGCTCGGCGCCTCTCCCGGCGTCCTTTCCTCCACCGTCTACCTTTCCATCGAGCGCCACGCAACCTATTTCGTCAACACCGAAGGGACACGCATCGCGCAGGGACGCCTGTACTGCCGCATCGTGATCAATGCCGCGGCCAAAACTGAGGACGGCATGAACCTCGAATCGGTCCGCACCTTCGAGGCGGCGGACCCGTCTCATCTCCCCAAACCCGCCGAGATCGAAAGCGCGGCCCAGACCGTCGGCAAAGAGATTACCGCGCTTACCCACGCCCCGGTGATTGATCCCTACGTCGGCCCGGCGATCCTCTCCGGCCGCGCCGCCGGCGTCTTCTTCCATGAAATCTTCGGCCACCGCGTCGAAGGTTTCCGGCAGAAGAGCGAGGACGAAGGCCAGACTTTCACCAAGTCCGTCGGCAAGCCCGTTCTCCCCGATTTCCTCTCCGTCGTCTTCGACGCCACGCGCAAAACCATCGGCAATACCGACCTCAACGGCTCCTACGAATACGACGACGAAGGCGTCAAGGCGCGCCCGGTCACCGTTGTCGACCACGGCATCCTCAAAACATTTCTTCTGTCCCGCATGCCGATCCAGGGCTTCGATCACTCCAACGGCCACGGCCGCCGCCAACCGGGCCGCGAGGTCATGGCGCGCCAGTCGAACCTGATTGTCGAATCCTCGCGCCAGGTCTCCGACGCCGAACTGCGCAAGATGCTCATCGACGAGGTCAAGCGCCAGAACAAACCCTACGGGCTCTATTTCGAGGACATCACCGGCGGCTTCACCCTTACGCAGCGCGCCGGTCTCCAGGCCTTTACCGTCATCCCGCTCGTCGTCTACCGCGTATACCCTGACGGCCGGCCCGACGAACTGGTCCGCGGCGTCAGCATCGTCGGCACGCCGCTGGCAAGCTTCGGAAAGATTCTCGCCACGTCCAACCACAGCGAGGTCTTCAACGGCTACTGCGGCGCCGAGTCCGGCACGGTTCCGGTGTCGGCCGTATCGCCCGCCCTGCTGCTCGGCGAAATCGAAGTGCAGAAGAGTGAGACCTCCTCCCAGCGGCCGCCGCTGTTGCCGCGCCCCTCGGAGACAGAGCCATGAGACTCCTCGCCCTCGCCCTGGCGGCGCTCTCCGCCCTTCCGCTCGCCGCACAGCAGGACGACGTGGTTCTGCGCGCCCTGGGCGACGAACTCAACCGCTCCAAGTTGCTCCGCATCGCGAGCCTCGATCCGCCCTATTTCATCGAATACTCGCTCGAAGACGCCGACGTTTTCGATGCCAGCGCCACCCTCGGCGGGCTGCTCACCTCCACCCACCGCCCGCTGCGCGCCTTCGACGCCACCGTCCGCGTGGGCAGTTATCAATTCGACAACACCAACTACGTCTTCTCCTCTCTCGGCCACGGATCCATCGCCACCCTGCCGGTCGAGAACAGTTATCCCGCCATCCGGCAAACAGTCTGGCTCAACACCGACGCGGCGTTCAAGTCCGCCGAGGAAGCCATCGCCCGCAAGCGCGCCGCGCTCAAGAACGTGAACATGCCGGAGGCCCTGCCGGACTTTTCAAAAGTTACTCCCGCCCAGGAACTGATGAGCGTGCCGCGCCACGCCATTGACACGAACGCATGGAACGATCGCATCGTCCGCCTCTCGCGCGTGTTCCTTTCCCACCCCCGCATCGTCTCGTCTCTGGTCAGCTTCGAGTCCATCCAGTCGGCGTCCTATCTCATAAACACCGAGGGGACCAAACTGCGGCAGCCCAACGACCTCGCCTACATCACCGTCCGCGCGTGGGCGCAGGCGCCGGACGGTATGATGGTCCGCGACTCGGAAGTCTTCCCCGCCCTCGAGTTCACCGCGCTTCCCGCCGAAAGCGACCTCCAGGCCGCCATCGAACGCCTGGCATCGAACCTCGACCAGCTTACGCAAGCACCCCGCGGAGAGGACTACTCCGGCCCGGTGCTGTTAGAGCCTCTGGCCTCCGCGCAACTGTTCGCGCAGGTCTTAGGAAACAACCTCAAGCTGACGCGCAAGCCCGTTCCGCAACCCGGCCGCCCGGCGCCGTACATCCCGAGCGAACTCGAAGGCCGCGTAGGCTCACGCATCCTTCCCGAGTCCTTCGACGTCGTCGACGACCCCACGCAGGCACTCTGGCAAGGCCAGCCGCTGGCCGGGACTTACACCTACGACGATCAGGGAGTCAAGGCCGGCCCGCTCACCTTAGTCGATCATGGCGTCCTCAAGAACTTCCTGCTTACTCGAACGCCCGTGCTGAAAGGATTCGAGACATCCAACGGCCGCGCCCGCCTGCATGGGAACTTCGGCGCGGCGGCGCCCGACTACGGCAACCTCTTCATTCATTCGTCCCAGACCGTATCGGCCTCCGATCTCAAGCAGCGCCTCATCCAGCTCTGCAAAGAGCGGAACAAGCCGTACGGCATGCTGATCCGTCAGCTCGATTTTCCCTCGTCGGCCTCGCTCGACGAACTGCGCCGCCTCGCCGCGGCGATGCAGCAGGACGGCAGCGGCAGCCACTTCGTCAGCCCTCCGATTCTCGCCTATCGTGTCTATCCGGACGGCCGCGAGGAACTCGTCCGCGGCCTCCGCCTCAGCGGCGTTTCGGCCCGCTCGCTCAAGGACATCCTCGCGGCGTCGAGCGAAAACGCCGTCTTCAACTTCCTCGACAACACCGCGCCGTTCGCCCTCATCGGCGGTGCAGACTACATCACGGCCGCGACCGTCGTGGCGCCGGGCGTCCTGTTCGACGAAATGGACCTCGAAGCCTCGCAGGACGAGTTGCCAAAGCTCCCCATTGTCCCGCCGCCTCCGCTCGAGGCGGCAAAATAGATTTATGAGCATCCTTTCGCGCGCCGTATTCCGCGAAGTGCTCTCCGGCAGCCTCCTCGGAGCGGTCCTGTTCACCTTCGTCCTGTTCCTGCAGCGCCTCGGCCGCCTGTTCGAAATCCTGGTGCGCAGTTCCGCCAGCCCCGGCATGGTCGCGCATCTGTTCCTGCTTTCCATCCCGTTCACTCTCACCTTCACCATTCCCCTCGGCGTCCTCGTCGGCACGCTCATCGCCTTGAGCCGGATGGCGGGCGACTCGGAAATCGTCGCCATGCGCGCCGCCGGCGTGCCCAGCCGCCGCGTCATGCCCCCGGTGCTGCTGCTCGCCGCCCTTGGCCTCGCCATCACGGCCGGCGCCACCCTCTGGCTCACTCCTTACTCGCTGTGGAAAACCGACCACCTCCTCCACGACATCGTCGCCAGCCAGCTCACCGCCGAAGTGGAGCCCCGCATCTTCGAAGAGCAATTCCCCAACACCATCCTCTATGTCGGCGACGTCACCTTCGCCGCGCAGACAAAAACCGGCCCGGTCTACCGCTGGAAGAAGATCTTCATGGCCGATACCTCGGCGCCGGAATCGCGCAACACCGACGGGCACGAGCGCGGCGACGCCCCGCGCATCACCGTCGCCGCCGATGCGCTTGCTATCCCCGACGTCGCCCATAACCGCATCCAGCTCTCGCTTCGCAACGGCAGCTCCCACGAAGTCACCAAGGACGTCACGCAGTACATCACCACTTCGTTCCCGCAGAGCGAACAGCTTCTCGAAGCCCAGCGCCCGAATGAAGTGCACCTGGTGAAGGCCGTCACCGAAATCGACACCCTGCCGCTATACCGGATGGCGTATCACGACCGCTCGCTCGACCCCGAACGGGTCATTGAGTCCCGCATTGAACTCCAGCAGCGGCTCGCCCTGCCCCCGGCCTGCATCATCCTGGCCCTCATCGGCATCCCCCTCGGGTTGTCTTCCCGCAAAGGCGGCAAATCCACGGCCTTCGTCGTAACCGTCTTTCTCGCGTTCCTTTACTACATGGGCCTGATCACACTGATCGGCCTGGCCAAGCAGCGGACCCTCCCCGTCGCCGTCGCCGTCTGGCTTCCCAACACCGTCTTCGCGCTCGTCGCCCTGGTCCTGTTGGTGCGCCTGGAAACGCCCGGCGATCGCGACTGGATCGGGATGACCCGCAACGCCCTCCGCTCCATCGGCGCCCGCTTCCGCGCCCCAATCGGCTCACCAAGCCTCGCCCCGCGCCTCGCTCTCCGGCTGCCGATTCTTCCCCAGGTGCTCGATACCTACGTTCTGGCCAGTTTCCTTTTCTACCTCGCCGTCCTGCTGGCCAGCTTCGTTCTGATGACGGAAGTGTTCACCTTCTTTGAACTGCTCAGCGACATCATCAAGAACCACATCCCGATGTACAAGGTCGCCAGCTACCTGTTCTTCCTCGGGCCCAAGCTGATTTACGACTCAACGCCGGTGAGCGTGCTCGTCGCCGTGCTCATCACGTTCGGCATCCTCTCAAAACATAATGAGGTGACCGCGTTCTTGGCCTGCGGCGTCAGCGTTTTCCGGCTCGCCGCGCCCGTGCTCATCGCCAGCTTCTTCTTAAGCGGCGGCCTGTTCGCCTTCGATCACTACTACGTCCCGGAAGCCAACCGGAAACAGGACGCCCTCCGCAACGAGATCAAAGGCCGCCCCGTGCAGACTTACCTGCGCGCGGACCGCAAGTGGATCTTCGGCGAGGGATCTTCCCGCATTTACTACTACAAGTATTTCGACCCGGTCAGCCACGTCATGGACGGCATCAACGTCTATGAACTCGACCCCGCAAGCTACCGTCTCCGCCGCCAGATCTCGGCCGAACGCGCGCGCTGGGAGCCCCATCTGCACACCTGGGTCTTTGAAAACGGCTGGAGCCGCACCTTCACCACCAACGGCGAACAACTCACCGATTTCAGCGGCAAAGCCACCAGCTTCGCCGAAGTGAACGAACCGCCGGACTGGTTCCTCAAAGAAGTGATCGAGTCCAAGCAGATGAACTTCCTCCAACTGGCCGCCTACATCCGCGATTTGCAGCGCAGCGGCTTCGATACCGTTCCGCTCCAGGTGCAGTTCTACCGCAAGTTTTCCGTGCCTCTGTTCGCGCTGATCATGTCGCTGATCTCGATCCCGTTCGCGTTCCTGGCCGGCAACCGCGGCGCGATGGCCGGCGTCGGCGTCAGCCTCGGCATCGCCATCGCCTACTTCGCCCTCAACATCTTCTTCGAGCAGGTGGGCAACGTCAATCTTCTCCCCGCCGCCTTCGCCGCCTGGTCCCCCGACCTGATGTTCAGCCTCGCCGGCCTCTACTTCTTCACGCGGATGCGCACCTGAGGCGCGCCCACGGCGCCTGCGCTCCGGTGTTGGTAGGCGCGGCTGGATTCGAACCAGCGACCCTCAGCTTAGAAGGCTGATGCTCTATCCACCTGAGCTACGCGCCCGTGGTTTCATTTTACCCGCGCGGTGCGAGCAGGAGCGAGTTGAAGAACAGCTTGAAGGTGAGGTAGCTCTGGCCGCGGTACTGGGGGCGCATGCCGAACAGCACGACGTGGCCGGCGCCGCGCTGCACCAGAAGAAGCGGGGACAGATTCGCGACGTGGGACTCACCGAGGAGCCAGCCGGAGGCAAGCACGCCGGAAGCCGGATACTTGAGCACGGCCCGGACGCCGGGCTCATCCGCGGCTTCCCACACCGGGCTCTGCTCGTTCCAGACGGTGAAGGCGGGCGGGAGGCCGAAGCCGAGCGCGGTATGCGCCCGCATGCGCACATGGAGCAGGGAGCCGGGGCAGTAGTATTCTTCCTGCGGCAGGTCCTCGGTCGAGTCGTGAACCGGCAGGCGCAGGCTCTTCACCGCGAAGCGGGCGGAGCGATTGAGAAAGACCAGCGTGCCGCCGGATTCGGCGAAGCGGGCGAGCGCTTCGACGGCCTGTGAGTCCAGCCCGCCGGTGTACTGCTCCGGCATTGTGCCTTCCGGGTAGCCGCGCTCTATCTCCCGCGGGGTCTGGTCCGGAAACACGATCACATCAAAATGTTTTTCGAGGCCGCCGGCTTCGATCTCGGGATTGGTGAGGCTCTGGTAGGCGAAGCCAAACTGCTCGAGCACCCAGCGGGTCCATCCTTCGTCGATGGCGGGCACCCAGCTTCGGTACACGCCAATGCGGGGCCGGGCGAGGCGTGTCCAACCCTTGCCGTTCGAAGGCGCCGCCAAAACGAACGCGCCGGTGGAGGTGTTGCGCCAGACGTCGCGATGGGCCGCCCACGCCTGGTTGACGCGGTTCCAGGTGAGGGTTTCTTCGGCGGGGAGCGGCGTCGCCGCGGGAGGGGGCGGCAGGGCCCCGGTGTCGCGCGATTTCAGATCGAGAGGAGAGTCCGCGCGAACGACATCGACGCCCATCAACAGGGGCAGGGTTTGCGCCGTGACGTCGTAGGGCTTCTGCGGAGGGCCGCCGGGGTAGAGGCGCAGGTCCGGGTAACTTTGCACTTCGAGCAGTGTTTTCGCGAAGCCGGAGTAAGGTTGCCGCATGCGGATGGCGTAACTGCCCTCGGGAATCCGGCGGCCGTCGACGGTCACGTCCTGCAGGGTGCGCTCCACCTCGACGCCGGCAAAACGAAGCGTGCCGATGAGTTTTCGCGTTGCCCCCATGTCGCGCTGGGGCATGGGGATGAGATAGGCGAACGGCGAGGTTCGCGCGGTCGCGTCGCGGCCGACCTGATAGAAATTTTCGAGCAGCCGTTGGCGGCGCTGCGCGGCTTCGAACAAGCACGACTCGATCGCGATGAGTTGATCGTGGACGATGTCGCCGATCGACCACCGCCCGCCGGCCCAGGGGTCGAGGTAATTCCAGCTTCGGCGGCGCGGCGCAAAGCCGGGCTGAAAGGTGAGGATTTGCTCGGGGGCGACGTCGATCGGCGTGGCCAGGCGGGCGCTGGCGCTTTCGCTGAGGATGCGGATGCCGGCGTGATAGGAGGCGTACTGGCGGGCCGGGGACCAGAAATCGTACAGGGCGTGGGTGACGATGCCGGTCCGGCCGGATTCGGCGAGGTCGGCGGCCATCACCGAGGTGATCGCATCGCTTTCATCGAACAGGCGCGCGTCGACGTTGGGGTCGAGCGGGTCGAGCCACGGGGGGAAAAACATTCGCGAGGCGAACGGCCCCTGCTGGTGCACGTCGTAGACGATCTGGGGGTGCCAAACGTTGTGGAGTTGGCTGACAACGAGGCGTGTTTCGGGCTGGGTGAAGAAGTACCAATCGCGATTGTTATCGTGGCCGGTGTACTTCTGGTATAACTGCGGCGGGTAGGTGCCTTCGTAGGCCGTGTCGAGGGTGGAGTCGTACCAGTGCTTGACGATGTCGACGCCGTCGGGGTTGAGTGAGGGAACCAGGATCAGGATGACATTGTCGAGAATGGCGCGGGTGCGGGGGGTGTCTTCGGTGGCCATGCGATAGGCGAACTGGACGGCACTTTCGGTGGAGGCGACCTCGGTGGAGTGGATGGAGCAGGTGATCATGACCACGGCTTTGCCGGAGGCGGCGAAGGCGGCGGCTTCGGCGGGGGTGGTGAGGCGGGGGTCGGCGAGGCGGCGCTGGATTTCGCGGTGGCGGTCGAGGTTGGCGAGGGTATCCGGGGATGCGATGAAGGCGGCGATCATGGGGCGGCCTTCGGTGGATGGGCCGAGTTCGACGACGCGGACGCGGGGGCTTGCGGCGCCGAGTTCGTGGAAGTAGGAGACGACGGAGGACCAGCCGGCCAGATGCCGGTCAGCCCCCATGGGGAAACCGAAGTGGGCTTCCGGGGTGGGAACGGGAGCGGCGATGAGGAGGGCCGGGGCGAGCGCGAGAGCAAGGAGGCTTCGCAAGCCGCTATTTTATCGAAGGTCCGGCTGCGATAATGAAAGTTGGACTGGTGGAGCGGACAGCCGCTGCCGTTGCTGTGGCGAAAGCCGCGGGGGCGGGAGAGGAAAGTCCGGTCTCCGTAGGGCGGCATGCCGGCTAACGGCCGGGGGGATGCGTTCAAGCGCATTTCACGGAAAGCGCCACAGAGAACATACCGCCGGCCGCAAGGCCGGTAAGGGTGAAAAGGTGCGGTAAGAGCGCACCGCGCGCGGAGTAATTCGCGTGGCATGGCAAGCCCCATGTGGAGCAAGACCAAATAGGAGGGAAGGAGCGGCCCGCTCCGTTCGACCCTCGGGTAGGTCGCTTGAGCCCTTCCGTAAGGGCGGGTCTAGAGGAATGGCTGTCACCCCGTAAGGGGCACAGAAACCGGCTTATAGCTCCATCGGTCCTTTCCAGCCGGCGCGTGGGTTTTCAATGAGCCGGGACACACTACGGCTTTGTGCCCGGAAAACAAGGTAACGTTCGGCCGCCCGGCTCCGAGGAGCCGGGCGGGAATGCCTCTTCTGCAAGGCCTGTTGGGAACTACGTTTGGACGAGGATAACACCCTGGGA
>JAKAJI010000050.1 GCA_021813825.1 Acidobacteriota bacterium | reverse complement strand
AACCCGGAAGGCAGGTACTTTCTGTTAATGGCTGGAGCAGGGCTCGACGCGCATATCGTCCATCATCTCGATCCACATTGGAAGGCTGTTCTGGGTAAGCTGTCTTACTGGATCGGCGGCTTTGCCCAACTCGCACGTCGCCTGCCGGAGTTTGAGGTCGAATCCGGGCCGGTATCCGGGCGCTTCAGCTTCGCGCTGTTGAGCCGGGTGCGAAACTACGGCGGTGACATCGAGATCGCCCGCGACGTGAACCTCCTGGACGACCGGTTTGAGGCGGTACTGTTCCGCGGCCCGAACCCCTTCGTCTATCTGCGTTACTTTCTGGCGATTCTCGCCGGCAGGCAGGCACGCGCCCGGGGCATCGCCATCTGCCACACCACCCAGGCGCGGATCGAGGCGCCAACGTTGGCCAAGGCCTACGTGCAGGTAGATGGCGAAGCGGCCGGCGAACTGCCCGCCACCATCGAAGTTGTGCCCGCGGCAATCACGCTCCTCCTGCCCCCCGCCTATCTGGCTCGCGCCCGCTCGCAGACTGCGGTTTCATGGACAACCTCACCCACACGCTGACCGGGATCCTGTTGGCTCGCGCTGGGCTCGACCGCTACTACCGCAAGCCTGCCCTTCTGCTCGCCCTGGCCGCCAACGCGCCGGACATCGACATCGTCGCGGCCTCGCAGGGCTCGCTCGTCTACTTTCACTACCACCGCTGGGTCACCCACTCGGTGCTGTTCCTTCCGGTGATGGCCGGACTGACGGCTCTATTGGTTTGCGCCCTGCGACGGTCGTGCCAAGGCGCACTGCAGGCGTGGCTATTGGCCGCGATCGGTGTCGCCTCCCACCTGATTCTGGATTGGACCAACGCTTATGGCGTCCGCCTGCTGGCGCCGTGGTCGAACCATTGGTACCGAGGCGACTTGTGCAGCGTCATCGATCCCTGGATCTGGGGCGCCTTGCTGCTCGGCGTGCTCGCACCGTCGATCGGCCGTATCGTGAGCGCCGAGATGGGCGCCCGCCCCGGCTCCGGACGTGTCGCCGCTGTGCTTGCGCTCTGCTTCCTCACAGCATACGACGGCGGCCGCGGACTTCTGCATGCGCGCGCCCTCGATACACTCAACTCGAGGCTCTACGCCGACGCTCCGCCGCTGCGAGTCGCCGCCTTCCCCGAAGCGGCAAATCCGTTCGCCTGGGGCGGCGTTGTTGAAACCGCTTCCGCGTATAAGCTCTACGATTTGAACCTATTCGACAACTTTGACCCCGACGAGGCAAAGGTCGTCTACAAGCCGGAGATTTCGCCGGCGATCCAGGCCGCGCGCGCCACGCAGACATTCCGGTGGTTTCTGCCCTTCTGCGAGTTTCCTCTGTGGACCGTGCTTCCAACAGGCGACGCGGTGCGGCCGGAGACGGAAGTCTCCGTGCGGGAGGCGAGATTCGGATTCAGCGCTACGGCGCTTGTAGATGCCCAGGGCCGGGTGCTCAAACAGGCGTTCGGCTTCGGCCCGCCCCGGCTATGATGGGCCGCAATACGGACGGGCTCAGCCCAGGTAATTGAACAAACTCTGCTGCGGCATCTTCGCCTCCGCGCCGAGTGCGGCCTGCTGTTGCAGGGCGGTCTGATTCAGGTCGACGATCGCCTTACTCAAGTCGGCGTCCTGAATGTTGGCAAGCTGGGTTTGAAGCTGCGTACTCATTGTCTGGCCTGCCGTCGCCGCGTTTGTGAGCTGATTCTCGATGCCGCCGTACTGTGCAAGCTGCTGGTTTAAGTACTGGGAGGCGCTGGCGAGCGTCGAGATCGCCGAGTCGATCCCCGCTTGGTCGTTGTTCTGCAAAGCCGTCCGCAGGCTGTTTACTGCGTTGAAAACATTGGTCTGCGCGTTGGAACTGTCGAAGATCTGCTGTGCGGTCAGCGCGACGGGAATCTGGCTGCCGTCCGGCAGCGCGATCTGCCGCGTCGAGGCCGACCCGGCGTAGGCGCTTACAGGGTTGGCTTGCGTCAGGTCGATCGTGTACGGCTGCGTCTGGTCGCTGTCGCCGCTGAAAATGTACCTTCCGTTTACGGCCGTGTTCGCCAGATGAACGAGATTCGTCAGCGCGTCGCCCACTTGCTGCGAGATGGTCGTGCGCGTCGATGCCGAGGTCGAGGTCGGCTCGGCCTGCGTCGCCAGAGACTGGACCTGGTCGAGGATCTGAGTTGCCGATTGCAGCGCGCTATCCGCTGCGCTGGTTTCAGTTTGCACGAGCTTGAGATTGGAGTTGACCTGATCGAGTTGCGCAATCTGGCTTTGGGTATTGAACAGCGAGTTGAGCTGGCCGGGAGCGTCGGAGATCTGGTTGATCTTCAGCCCCGTGCTTAACTGGGTCTGGTCAGTCTGCTCGCGTTGCTGGATTGCGTCCATCGCGTTCAGAAACGCGAGATAGCTCGGATCGAGTGACGAGATCATGGGAATCCTCTTCCTGGCTACGGCAGGATACTGAGCACTGTGTTTGTCATGTCGTCGAGTACCGTAATCATCTTTGCCGCGGCTTGGTAGGAACGCTGGAACTGGATCAGTGCGGCGGCCTGCTCGTTCAGCGAGACGCCGGAGATGTTGCTTCGCGCGGTTTGCGCCTGGGTCAGCAGTTGTTGATCCGTGGTGACATTGGTATTGGCGGTCGAGATGTCACCGCCGACCTGCGCCGCCAAAGCCGCATAAGCTTGCGTGAACGTTTGGCCGTTCGTGTTGGCCGCGTTCGCCAGAGCGGCAAGATTGAGAGCATTCCCATTGCCTCCGGCAGCGCCGGGAAGTGCAGCCGCGATCTGGTCCGTCGTCATGAGCGGGTTCACGGCCAGCGTCTGCGCTACTCCCGTTGTCGCGTCGTAGGTGAAGAGGTTGTTCACGGGGCTGTTGCCGTTCTGGTCCAACCCTTGGGCCAGCGTCGTGTTGATCTGATCGGCGACGCTTTGCGCCAGCGTGTTGATGTTGTTCAAATACGAAGGAATCTGATTGTTCCGGACCGTAATTTCGCCGTTTAGCTGCCCGCCCGTGATCTGCGACGTGATGTCGTTGCCCTGGGCGCTCAGGATCTCCAATTGCGGCAGGGAAGTGTTGGCCTGAATCGCGTAGGACTGATTGCCGATGACGACCGGCGTCTGGCCCCCCAGATAAACCGAGATCGAGCCGTCCGTCTGCTGAAGAGCGGTGAAATTGGCGTACTGGGACAGTTGCTCAAGATCGGCATACATAGCGGCGTCGGCGCCGGCATCCACCCCATTGTTATTGCTCATGCGCTGCTGATTGAGCTGCGCGATCTGCTTCGTCAACTGGTTAATGCTGGTCACCGTCGAGGTCGCCTCCTGGCCGATCTGCCCGATCGCACTCTGGAGGCCGTTGCCGACGTCGTTGAAAGCCTGAGCCACCTGCTGGGCGTCGTTGAGCACCGTCTGCCGGGTGGCGGGATCGTTCGGGTTGACCGAAAGCGCCGAGAATCCCTGGAACAGGGTGTTCAACGAGGAATTGACGCTTGTATTACTGGTAAGACTGAAAAGGTTTTGGATGTTGTTCAGATCCGAGGCCTGTTGCTGGGAAGCACCGAGCCCGGACTGCTGTGCCTGCACCGCCTGCTCGGCATAGGCGTCGCGTGAGCTTTGAATCGGCCCCGCACCCACCCCGCCGGGAAGTCCCACCGACGGGTCGAACGGCAACGCGACAAAGGTCTGGGTTTGATTCGCATAGCCGGGCGTGTTGGCGTTCAGGATGTTGTTTTCAGTAGTGGTCAACCCCTGGTTGTACACGTCCAGGGCATTTGCCGAATTGAGCAGCGATGCGAGAAGGTTACCCATGCAGCGACAACTCCCCCTTGGGGTGCCGGCCCCTCAACATGCCGTCTGGCCCATAATTGGCCGGAGAGATGTCCTCGGCACAGACCAGTTGCACCATCACGCCAAAAATCCGCTGGGCCTGACTGGCAAGGGCGCGCACGCGCTGTAGTTCGCGGCGCATCTGCTCGGCTTCCTCCTTCGTCTCCGGTGGCGTCCACAGCGGCCGGCTTGCGCTGAGCGCCTCCCAGGCCGATTCAAGGCTTTCGGCTGAAGGAGTTAGCGCAAGGTCTCCCGCGTGCTGGAGCGCCGCCATCACGGCCCGAAATTGTCCCCCACGCTCCGGCATCGCAGTAGTTTCTCTCGCCTTTTCCGTCGTGCCTTACGCCCTGCCTCAGCCGCCCATGTAGCGCACGATGGACTGGCTGACCGCCATGCTGCCAGCCGAGTAGCTTCCGGTCGAAACCATCGCAGCAAGTTGTTCGACCTTGGCCGCTCGCTGGGGCGAGTCCGGTTGGAGCGCGCTAAGCTGCGAGCTCAGCGAAGATAACTGGACCTGATCCGACGAGGCGCCGGACGTCTTCTTGCCACCCTGCGCGTTGCCAGGGACCTGTATTTCTAGTGGCTTACCAGCGCCGGATATGGCTCCGCTGCTTGCGTCGTTTACCTTCATGGGTTCGCCTCGTAGCACCTCCTGTAAGCCTTATCGGCCGGCTCCAGGAGAAGCTTTAGGGAAAATCTCTGCCTCCACCTCCGCCGGACGCGCGGGAAGCACAAAACGAAGCCAACGCCGCCAGGAACTCCGCTCCTTTTCGGGCGTTTCGGCATGCGACCCCATCCTCCGGCGATACGCCGTCAGCAACGGTCCGTCACTCAGGCCCACCGCCTCCGCATACTGGCGCAGGTAGCTCACGCCGAAAATGCCCCCAGGCAGCTTTTCATACTCGGCTGACTCGATCGCCTCGAGAAAGCGGACGCTGATCTTGGTCCTTTCCGCTACATCCTCCAGGGAGATCCCCGAATCCTCCCTGACTCGACTGAGATTGGCGAGAGCCTCCGGGACAGGAATCTCCCGCCGGGAATCGGCTTGGTTCATCGGCGCCATAACTCTTTCTTCTTTAGTGCGGCCGGGCCGCGGAAACTCTATGTTAGCGGAAGTATCTCCCGGAGGACCCGGAAATATGCTTCCGGCCAACACGTCCCGTTGCGCGGAACTGTCAACCTCGACGCACGTCCTCGATCTGCCGAACACGGCGAATGCTTCACACGTCCTATCGGCAAAATCCTCCCGGACTTTATTCCCGATCGAAAAATGCCTATACTGCCACCACTACCCGGCGATAGCCGTCACGCATATCTCTGCAGTTCCTGATAGCGTAAAGAACGTGCCAGGCCGATTGTTCTGCCTCGTTCTCCTTGCCGCGGCGACAGCTTTGGCCGCCGGCCGGCCGACGCCGGTTATTCTCGATACCGACATCGGCGACGACATCGACGACGCCCTGGCGCTGAGCCTCGCCCTTCAATCGCCCGAACTTAACGTTCTGGCTGTTTCCACCGTCCTTCAACACGGCGACGCGCGGCGTGACCTGGTGGCCCGGATCCTCGAACTCTACGGCCGCCCGGAGATCCCCGTGGGGGTAGGCGCCGAGCGCCCGCTCGTGGCGCCGCCACTGCACGTCCCGCTCGTTCAGGCGTCGGCAATTCCGCCCGGCTTTCACGCCCCGGGCGAGCGCCGCAATGGCGTCGAGTTGATCATCGACACCTGTCTTCGCTCCCCGGAAAAGGTCACAATCCTGGCTTACGGGCCGCTCACCAATATCGCGCTGGCGCTGCGCGCCGAATCCCGCCTGCGCGACAAGATCGAGCGCATCGTGCTCATGAACGGCGTGTTCTTCCGTCCAGGGCTCGAATACAACACGATGACCGACCCGGAAGCCTCGGCGATCGTCTACTCCTCCGGCCTACCGGTGGAAACCGTCGGGCTGGACGTTACCATGCAATGCCAACTCACCGCCGCGCAACTAGGGCGTCTGGAGGCGTCTACGCTGCCGACCGTGCGTTTTCTCATGCAACTCATTCACCTGTGGCAAGGCGCCAACCCCGGCCATCTGCCGATCCTGCACGATCCTCTTGCCATCGCCGTAACCGATCGCCCCGGCCTCGTCACCTTGCGCGCCGGGCGCGTCGAGGTCGAGACGCGCGGCACTCCACACGAAACTTACGGCATGTCCGTTTTCCATCCGGATCCGGCGGGAAATGTCCGCGTTGCCGAGGAAGTCGACTCGGCCGGCGTGGTCGATTTCTTCCTCGACCGCGTACTGGCCCCGCCGCGATCGATACACTGACACCTTATGTCCAATCAAAAAATCCGCTGGGGTGTGCTCGGTACGGCCGGCATCGCCCTGAAAAAAGTCATCCCCGCGATGCAGCTAGGGCAAGTAACGGAGGTGACCGCAATCGCCTCTCGTGATCTTGCAAAAGCAAAAGAGGCCGCGGCGCGCCTCGGAATTCGCAAGACCTACGGCTCCTACGAAGACCTCCTCGCCGACCCCGAGATCGACGCCGTCTACAATCCCCTGCCCAATCATCTTCACGCCCCGTGGACGATTCAGGCGGCTTCCGCCGGCAAGCACGTGCTGTGCGAGAAGCCGATCGCGCTCAACCGGTCCGAAGTCGTCGCCATGATGGAGGCGCGGGACCGGAACCGGGTCAAGATCGGCGAGGCGTTCATGGTCCGCACCCACCCGCAGTGGCTGCGCGCAAGAGAGATCGCACAATCGGGCGAGATCGGAGCGGTCCGAAGCTTTCTGGGCGCGTTCAGTTACTTCAACGACGACCCGCACAACATCCGCAACGTGGCCTCTTACGGTGGCGGAGGCTTGATGGACATCGGCTGCTACCCGATCTTCACATCACGGTTCCTGCTCGGCGAGGAGCCGAAGTCCGTGATCGCCGCCATCGAGCGTGACCCGGCGTTCCACACGGACCGGCTCACTTCGGCGATCCTCGACTACCCATCCGGCCAGGCGATTTTTTGCTGCAGCACGCAGATGACACCGTATCAGCGGATCCAAATCCTTGGAACGGCCGGGCGCGTCGAAATCGAAATTCCCTTTAATGCCCCGCCGGACCGGCCGACGCGGCTGTTTGTCGACACCACGGGGGACCTGAGTGGCTCCGGCATCCGCACCGAATCGTTCCCGGTCTGCGACCAGTACACGCTGCAAGGCGATGCGTTTTCCCGCGCGATTCTCAACCATACGGAAGTTCCGGTGCCGCTCGAAGATGCGCTCCGCAACCTCGCAGTGATCGAGGCTTTGTTCCGGAGCACGGAAAGCGGCCATTGGGAAGTGCCGGCGGCCTGAAGGCGCTTCACACACAGAAAAGGCCCGCGCCGGTGGCGCCCGGCGGGGCCTTTTTCGGTCTTACATTCACTAAGTCTGCGCAGCCTGATGCTAATGAACGTGAGCGTCACGGTAGCGCGAGACGATCTCGTTCATCTGATCTTTCAGACGAAGCTTGATCTTCTTCAGGCGCTGCTCTTCCGCCTCGTCGGCCGGCGTGAGATGTTCCTTCGATTCAATCGCTTCGAGCATATCGTGATATTTGGCATGTTCGGAAGCGAGTTGGCGGAACTCCTCGTCGGTCTGCATCAGGTGCGCGCGCAATTCTTCTTGCGTGTTCTCCATCAGGTTTGGTCTCCTTTTGCGAGATATGCCACGCCGAGTCGTGCGTCCCCGTCGGACAGTGGGGCTCGGTGGGTGCTAGTCGTGAAAACCATGCACAATGCAAGGAAGGTCCACCGAAGGGCCTTCGCACTGTGACAGTATCATGAAAAGAACCTCATGACAATACCGGCTTCGGGGGGTGAGTCGTAGTACCCGGGCCGCACCCCGACGTCCTCGAACCCCAATTTCTTGTAAAGATTACGCGCCGCGGTATTGGATTCACGAACTTCCAGGAAATGATCGCCCGGCCAGCGCTCGATCTCCGCCCGAATCAGGAGGCCGGCCACCCCGCGGCGGCGGTAGGCCGGATGGACGGCCACGTTCAGGATCTCGCGCTCCCCGGCGACGATGGGGCGGCTGACCAGGAACCCGGCGATCCGGCCGTCGCATTCGGCGACGTGGCAGTCGAAGCGCAGGTAGTCCTCGGGCCGCCACTGCGCGGCTTCGAGCGCGGTAGCCTGGATGGCGCTCAACTCGGGGAGGTCTTCCTTCCTTACCGGACGGAGCAGAAACTCCCCGCCGGCGAGTTGTCGCAGAAGATGACGCTGGGCTTCCCCGATCCGGTTCCAACCGAAGCGCCGGTGCGCCGCCTCGTAGCCTTTTTGGGCAATGCTCCGGCGCAGCGCAGGGCCGGAAAGCAGAGTCGTCGCCGCTTCGAGGAACGCCGCCTCCCCGTCGGCGATCCACACCGTTTCCCCGTGCACCAGACCGAGACCGGCGCAACCCGAAGAGGTGCTGAGCACCGCGCGGCGCATCGCCAGCGCCTCGAGTAATTTCACGTTGGTCCCGGCGGAGACCAGCGTGGGAACGAGCACCAGATTCGTCTCCCCGTACAGCGGGCGCACGTCGGCGACGAACTCGAACAGACGCATGCGTTCGGAAGAAGGAAGTGCTGCCAGGCCGGTATGCTCGCGCCAGTACAGCAAAGGGTCCGGTCCGGCCACCACCGTCAATTCGGCCTTGGGGAAGCGGCGGCGCAGTTCGCCCCACACGCCCTCGAAGAAAAACCGGAACGCCACGATGTTGGGAAAATGGCGGAACGAACCGATGAAGAGCATCCGCTCGGCGTCGGGTTCGGCGGTGGGAGTGAAACGGTCGAGGTCAACGCCGTTCGGGATGACATAGGCATGCGGAATCCCCAGCATCTCCCGGTCTTTGTCCGACATGACCACGACGCGGGGGAAGTGGCGAACCGCGCGCTTCTCAAACCTCCGCCAGCGGAACCAGTCCCACCAGGAGGAAAACGTGTGGTTGCGCTCGTAGATCTGGCGGTACAGGTCGAACGTCACGTCATGCTCTACCAGGATGTCGCCCCCGTACGGCGCCAGGAACGTGTATTCGGTCTGGAGCACCTGCACACCGTCGCGCTGGCGGGCGCGGGCCACCGCCTCGCGCATCGCCGGTGAGCGGAATTCGTGGACCTCGGGCGGCAACAGCGTCGACCAGCGGGGCTCCCGATACCTCGGCTTGGGCACCCCGGTGACGCGCACACAGTAGGGCAGCAGTGCCGCCACGGCCCCTGCTGGGTCGGTTTCGTAGAACGACAACAGGTAAACGTCGAAGCTCCGGGCGATCTCGCAAAGCAGAGAGTAGATGCGCACGGCGCCGCCGTGTGACAGCGGGTACGGGAAGTACGGGGTCAGGATCGCCACTCGGGCCCGGCTCAAGTCCGGCGTGCGGCCGGCCCACTCGCGGCATTCCGAGGGAACGACGGAGCGGTCCCGTTTCCAGGGCCAAAGCCACCGCGGGCGGAGAAAAATCCGGTCAAGCGGAACGCCGGCCAGGAACAGCAGCGATGCGATGGGGGCCAAAGGCCGCAGATGGAATCGCTCCAGGCGCGCGTTATAGGCGAGGATCCGGCGCGGCGCCAGGAAAGCCGCAGCCCACCGTAGACCGCGGAACGAATCCGAACCGTCGAACAGGACCGGGGCCAGGCCAATACGGTAATGCCGCAGTCGGCGCCATAGCTTGAACGCCACCCACGGCCAACGGCTGCGAGGGACTTCGATGCTCTGGGCCGTGCCGGGCGGGACAAAAGGATCACCGGTCAAAGCGACCACGAAATGACGCCGCGCAGGTTCGAGGGACTGGATCTCGGCGGCCATGGCGAAAGCTCGAGCTGCATCGCCCGTCAGGAACGACACGACGACAGCCTCGGGATCCTTGCCAAGCAATCGGAACAATGCCGCCTTGATTCGTGCGCGCACTGAGGAACCGCCGGGCGCGGTATGCCCTTCGCGAGCTTTTGTGCTGCGGATGGCCTGCTTCAAGGAAACTCGACCGTCAGCACCTGCGGCATCTTTCCTGCACTCACTTCAACCACGATCCGGCGCGGGGGATTTACCGCTCCACACGGAAGCAAGGGAGTTCCGTCCGGCGCGGTGAGCGCCGAGGGGTCGTCGACCGGCAAGCGGTGGACCGAGCCGTCGCCGCCTCGGACCACCAGCGTCATCCCCTTCCCCTTGCAGACCACTTCGGTGAGCGTGCCGGAGATCTTCGTCGTGTTGCTCTCGAGGCTCGAATAGGGGACCGGCTGCGTGGTGAGCTTCTCGCCACCTGGATTCATGGCCCGGTTGGCTTGTTGCTCGGCGGCGTGAATCTCCGCCATGGTCTGCTGCTTGACCCGTTCGAGGTCGGCCGTCTTAGCCGCTTCCTCGCGCTTGCGTTGCTGTTCCTCGGCGTCGGCGCGAGCCGAGCTCATCTGCTCCCGCATTGCTTCCAGGCGCTGCCGCGTCGCCGGGTCCGGCGTAGCTCGCATCGCGCCGATCCAGGCGCGGTCCGCAATCGCATACTCTTGCGCGGAAATCGCCGTCTCGGCGAGCTTACGCCAGAGCGCCGCGTCGCGTGGCGTGAGCGCGGCGGCCTTGTCGAGCCATTTCACTTTTTCGGCCGGCGCCGTTTCGAGATTCGCCAAACCTAGCAGTGGCGCCACCCAACGAGGGTTGTACTGCGCCGCGGCGAGAAACTTTTCTCGTGCTTGGGGCGTAGTCCCATCGAGGAGCGCAGCTTCGTAATAAATCCGGGCGTTTTTCGAGTTGCTCTTCGCCGCTGCGGCAAATTCCCGGCGTGCCGTTGCGGCGTCCCGCGCGGCCAGCGCCGCCAGCCCACGACCTTCCTCGGCGCTGGCGCCGCTGAGTTTCGCATACGCTGCCCCCACACCCGTGTCCCCGCGTGCCAGCATCAGGTCCGCCAGAAGCAGAGAAGCGTCGTCCTCCTCGAGCGTGGCAATCCGATAATCGCGAATCGGGCTGAGCGGGCGGCCGGAGAAAGTGATGTCCGGAAAGACGGCGGAGTGAAGGAAGAGGTCAAGTTCGGCTTCCATCTCCTTTCCGGAGCGGCGAAATGCGTTGCGGTACGCGGTCTCGCGGTCCGCCCCTTGCATCAGGTTGGACAGGTAGACGCCCAGTTGATCGCGAGTAGCCGGATTCGCGAACAGGTGGTAAATGCGCCCCCAGTCCCGCGTCCGGCCCGCGGTGTCCGGAGGATGGATCGTGACATGCACCGACACACTCGAATAGCCGCTGAGCATCGCCACCAATCCCGCATCTTCCTCCGCCGGAAGCGGCTTCAGATTTTGATCGACAAGCATCCGCGCCAGGCGCTCGAAGAGTGCCGGCGGCAAGGGCCCTTTCGCCGGAACCGTCACCAGAAGCGCATCGCGGCCTAGAGTCGGCGTCGGGAGTGCCGGGCCGGCGTCCCCTTCATGCCGCACGGCAACCACGGCGAGCGGCCATACCAGCTTCGGGTCTGCTACGCCCGCAGCCATCGAGAACGTGGTCCGGAATTCTTCCAGTTGGCTGAAAACCGCCCGCGCGTTTTGGTCCCCCGCGTTGGAATAAACCCGGAACGGGGTGCCGAGGATCTGGACCCACTGGCCGGCTGCCTGCGCACCGGCCGAGGCCAGCGCAAAGGCGGTCACGAGGCGGCAAACAACCCCCACGACTCGATCTTAGCGAACGTGCCGCGCTTCCACGGAAACTCCGCGGTCACGGACGCGGAAGGACTGTGACAACCAGAGCACGGACCGGCGTTCTGCTCGTTCCGCGGTAGGAGTGCGGCTCGATCGAGTCAAAGTACGCGCTATCGCCGGCTTTGAGGATATATTCTTCGTCGTCGTAGAGGATCGCGAGCGTGCCCTCGAAAACGTAAAGAAACTCCGAACCTTCGTGGAAGTGCGGCCTTACCTCTTCAGGTGAGCACTTCGGAAATTCCGCCAGATACGCCTGAATCGCCTTGTCCTGTGCAGGGAAGGCCAGGTTCTCGAAGAAATACGCCGGCTTCACGGAGCCGGGTTGTTCGGGAAACTTGATCCGCTCGTCCTGGCGCGTGATGCCGAATACGTGCTTCTTCTTCCGGTCGCCGAAAAAATGAGACAGGCTGACATCGAACACCATCGCGATGCGCGCCAGCGTCGGCAGGGTAGGGATCAGCTTCCCGTTTTCCAACTGGCTCAACAGGGAGGCGGATAGTCCGGTATGCCGGCCCAGATCGACGAGGGCGATCTTTTTGCGGAGGCGGAGTTGCCGGAGTTTCCGGCCGATCTCATAAGAAGACAGCGAGCGGCGGATCGTTTCGGCGCTTTTTTCAGCCACGATACAATTCAGTTTATCACCGTCGAAATTCCGGCTCCGATCTTCTGTGGTACTGAAATAGGTTTCAATCAGCTCTGGCATCTCCACTCCTGGCCCGTTAGGCTGGAAATCAAGGCCGCTCAAGTGACGACCGGAAAGAAGCCTGAGATGCAAAATGATGGCATTGGTTACGAACAAAGAGCCGACGATGAGTTGGTAGGGCTCAGCCAGCAAGGCGACGGGTTGGCGTTCTCCGAACTCATCCGGCGCCACCGGTCCTCCTGCGCCAAGCTCGCCTACTCGATCCTTCACCATCAACAGGATGCCGAGGATGAAGTTCAGAATGCTTTGTGGAAAGCCTTTGAGCACATTGGCCAGTTCCAGCGCGACGCCAAGTTCTCAACCTGGTTGACGAGGATTGTGGTGAATCAGTGCCTGATGCGTCTGCGGCAGCAGCGGCGGGCGCGGTTTATCGACATGGACGACTTCATGATCGGCGATGAGCCGGGCACGCTGGAGTTGCGCGACACGCGCATCGGGCCCGAGCAGGAGTTGAGCCGCCGGGAAGTGTCCGAGGTGCTCCAGCGGGAGATCCGCCGCATCCCGCCACTTCTGCGCAATGTCTTCGTATTGCGCGACATGCAGGAGTTGCCGATGCCCGAAGTAGCGCGCGAGTTGGGCATTTCCGTGGCGGCGGCCAAGAGCCGTTTGCTGCGGGCCCGGGCGGAGTTGAGGGCGCGGATGGAGAAGCACGCCGGTTGTCCGGGAGCGGTGATTCTAACCACTTAGGGCGGCGGCGCGATCCGGTACACTCATGGGTTGTGCCGGGCGCGCGCGATCGTCGTGGTTCCAACGCTTCATGGGGGAGAAGCGTTGCGGGAGTGTGTCGAGTCGCTGATCCGGCAGGACTTTCCTGACTTCGCGGTCATCATTGTCGATAACAGCGGGCGCGGCGTGGCTCGCCAACTGGGCCTCGATTTTCCTCAGGTTCACATCCTCGAAAACGCGGCCAACGTGGGATTCGGCGGCGCGATCCAACAAGGCGCGCAGGCTAGTGAGTCCGAGTTCGTCGCCACTTTGAATGACGACGCCCTGGCCAGCATCGGTTGGCTATCGGCGCTCGTGCGCGCGATCGAGCCGAAATACGAGATCGGCATGTGCGCCTCCCGGGTTTTGCTGGAGGGAGGCGGCGCGGTCGACTCGGCCGGGATGCTTCTGTGCGGCGACGGCAGCAGCCGGCAACGCGGCCACGGGGAGAATCCCGACACCTACGCCCGAGGCGGGGAAGCGTTATTCCCCAGTGGATCGGCCGCGCTCTACCGCCGTGCGATGCTCGACGAGGTAGGCGGCTTCGACGAAGACTTCTTCTTATACTGCGAGGACACCGATCTCGGTCTCCGAGCACGATGGGCGGCCTGGGAGTGCGTTTATGTTCCGGAGGCCGTGGTCGAGCACCGGTATTCGCTCTCGGCCGGACGCGCGTCGGCGATGAAGGCCTTTTACGTTGAGCGGAACCGGCTGTACGTGGCAGTGAAAAATTTCCCGGCCGCCATGCTTTGGCGCATGCCATTCGTTTCCCTCGTTCGCTACGCCTGGCACGTTTATTATGCCCTGCGAGGGAGCGGCACAGCGGGCCAGTTTCTCACCGGCGGAGGCAGCATGGCGGACCTGGTGGGAATCGTTTGCCGCGCGCACCTCGAGCTTTGGCGGAACCGGCGGACGCTGGCGGCCAAGCGGCGCGCGATCAAACGCCGCCTGAGCCCCGCTCAGTTCATGCGCCTCGTGTCGCGCTTTGCGATCAGCCCACGGAAGGTGGCGGCGTTATGACCGAGGCCCGCAACAATTTCCTGGTGCTGATTCCCGCCTTCAACGAGGAAGGAGCGATTGCGAGGGTAATAGCCGGCGTGCGGGAGGTGCTGCCGGACGCGCCCATCCTCGTGGTCGACGACTGCTCGCAGGATTCGACACGCGACACGGCCGAACGGGCCGGTGCGCGCGTCCTTTCGCTGCCTTATCATCTCGGACTGGGCGGATGCGTGCAAGCCGGATATATCCTTGCGTACGAGCTTGGCTACGAATATGTGATCCGCGTCGACGGGGACGGCCAGCACGATCCACACGATATTCCCAAACTGCTCGATACGCTGCGGCGCACCGGCTGCCACATGGTGATCGGCTCGCGCTACGTGCCGGGCGGCGGCGGCGGGACCACGGCGGCGCGCGGCTTCGGCATCCTCTTGTTTCGAAGCATTTTGCGGCCGATTCTCGGCAGGCCGGTACACGACCCCACTTCGGGGTTTGTCGGTGTGAATCGCGACGCGCTGGGACTGTTCCGTCGAAGCTTCCCACTCGAGTATCCCGAGATCGAGGCACTTGTGGTGCTGCAGCGCAAACGCTTCCGGTTTGAGGAAGTTCCCTGCACAATCCGGCCGCGAATGGCGGGCCGGAGCACGATTACGGCGATCCGGTCGGTTTACTACGTGATCCACGTGCTGCTTGGCGTGTTCGTCAACATTCTGAAATTCGAGGGACGGCGCGGCGGAAGCGGGAACTGAAGCTGTCTGCACGCCCGGCACTACACTGTATAGGAAAGAAATTCTATGGAACGACTGCAGGCCATGATGACGATTTTCAGCCTGGCGCTGATTCTCCTGGTGCTGTTCTCCGTGCGCCGGGCGCACATCCGCGTCGAGTATTCGGTAAGCTGGCTCGGCGCGGGACTGGCTTTGCTGATCGTGTCCCGGTGGCGGCCCGTGCTCGAGTGGCTCGCCTCTTACTTCGGCATGCATGAGCCGGCCACGGCGATCATCCTTGTTACTTCCGGCGTGTTTCTGGTGGTGTTTTACCGCTTCTCCGTCGTCATCTCGGACCTGAAGGACTCCAACATCGCGCTCACCCAGCGCATGGCGATCCTTGAATACGAATTGGCGTCGCGGCGCGAAGGCGGGCAATGAAGGCCTCGCGGCGCAAGGCGAAGGCGGCTGAGCGCAGCGCGGCTGTCGAGAGCACAGTGCGCCAGGGCGGCAGAGTGCACTGGTGGGCGTACGCCATCGGCTTCGCGGCGGCTCTCGGCACGGTGTTTTGGGTCTACCAGGCGTCTCTTTCTGCGCCGTTCGTCCTCGACGACTTGTATCTTCCCTTCCTTTCCCCCAATTTTCCTACCGCGCTCCGGGCCTGGGTAACAGGATTGCGGCCGATGTTGATGTTCACTTACTGGCTCAACTTCGAGCCGGGATCGGCCGCAACGGACTCCTATCACATCTGGAACGTGATGCTGCATTGGCTGAATGGCGTGGTGGTGTTCTACCTCGTGCGCCGGTTTCTCGGTTGGGCGGGTGCCGCGAAACCTCGGGCGCTACTGTTGGCGGCCTTCGCGTCGGGCTTGTTTTTGTTGCATCCGGTGCAGACCGAGTCGGTGGCCTACATCGCCAGCCGCAGTGAGCTGCTCAGTGTCCTGTTTTTCAATGCCGCGCTGGCCGTGTTCCTCTGGCGGCGAGCCCCGGCGATTTCCTGGCGAGCCGCGACCGGCGTTCTTCTATTGTATGGATGCGCGGTTCTGACCAAGGAGCACACGGCCGTGTTTCCCGCCCTGCTATTGCTGACCGACTACTTCTGGAACCCCGGTTTCACCTTCGAGGGAATGCGACGGAATTTGCGGCTGTACGCGCCGCTTGGCGGGCTCGCGGTTTTAGGCGGCGCCTTCGTGTACCGGACGCTTCGGATCAGCCCGACCGCCGGGTTCGAGCTTCACGACTTCACGCCATTGCAGTACTTCTTGACCGAATGCCGCGTGATCTGGCGATACCTGGCCCTGTTCGTCGTTCCCGCCGGCCAGAACCTCGACCCCGACATTGCCGTATCGCGCGGCTTCTCCGATCCGCTCGCCTTGCTGGGATTGACTGCATTGGTGGTCGTGAGCGTTGCGGCCTGGATCTGGCGCAAGAAGTTTCCACTCGCCGCCTTCGGATGGTTCATGACGCTTCTGCTGCTGGCGCCGACATCGTCCTTTCTGCCAATCCGCGATGTGTATGCGGAGCGCCGGCTGTACCTGCCGTTTGTGGGCCTGTTGTTAATCGTGTGCGAATTTCTCCGGCGGGCAAAGCTTCGGACCGGAGCGCTGGCGGGCGCACTGGCGGGAGTTCTGCTGGTGGAGGGAGTGCTTGCTTACCAGCGCGATCAGGTATGGGCGACGCCAGTAGCGCTGTGGCAGGATACGGCGGCGAAGTCGCCTCACAAGGTGCGGCCGAACTTCCAGCTCGCCAAGGCTTACTTCGACGCGGGAGATTGCGCCAACGCCGCGCTGCATTATGCACAAACCGCAGCGATCCAGCCGCCGGATTTCACGCTCCTGGTGGACTGGGCGCTTGCGCTTGACTGCGCACACCAACCGGACGAGGCGGTGGCGCGGCTTCGCCAGGCAGCAGCCGCGAAGCGTCCCCCGCAGGTGACGCCCGCCTATGTGTACTCGCAGATCGCGAAGGTGTACGGTACGGCGGGCCGATTCCCCGAAGCACTGGCGGCGCTCGACCAGGGTCAGGCGCTTGATCCGAACTACGACATGCTGTACTTCTACCGCGGCACCGTGTATTACAAGCAGGGCGATCTGGCCCGCGCCGAGGAGCAGTACAAGCGCGCCGTGCAACTGAATCCCAGCAACCAGGCTTCGCAGAATGCGCTGGCGGTGGTCGAAAGGGCGCTCGGGCGCCCGCACTGAATGCGAATCGGCATCAATGCGCTGTATCTCATTCCGGGCGGCGTCGGCGGCACGGAGATCTATCTTCGAAATCTGCTCGCAGCCCTCGCCACGGTCGACCGCGAAAACGAGTACGTCGTATTCACGAATCGGGAAACCGGCCCGGAGCTTGCCCCGAGTGCGGCGAATTTCCGTGTGGCGCAACAGCCCGTCCAGGCGACGAACCGGCCGCAGCGAATCATTTGGGAGCAGACGGGACTCCCAGCGGCGGCGCGCCGCGAGCGGATTGACGTAATGCTGAATCCGGGTTTCACGTGCCCGTTGGCCGGCGGTCCGCCGAACGTCACGGTGTTTCACGATCTGCAGCATTTGCGCCACCCGGAATATTTTCGCTGGTTCGATCTTCCCTTCTGGCGGCTGCTGCTCTGGGGGGCGGCGCGTCGAAGCCGGCGGCTAATCGCGGTTTCAGCGGCGACGCGCGACGACCTTCGCCACTACTACGGCCGGGAGGCAACCGTGGTCTACCATGGCGTCGAGCGGCCGTTCTTCGAGATCGCCACAAAGCGGAGCCCCGAGCGCTTCCTTCTGTGCGTATCCACGCTGCACCCCCACAAGAATCTGGAACGCCTCATCCGCGCCTTCGATATGCCCGATATGAGGCTCGTGATTACCGGAGTGCGCGGATTCCACACCGAGGCGATTGAACGGCTGATTGCCCAGCGAAGCCTGAGCGAACGTGTGACTCTTACTGGTTGGATTCCGAGGCGGGAGTTGTACGGCCTTTACCGCCGCGCCTGGGCGTTTGTGTATCCGTCGACGTTTGAGGGCTTCGGCATGCCGGTGCTGGAAGCGATGGCTGCCGGGCTACCGGTGGCCTGCTCGTCGATTCCGCCCTTGCGGGAGATCGCGGGCGATTTTGTCCGGTATTTCGATCCCGAAAGCGAAGCCGGTATCGCCGCGGCGCTGCGGGCGCTTGCCGCAGGCGAGCCGAGAGGCACAGAGGCGGCGCAGGCCAGAGCCGCAGAATTCACCTGGGAGCGCACCGCTCGGGAAACGCTCGGCTGTTTGTCTGCCGCCTTACGATAGTCGAACGCAAACGGCGAACTTTCAGCCGCGCCGGGCACTAGTTTTACTCCCGTCGTGAGATATCCGCTGCTTGCTCCCATGGCCGCGTTCGCGCTCGGCATTCTGCTCGAGCACGGCGCGGTGTGGGGCTTTGCGGAGACGATCGGTGCGGCGCTGGCTTTCGCGGCGCTTGCGGTGTGGGCGCGATGGCGCGCGCAGACTTTGACGCTGCCCTGCGTGCTCCTGGCGCTGCTATTTGTTGGGATTCTCGACGCGCGGTTGCACCACGCCGCCCCGCCTCCGAAGCTTGACGCCGGGCCGGAGGAAGTCGTTCTCCTGGACGGGTGTGTGGTGGACCCGCCGGTGCTTTCCGCCGGGCGCGACCAGTTCACGCTCGAGCTGGCGAGGAGCGCGCGGGCGCGAGTAACGCTCGCCGCCGCGCCTGGAGCGCCGCCACTCGCTCTGCGCTACGGCCAGCGCGTCGAAATCGAAGCCAAGGCCAGGGTGCCGCGAAATTTCGACAACCCCGGCGGCTTTGACTACGCCGGATTTCTCGCGCGCCAGCAGATTTTCTGGAACGCCACGATGGTGTCCGGCACAAAGCCGAGGCTGCTAAGCAACGGCTGCGGGAGCCGGTTCTACCGGGCGATCTTCGCCGTGCGCGGATTCGCGATCGAACGGCTCGAAAAGCTGTACGCCAACGACGAATTGGCGCGCGGTCTGCTCGAGGCGATCCTGTTGGGCCAGCGGCAGCAATTGGACCGCGTCTGGCAGGACGACTTCCGCCGCGCCGGTACCTACCACGTGCTGGTGATTGCCGGGCTGCATCTGGCGGCATTCACGGGATTTCTGTTGTTGGTGCTGCGGCTCTTCTTTGTGCCGCCAATGCAGGCGTTGGCCGTCTCAACCAGCGCCGCATGGGCTTATGCGGCCGTGTCGGGCTTTCATACACCGGTCGTTCGGGCCGCGGCCGGCTTCACGCTTTACGCCGCCGCGCGATATCTGTCGCGCCGTACGCGATTATTGAATCTGCTGGCGGCGATTGCTTTGGCATTTCTCGTCTTCGACCCGACGCAGTTGTTCGAGCCGGCGTTTCAGCTTTCCTTCCTCGCGGTGGCTTCGATTGCGGTGCTCGCCTCGCCGGTGATTGAGGGAACTGGCGGCCCTTATCTGGAAGGTTTGCGGGATCTGAGTTCCGTTTCACGGGATTTCCGTCTGGCGCCGAAAGTCGCCTCCTGGCGAGTGGAATTGCGGCTGCTCGCACTGGCTGCGTCTCTTTCCTGGAAGGTTCCGCGCCGCGTGGTCGAGCGCGCGATCGAGTTCCTGCTCCGCCCGCCCCTGGTGGGCTGGGAGTTGTTCGTTGTTTCCGCGGCGATGCAGGCGGGGCTGGCGTTGCCGATGACCTTGTATTTTCACCGGGTATCGGCGTCTGGGGTTTCGGCAAACGTGCTGGTGGTTCCGCTGATGTCGCTGGTGGTTCCCTTCGGGCTGTTGGCGGTTGTGACGGGTGCGCGATGGGCGGCGGCGCCGGCGGGATGGCTGGTGACGGCGGCGGCGCGCATCAGCATGTGGCATGCGCATGTTGGGCCGGACTGGCGGGTCCCGGACCCTCCCCTGTCGCTCATCATCGCTTTTGC
>JAKAJI010000431.1 GCA_021813825.1 Acidobacteriota bacterium | reverse complement strand
TGGGTGATTCAAATAAGCCATCCGGAATCAAAGATATAGCTAAGGCATTGGGGGTTTCTATCGGGACCGTGGACCGTGCGCTGCATGGGCGGCCGGGGGTGAATCCGATCACGCGGACGCGGGTTCTGCGGATGGCCAAGGAGCTGGACTATCGGCCGAACGTGGCGGCGCGGAACCTGAAGTTGCGGAAGAAGATCGTGATTTCGGTTTTGCTGCCGGAGGAGATCGCGTCGTTTTACGATGTTTTGCGCGAGGGGATCCGGGAGGCGGCGCGGCCGTTTGAGTCGACGATTGAGCTGCAGTTCCGATCGTATCCCCGGCTGGGGGAGGGGGACGCGGCGTTGTTCGAGGAGGCGCTGGAGCAGGGGGCGAACGGGATCATTCTGGCGCCGGGGCGGCCGGATGCGCTGAAGGCGCTGATCCGGAGGGCGGCGCGGAACCGGGTGCCGGTGGTGTGCGTGACGACGGATGCGCCGGGGACGGAGCGGCTGGCGACCGTTTCGAGTGACGCCTATACGAGCGGCTCGATGGTGGCGGAGTTACTGAGCCGGTGTCTGCCGCGCGGGGGCGAGGTGGTGATTGTGACGGGGGATTTGGGCACGTACGACCATGCGGAGAAGGTGCGGGGGTTCCGGGAGATGCTGGAGCGGATGTCGAGCGGGCTGAGGGTGGCCGAGGTGATTGAAGCGCATGACGATCCGGAATTGGCGTACCGGTTGACGGGGGAGAGCGTGACGCGGCGGCCGGAGTTAAGCGCGGTGTATGTGAGCACGGCGAACTCGATGCCGGTGGTGCGGGCGCTGGATGAGCGCGGGGTGCTGGGGCAGGTGACGGTGATGACGACGGACTTATTTCCCACGCTGGCGCCGCTGATCCGGAGCGGGAAGGTGATGGGGACGGTGTATCAGCGGCCCCGGGCGCAGGGGCGGATGGCGTTTCAGGCGCTGTACCAGTTTCTGGTAGAGGGCAACTGCCCGCAGGTGCGGCACCGCGTGCCACCGCACATTATTTTGCGGAGCAATCTGGATTTGTTTTTGGAGATTTTGCCGGGGGATTTTGAGGAGGCGGTGGGACCGCTGGAAGGGTCGGAGGCGGGGCGAGAAGGTTGACAGGGGGGCCGGTAACGTACACACTACTGCTATGCCCTCACGCCGTGGTTTTCTTGCCGGGTCGGCCGCGCTGGCCGCCGGAGCATTGGGAATGGACTCCGTGGAGGGGGCGCCGCGAGCGGGGAAAGCGGTAGATACGGGCGTCGCAAGTTTGTGCGGGGACTGGCGGTTCCGGACGGATGCGGCGGGCAGCGGGGAAGCCGAGCACTGGTATGCGGACGGGGCGGCGGCGGGGGCGTGGGACAAGGTGGCGGTGCCGCACACGTGGCAGATCGATCCACGGTATGTGGAGTACCGGGGTGTGGCGTGGTACCGGCGGGAGTTCGACGCGTTGCCGGGTTGGCAGGGGATGGCGGTACGGGTCGAGTTCGAGGCGGTGTTTCACTCGGCGCGGGTTTGGGTGAACGGGACGCTGGTGGGGGAGCATCTCAAGAAGGGCTACACGGCGTTTCAGTTCGACGTCACGCGCCTGCTGCGGTACGACCGGCCGAACGTGATTGCGGTGCGGGTGGACAACGCGTTCAATGAGGCGATGCTGCCGCGGGGGCGGTCGAGCGACTGGGCGCACGATGGGGGCATTTTCCGGCCGGTGCAACTGCTGATTACGCCGGAGGCGTTTGTGGAAGCGGCAGACGTGGACACGGTTCCGGATTTCGCGCAGGGCAGCGCGCGGCTGGACATTGCAGTGCATGGGAGGAACGCGGGGGCGCGGGGGTGGAAAGGGACCGCCGGGGTGAGGGTGATCGAGCGGGAGACGGGGCTGGTTGCGGCATCGAAAGAGAGTGCGGCGGCGATGGAGATGGCCGCGGGCGGGGGCGCACTTAGTAAGTTTTCCGTGGAGTTAGACCATGCTACGTTCTGGCATTTTGACCACCCGGCCCTCTATGAGCTGGAAGTTACTCTGGGCGGCGAGGGAGGGCACCGGTTTTTCACTTCGTTCGGCGTGCGCAAGTTCGAGGTCAAGGGGCAGGGGCTGTACCTGAACAACGAGCGCGTGCGGCTGATGGGCGTGGAGAGGATGGCGGGGAGCAATCCCGAGTATGGGATGGCGGAGCCGGAGTCCTGGATTGTTCACGACCATGACGATTTGAAGTATCTGAACTGCGTGTTTACGCGGGTCCACTGGCCGCAGGACAAGAGGGTGCTCGATTACTGCGATGAACACGGCATTCTGATTCAGACGGAAGTGCCGGCGTGGGGCCCGAACACGTTCGCGGGAATGACGGACGAGCCGTCGCAGGACATTCTCGAGAGCGGGATCGAGCAGTTACACGAGATGGTGGCGCGGGACCGGAACCATCCGTGCATCGGTTCGTGGGGTGTGTGCAACGAGATTAACGGGCAGAATCCGCCGGCGTACGCGTTTGCGAAGCGGATGTATGAGGAGTCGAAGAAGATCGATCCGGGGCGGCTGGTGAGTTACGCGTCGCATTCGTTGTTTCACACGCCGGGCAAGGATGTGGCGGGAGTGATGGACTTCGTGATGATGAACGAGTATTACGGGAGCTGGCAGAAGGGCGGGCCGGAGGATTTGCGGAAGACGGTGGACGGGGTACACGCGGCGTTCCCGGACAAGCCGATTGTGATCAGCGAGTACGGCTACTGTGCCTGCACGGCGGACCGGCCGGAGGGCGACCAGATGCGGCGCGAGGTATTGGCTTCGCAGGACGCGGTGTTCCGCGAGCGGGATTACATGGCGGGGCTAATTTTCTTCTGCTACAACGACTACCGGACGCACGTGGGCGACCGGGGATTGGGCGTGATGCGGCAGAGGGTGCATGGGGTGGTGGACTTATACGGCGCGCCGAAGGCTTCCTATGAGCTGCTGCGGACGGAGTCGAGTCCGATTGCCGGGCTGAAGGTGGAAGGGAAACCGAAGGAATTGCAGTTAAAGGTAATGACACGGGCGCACCTGCCGAGTTATGTTCTGCGCGGGTACAAGCTGCGCGGCGTTTACTACGGTTTTGGGGAGATTCCTGTGGAGCGGAAGGAGATCGACTTACCGGACTTAGTGCCGGGTCAGACGGTAGATGTGAGCATGGCGTTCAGCGAGGCGGTCCCGCTGAAGATCGAATTCGACATCTTGCGGCCGACGGGCTTCTCGGCTTATTCCCAGACATGGAAACTGTGAAACCGTGAAGCCGTTCGAACTGCCGCGAGCGCCGCGTAACCTGGAAGGTCCGGTGAAGGCATGGGCGGAGGCGGTGTGCATTCCGACTTACGAACCTATGGCGCCGGACAGGAACCCGATGTTTTTGGACAAGCGGGTGTACCAGGGTTCGAGCGGGCGCGTGTATCCGCTACCGTTCATCGACCGGATTTCGACCGAGCGGAAGGATAAGTGGTGGAACGCCGTACATATTGAGAACGAGTATTTGCGGGTGATGATACTGCCGGAGATCGGCGGGCGGATTCACGTCGGGCTGGATAAGACGAACGGGTACGATTTTTTCTACCGGCAGAACGTGATCAAGCCGGCGCTGGTGGGGCTCGCCGGGCCATGGATTTCGGGCGGTGTGGAGTTCAACTGGCCGCAGCATCACCGTCCGGCGACGTTCATGCCAATGAATTTTCACATTGAAGAGCACCGAGACGGGTCGCGGACGGTGTGGCTGAGCGATTACGACCCGATGCTGCGGATGAAGGGGATGCACGGGGTTTGTCTCTCTCCGGGCAGCGCGGCGTTGGAGCTGAAGGTGCGGCTGTACAACGGAACGCCGCTTCCGCAGACGTTTCTGTGGTGGGCGAACGCGGCGGTGAGGGTGCATGAGTTGTACCAGTCGTTTTTTCCCGAGGACGTACATTTCGTGGCGGATCACGCCAAGCGGGCGATGAGCACGTACCCTTTGTGTAAAGGCGTTTACTATGGCGTGGATTATGGGGCGCGGGGGCGCGAGGGGAAGGCGGCGGTTGCCCGGGGGCAGAAGTATGTTCCGCCGGGGACTTATGCGCCGAACGATCTGAGTTGGTACGCGAATATCCCGGTGCCGACATCTTATATGGCGCTGGGTTCACGGGAGGACTTTTTCGGGGGATACGACCACAAGTTAGAGGCCGGGGTGGTGCATGTGGCGGAGCACTGGATCGCGCCGGGGAAGAAACAGTGGAC
>JAKAJI010000049.1 GCA_021813825.1 Acidobacteriota bacterium | reverse complement strand
AGTCAAACCCCTCCGCGCCGGCCTCTCCATCCAAAGCCGCCCCGGCTACTTCGCCGTCCCTCCTTCCCCCGACACCACCTCCTGGAACCCCAATGAGATGGCCGCCCTCACCGCCATCAACTCCACTCCCGCACCCAAGGACTTCTCCTTCCACACCGCCGGCTTCCAGTTCCGCTCCTCGCCCACCGAAACCCAGCACGGTCTCGCTTTCGAAATCCCCGCCTACAACTTCACCCTCCAACCCGACGCCGCCGCCCACTCCCATCACCTCCACCTCGCCGTCGTCTCCCTCGTCCGTGACGCAAACGGCCAGATCGTCGACCAGTTCGCCCAGGACGCCTCCTTCGACGTCCCCGACGCCCAACTCCCGCAAATCAAGCGCAACGTCATCACCTTCACCCATCCCCTCTCCCTCGGCCCCGGCTTCTTCTCCGTCGATACCGCCATCGTCGACACCATCGGCCAGCGCGCCTCCACCTCGAAATACATGTTCAACAACGCCACCCAGCCCGGCCTCAACTTGAGCAGCCTCATGATGGTCCAGCGCCTCGACCCCATCTCCGGCAAACCCGACCTCTCCGACCCCTTCGTCTTCCAGGCCGGCGATAACCAATGGCGCAAAGCCGTCCCCGAACTCCGCGACGCCTTCGCCTCCACCGCCAAACCCGCCGTCTACTTCGTCGTCTACCCCGACCCCTCCAGCAAAGACAAACCCCAAATCGAAGTCGAGTTCCGCGACAACGGCCAGGTCATCGCCAAACAAACCGCCCCGCTCCCCGCCCCCAACTCCTCCGGCGCCATCCCCATGGTCGTCGGCGCCGTCGCCAAACCCGGCAAATGCGAACTCCGCGTCACCGCCATCCAAGGCACCGCCCGCACCATGCAAAGCCTTTACTACACCGTCGTCTCCCAGTAACTCAACCCAACCCACCCACTCCTACACTCTTTCTCCGTACTCTCTGTAGGAACTTGTCCCATTTCCCTCTTTTTCCCATCGTTGCTCTTTCCACCAACACTAACTTGTCGCAAAATAGACTTCGGCTAGAACTTACTTCGTAACTCCACCGGCCATCGGACAGCCTCGCGATGAGCTTCAATCCGGGCGACACATTCGGCGATTACCAGGTCCTCGGCCCCATCGGCTCCGGAGGCATGGGACGCGTCTTCCGCGTTCGCAACACCATCAGCGGCCGCATCGAGGCCATGAAAGTCCTCCGCTCCGATTCCTCCCCCGATCTCCAACTCTCCGAGCGCTTCTCCCGCGAAATCCAGTTACTCGCCGGACTCAATCATCCCAACATCGCCTCCCTCTACACCGCCCTCCGCATCCAGGACCAAATCGTCATGATCATGGAGTATGTCGATGGAATCACCCTCGCCCAAAAACTCCGCGACCGCCCCATCCGCCTCGCCGAAGGCCTCGACATTGTAAGTCAAGTCTTACTCGCCCTCGATTGCGCTCACTCGCGCGGCGTCATCCACCGCGACATCAAGCCCGACAACATCCTCCTCGGCCCCGGCGGTATCGTCAAACTCACCGACTTCGGCATCGCCCGGGCCGCCGCCGACCCAAGGTACACCCGCGCCGGCACCCTCGTCGGCACCCTTCACTACATGTCCCCCGAGCAGATCCAAGGGCAAACCGAATCCCTCGATGGCCGCTCCGATCTCTACTCCCTCGGCATCCTTCTCTACGAAATCTCCACCGGCCGCCGCCCCTTCGAAGGCGACAGCGATCTTGCCATCATGATGGCCCACCTCGAACAGCCTCCACGCCCGCCCATCACCCTCGCCCCAGAACTCCCCGCCGGCTTGAACGAAGTCATCCTCAAGGCCCTCGCCAAAGAACCCCGCCGCCGCTACCAGACCGCCCACGACATGGCTACCGCCGTCGCCGTCTGCATGGCGAATCTCACCCGTCCCAAATCCGCCGCGCCTCCGCTGTTTGAACCCTCCCCGCCCCAGGCCGCCGCACCTCCTCCCGCCTCACCTCCTCCCGCCATCCCCACCCCACCCGCGCCGCCAAAGCAACACCGCTTCCCCACCCGCCCCGTGCTCGGCATCGCGGCCGCCGTCCTCCTCGTCCTCACCGGCGTCACCCTCGGCCTGCGGCTCAGGCCGCATCCCGCCCCGCCGCCTCCGCCGGCCCAGACCGCCTCCAATTTGCACGCTCTCATCCCCGTCTCCTACGCCGGCCTTGTCGAAACTACCGCCGGCGGCGCCGTCACATGGCGCCGCGGCGACGACGACGACACCTCCCACTGGCAACCCCTCCCCATCAACACCATCCTCTCCCCCGGCGACTCCGTCTGCGCCCACCGCGCCCACGCCGAAATCGTCGTCGACCAGCAAAACTACCTCCGCATCGGCGCCGGCGCCTGCCTCACCGTCCTCCAGGACGGCGGCCGCCTTTTCCAGTTCAAACTCACTTCCGGCACCGTCACCCTCGCCGCCAACGTCAATGGCATGTCCTACGAGGCCGATACCCCCTCCCTCACCTTCACCTCCGACCACTCCGGTGCCTACCGCATCGGCATCGCAAACGACGGCTCCGCTTCTCTCCGCATTCAGACCGGCGCCGGCGTCGCCACCACCCCCGACGGGGCCTTCGAAACCCTCGACGCTCCCGCCGCCTTCAACGCCCCCCTCAACGGCCAGGCCCAACGCCTCCCGATGGATCCTCCCGACGATTGGGATCTCTGGAACGAGCAGCGCGATAAAACCATCGCCGCCCTCTCCTCCGCCAAATACCTGCCCCCGGGCCTCGGCGCCGGAAGCCTCGGCAACTACGGCCGCTGGACCACCACCCCTTCCTACGGCAACGTATGGCTCCCCAACGCCGGCCCCGATTGGGTTCCCTACCGCCTCGGCCGCTGGACCTGGGTCGCCCCCTACGGCTGGACCTGGACCTCCTTCGAGCCCTGGGGCTTCACCCCTTACCACTTCGGCCGCTGGGCCAACCTCCCGAACCTTGGCTGGACCTGGATCCCCGGCCCCGCCACCACCCCGCAGCACTTCGAACCCGCCCTCGTCGCCTTCGCCTCCGGCAACTTCGGCGGCGATTGGGTCGCATGGCTCCCCCTCGCCCCCGGCGAACCCTACCGCCGCACCTTCTCCCTCTCCACCGCCCTCCCGCCCATCTCCCACTTCGCCAACGCCGCCGCCGTCACCGTCGTCAACCGCTCCGAAATCTCCCAGCCCACCTCGAGCCTTTACCTCGTTCGCGCTCTCGACCCCTCCGCCCTCCAGCGCTCCGAGTCCGCCACCTTCTCCCCCATTCGCCCCACCGAATCCGCCCTCTACCCTCCCCCGGTCCTGGCCTCCAGCCTCACCGGTTCCCTCCCACCCGAAACCGCGAAACCCTCCGTCCCTCCCCCGCCCCCCACCATCAACCGCCCCGTCGTCGCCCACCGCAACCTCATCCCCGCCGTGCCCACCATCAAAACTAAACTCGCCGGAATCTCCGCTCCCGGCGCCCCACTCAACCCACAGGACGCGGCCCAACCCGTTCCCATCTCCACCCCCCTCCCCCCGCCACACCCCCTCGCCCCAGCCATCGACCTTCCGTCTCCCCCCAAACTCGACTCCCGCGGTCAACCCATCTCGCCCCAGCCATCGCCGCGCAAGCCCTTCCCCACGAACTCACCCACCCTCGACCAATACGGTCAGCCCAAGATCTCCAACTCTCGCCCGCAATATTGAAAACCATGGCCTACATCCCTCAATCCAACTTAGTGTGCAGCCCGAACCAAGCCTCCCGACGCCGCACAGCCCAACGCATCCATTCCTTCGCCGCATCCCTCGGTCTGCCCTCCGGACCGAAACACTTGAGTAACTGGGCCATTCAGGCAATGCAGACCAAAACCATCTCCATCGGCGGCTTCCTGAGTTTCCCCATCTCGCTGGACTTCAGTGGCTTCAACATGACGGTGACAAACCTCGAATCCGGCGCCTCGCTCGCCGTCAGCGGACTCGGAGCCGGCGCAGGCATCGGAGAAGGACTTCTCCCGATCAGTTACTCAGGCTACGTCCCCGGACTCCACCTCCCCGAAATTCACTCAAGCCTCTTCCTCGGACCCGCCGGACATCAATCCATGGGCGTCCGCCTCTTCCAGGGCGTCGCCGTCGCGCTCCATATCAGCGAAGGCGTGGATATAAGCCTCGGCGACTCGATCCTATTCTTCCTCACTCTCTTCCCGCCTCCGCCCCGCAACAACGCCGCCCGAGGCGTGCAACTGCTCGACGCCCTCTCCCCCGATTTCATCGCCTGCGTCAAGGCCTGGACCTTCGCCACCAGCCTCAGCTACCAATCCAACGCCTCCATCGGCGCCAACGTCATCGCCTACGCCGTCAACGCCCACCCCTGATCAAGCCAATCCTGCCCCGCCCCCCGCGGCCCCACACTCCGCTTCAGCCCGGCAAAACTCCCCGGCGCCGCAGGCTCCACCCCCTCCGTCGCCTTCCCTGGCAAATAACCCAGAGCGTATGACCATCCCAAGTCAACCCAATCCGGTGGTACCCAAGAAAGGATCTACTGTTGGCGACCCGTGATACACTCACAGAACGCCGGGAGCCAAAATAGACATCCTGGTTGCAAGCGCCGGCGGAGGCACCCTTGTTTCATAACACTCTCGTTGCCGAAATCGTATTTCTGGGATGCATCCCACTAGTTTGCACCGCCCAGACCAGCACACCAGTCAACCATCCCAGAGGGCTCAACCACCCTACTCCGGGAATGATTTCTGGGAATCCATACGTGCCCTCCAACCCGTCTGCATCGCCGCAAACCCTCCCATTTGCGGCAGGTACCTATACCGTTGGACAGGTGGAGCACCCGACCACGACTTCGTATGAAGCTGAACAAGAAATCATCGCCGATCCAGCCAACCCCTCGTTTGTCCTGTCGGCAATCAGCGACTTCTCCACAGTGGTCAACTTATCCGGCGGCTACTACTACTACAACCTGACAAAGTATGCGTGGTCCTCTGACGGCGGAACAACCTGGACTGAGGCCTTCATGCCCTACCAGCAAGGCCAGCCAATTCATCCACAGACTGGCGACGGGTACAACTGGGACGAAATGAGTGACCCCATTGTGGCCATCGACTCCAGGAATCATATCGCCTATCTCTCTGATCTATACTTCGACGACTTTGACAACAAGAACGGCTACTACCTCAGTTCCAGTCCGATCGTGAACGGAAACGTCGATTTCACCGTCGCTTCCACCCTTCCCATCGCAGTAAGCCGTGACCCCAACTCGCAAACCTTCGAAGATAAACCATGGATTGCCGTCGATAATTCCCGGAATCAGACAACGCAAGGGAATGTCTACGCCGCCTGGGTGCACTACCTCGCCCAGCAGTATTGGCCCGCCGGCGGCCAGATTCAGGTCGTACGCTCCGCCGATCACGGAGTTACCTTCACCACACCCGTCATCGTAAGTCCCTCATTACAGGTCAATAACGTCCAGGCGCCACAGATTGCAGTCGATCCTATGGGACGAGTCATCGTATCCTGGATGTATTGTCTCGACTATGAGCCTGTAGCCAATCAATTCAACGATAAGTGCATGCAGAGTCAGATTTGGGGAGCTGTATCCACCGACGCGGGCGTAACCTTCAGCAAGCCTATGCAACTTACCCCCACCCACAACGACCTCGATGGCAGCGGATTCCAGTCATATTATCGCAAGTGGAGCGCTCCAGCCATGGCCGCGGATCCCCGCACCGGTCAAGTTGCCATCGTATATCCAGACCAAGTGGGCGCCAATTCAGCAATCGAATATGTCCAATGCCCTCCCGCATTTTCGGGATCTTGCTCGTCTCCGGTTGCCGTCAATGACGTCAACGACGGCCAGCGGGTTTTTCCAGCCGTTGCAATCGACAACCTCGGCATCGTCCACATCAGTTGGTACGACAGTCGCAATGATTCCACAAACCTTTACTCTTCAGATCTCGATGTCTACGCAACATATGTAAACTCCGTCAATCAGCCGGTTCACCCTAACGTCCGGGTAACCCCCTACACGATCAACTTCGACATCGCCGACACCATTCCCTTCGGCTTCATTGGGGACTACTCAGGCATTACCGCGGTCTCAGGCGTAGCGCGACCCGCTTGGACAGACGGCAAACTCAGCATGACGACTCTAACCGTGCCCAATCGCAAATAGCATGGCAGCAGTAAGTCACGAAAGGTGATGGCTGAATGGGCGCCGCAAGGCGCCCATTTTATTCCATCCTCGTCTGCGGGGATCTCCACCGGACGTCACCATCCGTCCCAAGCCCCACCCCGATCTGTTATAAGATCGCCTTCGTACCACCCCATGCCCGACAAGCCCACAATCACTCCCGGTTCCTTTGCTCCTGGCTCCCGGCTCCCTGCTTCTTGCTCCTTGCTCCTCCGCCGCGAATTTCTGGCTCTCACCACCCTCCCCGCCCTTGCCGCGCCCGCCACCCCCGCCATCGCCATCCTCCTCGCCCCCAACGACCCCATCGCCTCCGCCGCCCCCGTCCGCTGGGCCGCCACGCACCTCGCCGAAACCCTCCACGCCAAACACCTCCTCACCCGCATCGTCCACACCCCCTCCGACGCCACCGGCGCCACCCACCTCATCCAACTCCAACACAACCCCAAACTCCCCACCCCCGAATCCTTCACCCTCACTCCGGCCCACCTTAACGGAACCCCCGCCACCACCGCCTCTGCCGCGGGCCCCCGCGGAGCCGTCTACGCCCTCCTCGAACTCGCCGACCGCGCCGAGTTCTCCCCTACCCCCCTCCACGCCCTCGCACTCAACTCCGCAATCGAAGAAAACCCCGCCAATGAAATCCGCAGCATCAACCGCGCCTTCTGTAGCGAAATCGAAGACAAACCCTGGTTCTACGACGAAAACTTCTGGCGCGCCTATCTCACCCTCCTCGCCACCCACCGCTTCAACCGCTTCAACTTCACCCTCGGCCTCGGCTACGACTTCCCCAAAGGCGTCACCGGCGACTACTTACACTTTCCCTACCCCTACTTACTCGATGTCCCCAACTACAACGTCCGCGCCGTGCCACTGGCCCCCGCCGAGCGCGATCACAACTTGAAAGCTCTCCAGTTCATCGCCCGCGAAACCGCCGCCCGCGGCCTCCATTTCCAACTCGGCATCTGGACCCACGCCTACCAATGGACCGATAGCCCCGGCGCCCACCACCGCATCGAGGGACTTACTCCGGAAACCCACGCCGCTTACTGCCGCGACGCACTCGCCCTCTTACTCCGCTCCTGCCCTGAGATACAAGGTCTCACTCTCCGCGTCCACGGCGAAAGTGGCGTCCCCGAGGGCAGTTACTCCTTCTGGCAAACCGTCTTCGAAGGCATCCGCCACGCCGGCCGCCCCGTCGAAATCGACATGCACGCCAAAGGCGTCGACCAAAAAATGATCGACATCGCCCTCGCCACCGGCATGCCCGTGAAGCTCAGCCCCAAATACTGGGCCGAACACATGGGCCTCGGCTACCACCAGGCCGCCATCCGCGAACTCGAAATGCCCCGCGAAGACTCGCCCAAAGACGCGATCTTCGCCCTCAGCAACGGCTCCCGCCGCTTCCTCCGCTACGGCTATGGCGACTTACTCACCCGCGATCGCAAGTACGGCGTCCTATTCCGCCAATGGCCCGGCACCCAGCGCGTCCTCCTTTGGGGCGACCCCGCCACCGCCGCCGCCTTCGGCCGCTCCTCCCACTTCTGCGGCGCAAACGGCATGGACATCTGCGAGCCCCTCTACTTCAAAGGACGCGAAGGCTCCGGCCTCCCCGGCGGCCGCTGCGCTTACTCGGACACCTCTCTCAACCCCCGCTACGACTTCGAAAAGTTCACTTACTCCTACCGCCTCTGGGGACGACTCCTCTATAACCCCGATGCCGATCCCGACTCCTGGCGCCGCTACTTGCGAGCCACCTTCGGCCCATCCGCCGCCCCACTCGAAACCGCGCTCAGCCACGCCAGCCGCACCCTCCCCCTCGTCACCGCCGCCCACTTACCCTCCGCCTCCAATCACTCCTTCTGGCCCGAAATCAACACCAACATGCCCATCATCGCCGGCAGCGAGCCCGCACCCTATTCCGACACGCCCAAACCAGTTTGTTTCGCCACCGTCAGCCCACTCGATCCGGAAATGTTTTCTTCCGTCGTCGAGCACGTCAACAGCCTGATCGATGGCCGCTGGAACCACAAATACTCGCCCCTCGAAGTCGCCCAATGGCTCGACTTCGGCGCCACCCGCGCCGAATCGGATCTCGCCGCATCCCGCGCCGCCCTGCCCCACGCCCCCACCGCGGAGTTCCGCCGCGCCGCCGAAGACATCGCCATCCAAATCGGCCTCGCCCGCTTCTTCGCCGCCAAAATGCGCAGCGCCGCCTGGTTCGAACTCTACCGCCAGTCCTCCGACCGTGGCGCCGCCGCCCGCGCCCTCGCCCAATACCGCGCCGCACGCGAATCCTGGGCCACCCTCGCCGCCTCCGCCCAAAAAATCTATCGCTCCGACATCACCTACGGCCGTACCCCCGAACGCCGCCTCGACTGGTTCGCCCGCCTCGCCGCCATCGACATTGACCTCCACGCCATGGAGTCCGCCCTCACCGCCGCCGGCCCCCTCCCCAACCCCGCTCCCCCGCCCACAACTGCCATCGCAAAGTTCCTCGGCCAACCCCGTCGTTCCGCGTTCCAGGCCACCCACACACCCCCTCCATCCTTCCAACCCGGCTCGCCACTCCCGCTCACCCTCACCGTCGCCGCCGCCGGCCTGCCTTCGGTCCGCTACGCCCGCCTCCACTACCGCCAGGTCAACCAGGCCGAACGCTGGCAAACCCAGGACATGAAATTCACCAACGCCACTTACACTGCCGCCATCCCAGCTACTTACTCGAAATCCCCCTACGCGCTCCAATACTACTTCGAGTTAGGCAACGGAAAAGAATCCCCCGCCCTGATTCCCGGCTTCAACGCCAACTTGTCCAACCAGCCTTACTACGTCGTCCAGCAATCCTGACTCAATCCGGATACGCTTCACCCGGCCGCACCACCCGGATCATATGGTCCGTAAACTTCACGTGCCCGCCCGGTAGCTCCACCTTCGGCATATGACAGCTCGCGCAGTCCCGCGACCCCACCGGACACCCCTTGTACTGCCCTCCCTTTCCATGGCACGCCAGGCACTTACTGTCATAAGCCGCCGTCTCCCGCACCGGATCCTCGTGCGGGTTATGGCAAGCCGTACACGAAATCCGCTGGTCGTTCCCTAGAAAGCACTTACTGTTCTCCAGCCGGTACGGCTGAAACCGCACATTCAACGGCCCGAACACCCGCATCCGCAGCACCGTCGCCCACGTTCGGTGGCACTGCCCGCAGAAGCTAGACATGTCCTCGGCGCACAGCCGGCCCAGCTTCTTCGGCATCGCCGCCGCTGGACCACCGTTCATCGCCACTTCGTGCGCCGCCGCCCCCTCATGGCAATGCTCGCACTTGAGTCCCGGCCGCATCGCCGCCAAATCCAGCTTCCCGCCCCCCACCGCGCCCGTGCTGTGGCACCCGAAGCACGCCTGCGCTTCTTCCATCGGTACCGGCCGCCCCAGCGCCTCCAGCGGCGTCTTCGGTTGAATCCGTTCGCTCCCCATCGTAATCGCTAACCCGCCGATCGGAGGATAGTAACTCACCATGCTCTCGTAAAACTTCCCGTCTTCCTCGATCACATACGTCTGCATCCGCACCCCGAACGCATACCGGATCGGCACCGATACCGCCCCTCCCGGCCCACTTACCGTATAAGTGCTCTGCTCTCCCCGCCGCTCGATCAGATACGAATACCCATTCGCCGTGTAACTCAGCTTCGGATGCGCCTTCAGTATCTCCTGCTCCTCCGGCAACTCGATCCCAATCCCCATCGCCGTCTTCGGCTGCGTCCGCGCCTCCGCCGCATGGCACGACGCGCACGTAAACTTCCCCACCGGCGCCCCCCACGCCGCCGCCGTGAGACCCAGCGCAGCCAAACCGCACGCCGACCTACTCACTCTTCTCACTTCCCCGTGCCAACTCAATCGATCGCACCCGCTCCCGCCGCGCCTCCTCCACATCCCCAAACTTCGACGCCGCCTCCGCCAGCGCCATGTGATATTCCAGGTTCGCCGGATTGAGTTGCACCGCCGCCTGCAGCCGCGCTACCGCCTCCCTGTCGTCTAACTTGGCCAGTACCTTCCCGTAAGCAAACTGCGCCAGCGCCGTCGCCGGGCCCTCCGCCGCCGCCTGCCGCGCCATCGGCAGCGCCCGCCCGCTCTTCCCCTCCCGCAGCAGCGAAAGCGCCACCACCGCTCGCGCATCCGCATTCTCCGGATCGATCTCCAACTCCCGCCGGAACTCCGCCATCGCTTCCTCCGGCCTCCTCTGCTGCAGGAACAACCCATACAAACAATGCACGCCCGGCGCAGCCGGAAACCGCTTCGCTAACTCCGCCAACCGCGCCTCGGCCCCCTTCATCTGCCCCAGCATCCAAAGCGACTCCGCCTCCCCCACCGCCGCGAACAACTCCCGGTCTTTCGCCGCAATCTCTCTCGGCACTATCCTCCGCCGCAGCGCCGCCGACCCCACCGCCAGCGTCAACTCCGCGTTCTTCACCCCGCCGCGCACAAACTCCGCCAGTTCCTCAATCGCCTGGTCGAACAACCCCACCCCCGTCAGCGCCATCGCCTCGTGAAACCGCACCACGCCCGCCGTGTCCTTCGGCAATCCTCCGATCGCTTCCGCCCGCCGCAGATGATCGAGTGACGCTTCGATCCGCCCGTTCTCAAACTCGCAAAGCCCCAACAGCGCCCACCCTGGCGCCGCCTGCGCGTCCAACGCAATGAATCGCCGGAACGCCTCCTCGCCCAGCGCATACTCATTGGCGTCGTAGGCCAGCGTCCCCACAAACCACCAGCCTTCGTCCCATTTCGGATTCTTTTGGAGTGCTTCGCGGTAAAGCGAGATCGCCTGCGTCGCGTCTCCGGCCTGGCGCGCGCGCGCAGCCTGGGCGGCCAGTTCTTCAAAGGTTGCGGCACACGCCGCCGGGAGGGGAAAAACAAGAACCGCCAACTGGAGGATACCCAACAACCGCATAACGCAGCACTGGGAGTCCCCCTGGTGACTCTTCGGCCTTATACTATCACGCCGCCGTTACGATAATCTGAAGGTTGCGTTCCACCTCGATTCTTCCCGCCTCCCTCGCGGCGGGCGCCGGTCTCCTCCTCGCTGCCGCCGCCTCCGCGCCCGGCCCCATCACCTTCGACGAAATCGCCCAACGCGCCGGCGTCACCTTCGTCGCCGATAGCTCACCCACCCCTCTCAAGCACCAACCCGAACCCATGGTCGCCGGCGTCGCCGTCTTCGACTACGACAACGACGGCTACCCCGACCTCTACTTCGTCAACGGCGCCGACATGCCCTCGCTCGTAAAAACCGGCCCGAAATTCTACAACCGTCTCTACCACAACAACCACAACCTCACCTTCACCGACGTCACCGGAAAAGCCGGCCTCGCAGGCTCGGGCTACGGCATGGCCGCTGCCGTCGGCGACTATGACAACGACGGCTACGCCGACTTATTCGTTGCCAACGTCAACGGAAACCAACTCTTTCACAACAACGGCGACGGCACCTTCACCGACGTCACCCAAAAAGCCGGCGTCTCCGGCGCCGTCTACTACGACCGCAAAATGTGGTCCACCGGCGCCGCCTGGATCGACTACAACAACGACGGCAAGCTCGACCTGTTCGTCGTCAACTACTGCCACTGGGACCCGGACCACGAACCTCCCTGCTTGATCAACGGCCACCGCGCCTCCTGCAACCCCCGCCTCTACAAACCCCTCCCCAACACCCTCTACCGCAACAACGGCGACGGCACCTTCACCGACGTCTCCGCCGAAACCGGCATCGCCTCCCACCTCGGCCGCGGCATGGGCGTAGCCATCGCCGACTACGACAACGACGGCTTCATGGACATCGTCGTCGCCAACGACGACGCCCCCAACGAACTCTTCCATAACCTCGGCGGCAAACGCTTCGAAGAAGTCGCCCAGGACTCCGGCGTCGCCCTCGCCGAAGGCGGCAACGTCATCTCCGGCATGGGCGTCGACTTCCGCGACCTGTTCAATCGCGGACTCCCCGACATCTGGATCACCGCCATGGAGAAGCAAACCTTCCCCCTGTTCAAAAACCTCGGCCACGGCCAGTTCATGGAAGTCACTTCCCCCGCCGGCCTCGGCCTCTCCACCGCCGAAATGTCCGGCTGGTCCAACTCCATCGCCGATTTCGATAATGACGGCTGGAAGGACCTCTACGTCGCCCGCTCCAACGTCATCGACAACGTCGCCCTCTTCTCAAACCGCACTTACGCCGAACCCGGCACCGTCTTCCGCAACTTAGGCAACGGCAAATTTGAGAACGTCTCCGAGACCGCCGGCGCCGCCTTCAACCAACCCGCCGTTTACCGTGGCGCCGCTTTCGGCGACCTCGACAACGACGGCCGCATGGATCTCGCCGTCTCCGTCCTCAACGGCCCCGCCCGCATCTTCCACAACACCTCCGATAACCCCAACCACTGGCTCCTCCTCCGCCTCAAAGGCACGCGCAGCAACCGCATGGCCATCGGCGCCAAAATCCACGTCACTACCTCCACCGGCGCCCAACTCTACAACCACCTCTCCACCGCCACCGGCTACGCCTGCTCGAGCGACCCCCGCGTCCACTTCGGCCTCGGCCCCGCCCCCTCCGCCCGCGAAATCACCATCGACTGGCCCTCCGGCATCCACCAGACCCTCCACAACATCCACGCCGACCGCGTCCTCGACATCACCGAACCATCCCATTAACCGCAACGTCCCCGCTCCGCATCGAATTCGAAAGGCTCGCAGATTTTGTATAAGCGTAGGAGGCGGACCAACACATTTCCCAAGCCCAGGGACCATTGCCATGAGAACTCACACTCGCATCGGCGCCATCTTCCTTCTCAATGCCCTCGCCGGCCTCTCGGCCGTGCAGAATCCTCCGGGCAAGGTCGTGCTCAACGGCAGGACTCTGTTCACCATTCAGCAGGGTCTCGGCCCATTCACAGCCCAGGAACGCGCCAACCACGCCAGCGCGCGCCTGGCAAGCGCGGCCGGTGACCTGACGGCAACAGTCAACCAGATTTCCGCCGTGAACCAGGAAACCAGCACCGACATCCTGATGGGCGACCGGATTCTTGCCACTGTAACCGACGCGGATGCCAAGGCGGCCGGAACCACCAGAACGGCCCTGGCCGGCTCCTACCTTGCCATTATTCGCGAGGCGATCTCCGACGCCCGCTCGGAGTACTCCCTCCGGAGCCTGCTCAAAGGCGCCGCGTTCGTCTTTCTAGATACCGCCCTGTTGATCCTCGTCCTGGCTCTGCTGCGAAAAGCCGCTTCCGCCGCCCTGGCGCGTCTGGGGCAATGGCAGATCGCACCGATTCGCATTCAGAATCTCGAACTTGCATCTCCCACACAAATCCGGCGGGTCGCAAGCCGCGTCGTCGGAATATCCCGCTGGGCATTGATTCTATTAGCACTTTACATCTATCTGCCAGTCGTACTTAGTCTCTTCCCCTGGACGCGCTCCTACGCACCCGTGCTTTTCGAATACGTCGCGCGGCCGCTCGAATCGGCCGGTGCCGCCACGGCGGCTTACATACCCAGCCTGCTCGTCGTCGTCCTTTGCGCCGCCGGCGCCCGCATCCTGATCCGGATCTCGCAATTTCTCTTCCGCGAACTGGCCACCGGAACCATCTCCCTCCCTGGCTTCTATCCCGAATGGGCGAGTCCAACGCATAAAATCATCCGGTTCCTGATTCTCGCCTTCACCGCCGTCGTCATATTCCCCTATCTGCCGGGTTCCGGTTCCCCAGCCTTTCGCGGAATCTCGCTCTTCCTCGGGTTGCTGTTCTCCCTGGGCTCCACATCCGCCGTCGCTAATATCGTGGCGGGCGTCATCCTCACCTACAGCCGCGCCCTAGATATCGGGGACCACGTGAAGATCGGGGACACCGTCGGCGATGTCGTCGAAAAAACCCTGCTCGCAACCCGAATCCGCACGGTCAAGAACGAAGTCATCACCGTCCCAAACTCGATGGTCATGTCCAGCCACATCATCAACTTCAGTTCGTCCCAGCAAACCGCACCGCTCATCCTCCATACTTCGGTCACCATCGGATACGACGCGCCCTGGCGGACCGTTCACCGCCTGCTCCTCGAAGCCGCCGGACGGACCTCTCGTATCGCGCAGGATCCCGCCCCCTTCGTCCTCCAGACCAGCCTCAACGACTTTTACGTGACGTACCAGATCAACGCCTACACCCGGGAAGCTTCTAAGATGGCCCACACCTATGGAGAACTTCACCAGAATATCCAGGACTGCTTTAATGCCGCCGGGGTCGAAATCATGTCCCCTCACTACGCCTCGCTCCGGGACGGCAATCGCATCGCCATACCCACCGAGAATCTGCCGAAAGACTACCGCGCTCCGGGTTTCCACCTCGAACTCGGCCCAGATCCCGCCGGACCAACCCCTCAGCGCTGAGTGGCCCGAACTAACCCCGGCAGGCTCAGCGGATCCTCCGCCGCCTTCAGCCGGATGAACTCCGCCTTCTCCTTCTGCGCCTCCTCGCGCCGCCCCGAAAGCCGGTATGCCTGCTCGAGATAAAAATGCGTCTGCGCATTGTTCGGCTCCCGCTTCACGGATTCCTCAAACGCCTTCGCCGCCTTCTCCGGGTTCCCCGCCGCCAGGAGCGACCGCCCGATCTCGGCGTAGCACAGCCAATGAAACGCCTTCGGCGCCAGCTTCAACGCCTCTTCGGCGTACTTGAGCGAGACGTCCGTGTTCCCTTCCCGCGTCTCTAAAAACGCCGCCACCAGCAGCGACGGCCAGTGCGTCGGGTTCGCCGCAATCTCCTTGCGGAACTCCGCAAGCGCCGCCGCCTGGTCGAAGTCCATCAGGTACAACCCGTGCGCGTAGTGCACGCCCGGCTCGTTCGGGTACGTCGCCATCAGCTTCTCGTACCCCGCCTTGGCGTCCTCCGGCCGCTGGCTCGTCGCCGCCCACAGCGCCTGCCCGGCGAGATCCACCACGGCGCGCTGCGCCGCGGTCAGCTTGTCCGGATCGTCGGGCCGCGCCAGCGCGCACAGCCCCACCGCTTCCACCACCGCCGGGTCGTTCACCTGGTGCTTGGTCAGCGGCTGTAGCTGCGCGATCGCTTTGTCGAAAAACGATCCGCGAATCAGAATCAGCGCCGCCCGCTGCCGCACGGCGGTCTCAAAACCTACGTTGTTTCCTAGCCCGATCTCCTCGCCCTTGGCGATCTCTGCAATCGCCCTGTCGTAGTGGCCCAGTTCGTAATCGCAGAGCCCGAGGAAGCCCCACGCCGTGCCGCTGTTCTGCTGTAGCGGCAGGCCCTTCTCGAACGCGTCCCGGGCCTGCTGAAAGTGCCCCTGCCCGTATTCGGCGCCGCCCAGGTAAAACCATCCCTCCGGCCAATCCGGCTTGAGCGCCAGCGCCTTGCGGTAAAGCTCCGCCGCCTGCGCGGGGTTCGTGTCGATCGCCGCCTGCGCGGCCTGCGCCAGGCTTTCGAAATCCTGCGACTGTGGCGCCGCGTACGCGCACACCGCGCACAACATGAGGACAAATGGTTTCATCCGGCGAGAGAACTCTTCTCTCTAGCCTAGCGCGGCTATGCTGAAAGAGAATGCGCTTGGTGTTCATTGCCGCCCTCGCCTTGTGCGCCGCCGCGGCGCCCGCCTCTACCCCGCCGGAGCAGTTGTTCCGCCAGGCGGTGGAGGCGCAGAAACGCGGCGACCTCGACACCGCCATCCGCGCCTACCGCGAACTGCTCGCCCAGCAGCCCAACGTCGTCGAAGTGCGCGCCAATCTCGGCGCCGCCCTCTCGCAGGCCGGCCGCTACGACGAAGCCATCACCGAGTACAAGCAGGCGCTCGCGCTCAAGGACGTGCCGCAGCTTCACATGAACCTCGGCCTCGCCTACTACAAAAAAGGCGATTATGTTTCGGCCGGAAACGAGTTCGCCCCGCTGCTCAAACTCGCGCCGGACGACGCGAAACTGGCCACGCTCGCCGGCGACTCGGCCGCCCGGCAAGGGCACTTTGACGAGGCGATTCGCGATCTTGAACCCGCCGCGAAGGCTCACCCGGACGACCTGGGAGTCGCCTGGGTTCTCGGCTCCGCGCTCATCCGCGCGGGTCACGCCACGCAAGGACTTCCGCTGGTGGAGCGCGCCGCGGCGCAGGGCAACAGCGCGCAGGCGGACGTGGTCGCGGGCGAGGCGTGCATCGAATTGAACCAATTCGAGAAGGCGCGGGATTACGCCTCGGCGGCGCTCAAAATCGACCCAAAAGCGCCCGGGGCACATGCCTTACGCGGCAAAGCTCTTCAGTTCTTAAACGAGTATCCGGGAGCGAAGGCGGACCTCAAGCAAGCGCTCGCCGAGAACCCCAACGACTTCGACTCGCACGTCACGCTCGCCGCTATCTATAACACAGAGCGGGACTTACCAGCCGCGAAGACACACATCGACGCGGCCTTGCGGCTCAAGCCCAACGCGCCTCTCGCCTTATTCGAGCGCGCCCGCATCGAGCGCAGCGAGGGCAAGCTGGAGGCGGCAGCCGCCGACTTCGAAGCTGTTGAAAAACAAGACTCTAACTGGCTTCAGCCGCACATCGATCTCGCGGCGCTGTACTATCGTTTGCACCGGCCCGAGGACGGAGCCCGCGAGCGCGCGATCGTCGACAAATTGAACGCGACGAACATGGGGACTAACGCGCCGGCTCGGTCACATTGAGGACCTGATTGGCTTTTACGCGGCCGAGGTGCTGGACGATTCCGGAGGGCCAGCGGATTTCGACGTCGTCCGCGAAGCCGGCCGAGCCGAGGCCGACGTGGACGGGGACGTCGGCGGAGGAGGCGTAGCAGGCGGAATTGGTGTGCGCAAGGCTTTGATTGATAACGTTACCGGTAACGTTAACAACTGCCCCAAACGCGTCTGCCGCGCTGCGGGTCCCGTGGAGGTTGATTTCGAGCCAGTTTCCTGTTTTTTTTGTGCGATTTAGCCAGATTTCAGCAGGCTTGCCGAGGGCTGTTGCCACGATATCGAGCCGTCCGTCGCCGTCGAAGTCGGCGATGGCGCATCCGCGGTGGCGCGCCGGCGGCGCGGCGGTGAAACCGGCCTCTTCGGTGAGCGCGGTCCACTTGCCGCTCGCGCCCGGATTGTGAAACACCGTGTTGGGTTGGTCGACGGTAACTCCGGGTAAGTTGAGACTAAGTACGTCGCCGCGAGTTACGAATAAGTCCTTCCAGCCGTCGTTGTCGAAGTCGGCAATGGCGGCGCCGAAGCCGGCCATGGGCATGGTAAGAGCCCTCATGCCGCTCGATACGCCGATGTCGTGAAATTCTTTTCCGGAAATGTTTTTGAGCAACGGGAAGGTCTGCTTGGCGAGGGCGACGTAGAAGATGTCGGGATAGCCGTCGTTGTCGACATCCTGGAAATCGGCGCCCATGCCGGAGATGAAGTTCCCGTCTTCGACGAGCGCGGTGTTGGTTTCAAACGCCTTGTCTTCGAACTTCGAGCCCGTGTTATGGAAGAGGAAGTTATAGTAAGTGTCGTTGGTGACGAAGATATCGGGCTTGCCGTCTAAGTCGTAGTCGGCCACGGCCGCGCCCATTCCTTTGCCGACGTGCCCGCGCAGGCCCCAGGCGGCCGAGACGTCCTCGAACCTCCCGTTGCCTTTGTTTAAGAAGAGCTGATCCGGGAGGCCTTTGAAGAACGTCGGGCTGCAGTACTCACTTACTCCATCGTGGAAGCAGCGGTGTTCGGTCGCGTAGTCCCACTGGACATAGTTGACGATGAACAAATCGAGCAGCCCGTCGTTGTTCGCGTCGAGCCAGGTAGCAGCGACCGACCAGAGCGGACCGTACTGCGGGTCGGGCTGGTTCAATCCGGCTTGGGCGGTGACGTCGGTGAAAGTGCCATTGCCGTTGTTGTGATAGAGCGTGACGCGGTGGACGCCGGCGATGAATAAGTCGGGGTAGCCGTCGTTATCGTAGTCGCCCACGGCAGCGCCGCTTGCGTAGCCTACGCCCGCAAGTCCGGCTTGATCGGTGACGTCCGTGAACACCCCGTGGCCGTCGTTGCGGAAGAGGCGGTTGCGGTACTTGGGATCGTCCTTTACGAGCGTCTGGAGGTTCGCGCCGTTGGTGAAGAAGATGTCGGGGCGGCCGTCGTGGTTGTAGTCGAAGACAGCGATGCCGCCGGCCATGGTGGCGGGTGCGTGGCGGGAAACCGTTTCGTCGTTTTCGAGCGTGAAGGGAATGCGAGCGAGAGTGAACTGAATGGCCGGCGCGGTGGGAGGGACTGCGAGCAGGGCGCATACGGCGAGCGTGAGCGCAGCCAGGGCGGCAACGATACGGGGCATACCTTTTGTCAGCTTAGCTTGCCGGAGAAAAAAGAAAGGGGCCGGCGCGAGCCGTCCCCTTTCTTGCGGTGAGTGGTGTGGGTGTGAGATTAGAACATATACTTGACCGCGAACTCGACCACTCGTCTACCGACGGTGTTAAGTGCATAACCGTTGGTTACCTCGTTCTGGTTCGTTTGGGTCAGTTGGCCGGAAGTGTTGGCGAACTTCAGCGTCATGTCGGCGTTAGAGCCGGTAGCGTTCAGTTCGGGCAGCGGATGGTTCAGGAAGTTGAACGCCTCGAAGCGGAACTGGACGGTTTGCCGCTCGGTGACCTTGAAGTTCTTGTAGAGCGAAAGGTCGCTGTTGAAGAACGCGGGGCCCCACATCGTCGGCCAGACAATGGGTCCGACCTGGCCGGGCGCGGGCGGGGCGAAGCAGTTGGGGTTGAAGTACTGGCCGGACTTGAGGTTCGCGCCGGGGTTGCAGGTCAGAATTGGAAGCAACTGCATGGAACTGGTCCCGAGGTACTGCTGCGCGCCGACAGCCTGGCCGTTGTTGGAGCCGTAGCTGACGTTCAGGATACCGTTGGCGCTGTTGGGCTGGATGGGGGCGCCGGTCTGGAACTGCGTGATGCCGGAGAGTTCCCATCCATTCAATGCGCCAGCAAGGAACTTATTCTTGTGCGTGGCGTCGGGCAGGTTGATTACGTACGCGGCGTTGAAGATTTGGGCGTGATCGTAGCCAAGGACGCCGTAGTTAGGAGCGGCTGAGTAAGGCCACAGAGTATTCCCGGCACCGGTGCCGTTGCCGGTGTAGTTGTCGCGGAGACCCATCAGCTTACTCCAGGTGTAGTTCGTGGTGAAGGTGACGCGGCCGGTCTGCTTCTGCCAGGTGACGACCAGCGCGTTGTAGTTGGAGGAGCTGTTATGGGTGACCAACTGCATTTGCGTGTACTGATGCAGCGGGTAGTAGTCGTTCGACGGGAAATTCGGGGACGACGGGTTATTGACCT
>JAKAJI010000048.1 GCA_021813825.1 Acidobacteriota bacterium | reverse complement strand
CCGGTGTTTTTCTTAAGCAGCCACGATCATCCGCGGCAGTGGAGCGTGTTTGGGGATGGAGTACACAACGATCAGATCGCGAAGTTGACGGCGGCGCTGACGCTGGCGCAGCGGGGGACCGTGCTGTTGTATTACGGGGAAGAGATTGGAATGGGGACGATGCCCCGGGCGGAGCTGAAGAAGGTTCCGTTGAGCGAGAAGCGGCCGGTGGCGGATATCCGGGATGGGGAGCGGACGCCGATGCAGTGGGATGGCGGCGGGAATGCGGGATTTAGCGAAGGGGCTCCGTGGCTGCCGGTGGAGACGGACTACCGGACTTACAACGTGGCGAGCGAGAAGCGGCGGCCCGGTTCGATTTACTCGTGGTACGCGGAGTTACTCAAGTTGCGGCACGACAACGCGGCATTCCGGGAGGGCGAGTATGTTCCGCTGGATGCGGGGAATGAGAACGTGTTTGCGTTTGGGCGGAAGACGGCGGCGGGCGAGGCGGCGCTGATTGTGTTGAATCCGAGCGGGACCCAGCAGAAGGTTCAGATTACGGGCTGGCCAGGCGGGTGGCCGGGATTTCGTAAGTTGCTGTTGGCGAGTCCGCGGGCGGAGGCTCCGGGAGGGAGCGAGTTCAGCGTGGCTCCATTTGGGGTGGTGATCGCGGGGATGAAGTAGCGGGGGCTACGTGGCGCTGTCGTCGTCGAAGGGGCGCTGCGAAGACGTGGCGTGGATGATGCGGCGCAGTTCGCTCTGGTCCAGCCAGTTGAGGTAACAGGCCGAGCAGCTTTCGAGGATGACGTTGCCTCCGCCGCCGTAGAAGTGCGCGTCCATGGGGGCGTGGCATTGCGGGCAGGAAATGCGGCGGTCGAGTTCGGCGCGGTCGGTCGGGCGGGGGATTCCGGTGGGCGCGGGGAGTTGCGCGCGGAGTTCTTCGATCAGGTCCGGGAAGAAGGCCATGCGGATGAGCATGCCGTGGCACTGCTTGCAGTAGTGGAGACGCCAGCCTGACGTGGCGGCGTGGAAGAGGGGCACGGAGCAGAGGGGGCAGGCGAGGTCCGACGTTTCGTCGAAGACGCGGACGCCGTCTTCGTTTTTGTCGGGGAATGTGTAGCCCTGGCAGTAGTCGCACTGGTAGAAGTCGCGATCGGGATTGAGATGCAGGGGCGCGCCGCAGTTGGGGCAGTTCACGATAGGGAGTTCCGTTGGTGGGGTTTGATCACGTAGTGTTGCACAGAAAGTGGCTGGGAGGGCAATTTGATCTCGTATCGAAGAATGGCTTGAGGCCTCGCCTCGGGCGTTACGTGCTCGGTCCGGTTCAGTCCGCGACGGCCCATTCGCCGGGGACGATTTTGCGGGTGCGGGGCAGGTAGCCGAGGCGGGCGAAGTTGCCCATGACGGCGAGGAGGACAGTGTAGACGGCGAGTTTGACGATGTCGGTGGTGTGGTTGCGCGGGAGCGTTTTCCAGAGCAGGAGGAGGACGGTTTGGGCGATGGTGACGCTCCAGACGGTGCCGTAGAAGTAGCGGCGCTCGGTTCCTTCGCCTTGGGTGGATTTCTTGACGCGGGGCAGGAGGCCGAGGAGGCCGAGGAGCCAGATGGTGGCGGCGATGGGGAAGTAGGCGGCGTCGTAGATCTGGCGGAGGCGCCAGAGGCCGCTGGTTACGGCGTAGGCGAGTCCGATGTAGTTGAGCAGGGCGAAGGTGACGGCGACGGACCAGGCGAAGGTGTAGCAGACGCGGCGGTAGATGGGGTTGGGACGGTCCTCGGTGAAGCGGAGTATGTAGGGGGCGGGTTCGACGCCGGGGAGTTGGCCGAAGAGGCCGGCGAGGCCGGTGCCAACGAGAACGACGCCGAGCCATGCGGCCATGCGGGAGTCGAAGCCGTGGGCGAAGAGGTCAAAGGTCAACGGGCCGGGCGCGATGAAGAAGACGAAGATCCAGATGGGCCAGTGGAGGAAGCGGTAGTAGAGCTTATTGCGGGCGCGGAATTTGCGATCGCTCGCGTACTCGAGTTTTACGTTTTCGGGCACCGTTATTTATGGTAAGGCACCCAGGCTGCGTTGAGGATTGCGAGAGCGGCGACAGCGGCGGTTTCAGCGCGGAGGATGCCGGGGCCGAGCGAGACGGGGCGCCAACCGGCGGCGGTGAAGCGCGAGCGCTCGGCTTCGGTCCAGCCGCCTTCGGGTCCGAGCAGGAGAGCGGTGGATGCGGCGGAGGGGAGCGAGGAGGCGAGCACGGGGAGGATGGGCGGGGCGTCCGGGGATTCATCGAGGAGGAGACGGAGGGGAAACTCGCACGAGGGTTCGTCTGTCGGCGCCGGAATTTCCGGCAAACGGGGGCGGCGGGACTGTTCGCAGGCTTCGCGGGCGATGCGGCGCCAGCGGTCGATGCGCTTTTCGGCGGCGCGTTCGAGTCCTTTTTCGCTGCGTTCGGCGATGAGGGGGCGGATAGAGGCGGCGCCGAGTTCGGTGGCCTTTTCGACGATCCACTCGAAGCGGTCGAAGTGGATGAGGGCGGCGTAGAGGTGGACTTCGGCGCGCGGGCGGGGTTCGGGGAGAGATTCGAGGATGGTGAAAGAGACTTCGTTTTTGCGGGCGGATTCGACTTCGGCCAAATAGAGGCGATGGTTGTCGGAGAGTTCGTAAATCTGGCCGGGGGTGACGCGGAGGACGCGGGTGAGGTGGTGGGCGAGGTCGCCTTCGATGCGCGCGCGGCCGAGACGGACCTCATCGACGAAGAACAAGCGGCGCGCCATGTAGAATTGTACTTCGCATGATCGGCCATCTGCGGGGCGCACTGCTAGAAAAACACCCGAACCTGGTTTTGGTTGAAGCCGGGGGCGTGGGCTATGAGGTGTCGATTCCGGTGTCGACTTACACGGCGCTGCCGGAGCCAGGGGCGCAGGTGTCGCTGCGGATTTACACGCACGTGCGGGAAGATGCGATCCAGCTTTACGGGTTTGCGGCGGCGGCGGAGAAGGCTCTGTTTGAGCGGTTGATTTCGGTGTCGGGGATCGGGCCGAAGCTGGCGATTACGATCTTGTCGGGGCTGGCGGCGGCGGAGTTGGCGGAGGCGATCCGGGCGGGGAGTTTGGAGAGGCTGGTGAAGATTCCGGGGGTAGGGAAGAAGACGGCGGAGCGGATGGTGCTGGAGTTGCGAGACAAGCTGGATCTGGGGGTGGTTCCGGCGGCTGCGGCGAAGGCTGTTGCCGCGGCGCCGCTCGATGAGGCGGCGCAGGATGCAGTGTCGGCGCTGGTGAACATGGGGTCGAAGCCGGCGGCGGCGGAGGAGGCGGTGCGGAAGGCGCGGGCGGCGGAGCCGGAGGCGGGGTTCGAGGCTTTGTTCCGGAAGGCGCTGGCGTTGGTGAGGTAGAGTGCGTTGCGTGCGATAACCTGAAGATACATGCGCAGCGCGGGGATAGTCTCTGCCAGTATTCAGGAAGGGGATCAGCAGGTTGAGGCGGCGCTGCGGCCGACGCGGTTGAGCGAGTTCGAGGGGCAGCCGAAGGTTAAAGAGATTCTTTCGATCGCGATCGAGGCGGCGAACCGGCGCGGGGAGGCGCTGGACCATGTGCTGCTCTACGGGCCGCCGGGGCTGGGTAAAACAACTTTAGCCAACATTGTTGCGAGCGAGCTGGGGGTGGGGTTCGACCAGACGGCGGGTCCGGTGCTGCAGAAGAAGCTGGACCTTTCGGGCGTGCTGTCGAACATCCGGGCGCGGCAGGTGTTCTTCATCGATGAGATTCACCGGCTGCTGCCGGACATCGAGGAAGTCTTGTACGCGGCTCTCGAGGATTTCCGGCTGGATCTGTTGATCGGGTCGGGGCCGGGGGCTCGGACACATTCGATTGCGATTCCGCGGTTCACGGGCGTGGGCGCGACGACGAGGCAGGGATTGCTAAGCGCTCCGCTGCGGGGCCGGTTCGGGATTGTGCTGCGGCTGAATCCCTATGATGCGGAGGAGCTGAAGCGGATTGTGCTGCGGTCGGCGAAGCTGCTGGATGTGACGATTGATGAAGCCGGGGCGGCGGAGATCGCGCGGCGAAGCCGGGGCACGCCGCGGATTGCGAACCGGCTGCTGCGGCGTGTGCGGGACTATGCGCAAGTGCGCGCGGCGGGGCATATCGACGCGCAAGTGGCGGCGGCGGCGCTGGATCTTCTGGAAGTGGACCGGTTCGGGCTCGACGAGATCGACCAGAAGATCATGCAGACGCTGCTGGGCAAGTTTTACGGGGGGCCGGTGGGGATTAACACGATTGCGGCGGCGATTGACGAGGAGCCGGCGACGATTGAGGAAGTGTATGAACCGTACCTGATCCAGCTTGGGTTCCTGGAGCGGACGCCGCGCGGGCGCGTAGGCTGCGAGCGGGCGTTCGAGTATTTCGGGATCACGCGGAAGGGGCGGGGGCGGCAGGAATCGCTGTTTCCATGAGCGGAGGAGTTTGGCTGGGGCTCGGGTCGAATGTCGGGGACAGGATGGGGAATCTTGCCGCGGCGATCGAAGGGCTGGAGCGGGAAGGCGTGCCGGTGCTGCGGGTGTCGGGCGTGTATGAGACGGCGCCGCGGGACTTTCTGGATCAGCCGGCGTTTTTGAATTGCGTGGCCGAGACGGACGCGGTGATGGAGCCGGATGCGATGCTGCGGGCGGCGCTGAAGGTGGAAAAAGCGATGGGGCGGGTGCGCGAGGTAGCCAAAGGGCCGCGTGTGATCGACATTGACATTTTGTTTTACCGGGACCGGTTGGTGCGCGTCGACGGGTTGGAGATTCCGCATCCGCGGATTGCGGAACGGCGGTTTGTGCTGGAGCCCTTGGCGGAGTTAGCGCCGGGGCTGTTGCATCCGGTGCTCGGGCGGACGGTGGCGGAGTTGCTGGATGGTGTGAGAGACCAGGAAGCGGTGAGGATTCAGACGGGAATACCGACGCGCCAGAGGCCGTAGCCGACGGCCTGGCGGATATAGAGCCAGCGGGCGCGCCATCCTGCAAGCGACGGTGACGGGCGGGGAGAGCCGTAGACGCTGAGGCCGCGGTGTTCGAGCATTTTTTTGACGCGGTAGATGTGATAGCCGTCGCTGACCACGATGCAGGACTTGAGATTCATACGGCGCATGATTTCGGCGACGGCGGCGGTGCTGTGGACGGTGGTGTCTCCTTCGCTTTCGACGACGATGTCTTCGGGGCGGACGCCGTGGGAGGTAAGATAGGCGCGGCCGACAGCGCCTTCGGTGAAGACAGGGTCGCCGCCGGCGCCTCCGGTAGTGATAATGAGCGGCGCCATGTGACGGAGATAGAGAAAAAGGGCGTGATCGAGACGGGCTTCCAGAACGGGAGAAGGACGGCCGCGATACTCGGCGGCGCCGAGTACGACGATGGCGTCGGCGGGGCGTGCTTCATCGACCTGGGACTGGCGCTCGATGGCGGCGGCCACCCGGCGGAGATAGTTGCCGACGATGAAGGCGGCGGCGGCGAAGACAAGCAGCGCGGCCACTGCAAGAATGCGTTTCATGACGCGGGCGTCCGGCGTGGTAGCCGGGGAGAACATTCCAGTCTACGATCTTCTTATGGCTGAGGTCATCCGTGCGAGCAACCGGCTGGTGCGGGAAGTGAGAAAAGCGATGCGGGAGGGTGCGCTCACCGAGTCCGGGCAGTGCGTGGCCGAGGGGCCGAGGCTGCTCGAGGACGCGCGGCGGAGCGGGCGGCCGATTCGCGCGGCGCTGGTGAGCGAGGCGTTTGCCGGGCGGTATGAAGGCAGGCTGGACGGGATCCGGACGGCGGTGCTTGGGGCGCGCGATTTCGAGGCGCTGGCGGGGACGGAGACAACGCAGGGGATTCTGACGCTGGTGGATCCGCCGGCGGTGGACGTGGAGCGGCTGTTTGCTGCGGGGACGCTGTTGCTGGTGCTCGATGGCGTGCAGGACCCGGGGAATGCGGGGGCGATGCTGCGGGCGGCGGAGGCGTTTGGGGCGGAGGGAGCAGTATTTCTGAAGGGAACGGTGAGCCCGTACAACGCGAAGGCGGTGCGGGCGTCGGCGGGATCGATTTTCCGGCTGCCGGTGGTGGCGGGCTGGGAGGCGGAGACCTTTGTGGAGCGGGCGCGGGGAGCGGGGTTGGAGATCTATGCGGCGATGCCGCGGGCGGGGTTGACGGGGGAGCGGTGCGATTTCCGGCGCGGATGCGCGATAGTGATCGGCGGCGAGGGCGGGGGAGTGAGCGAGGGCGTGCGGGCGGTGGCGAAAGCCGTGACGATTCCAGTGCGCGTGGTGGAGTCATTGAACGCGGCGGTGGCGGCGGCGATTTTGCTGTATGAGGCGAACCGGCAGCGAGGAGGGGGAGTCGAGTGAGTTTGTTTGACATGACGCCTCCGGAGGAACCGAAGGAGGGTGCGAAGGACGAGCGGAGGCCTCTGGCGGAGCGGATGCGTCCGGAGCGTTTGGAGGATTTCGCCGGACAGGAGCACATCATCGGGCCGGGGAAGCCGCTGCGGGTGCAGATTGAGCGGGACCAGCTTAGCTCGCTGATCCTTTGGGGGCCGCCGGGGGTGGGGAAGACAACGCTGGCGCGGCTGCTGGCGCGGGCGAGCAAGGCGGACTTCATTCCGTTCAGCGCGGTGATGAGCGGGATTAAAGAGATCAAGGCGGTGATGGCGGAGGCGGAGCGGAACCGGGCGCGCGGGCGGCGGACGGTACTGTTCATCGATGAGATTCACCGGTTTAACAAGTCGCAGCAGGATGCGTTTCTCCCGTATGTGGAACGCGGGGACGTGATTCTGATCGGGGCGACGACGGAGAATCCGTCGTTCGAGGTTGTGTCGGCGCTGCTTTCGCGGGCGCGGGTGTATGCGCTGCGGCCCCTGACGGAAGAGGAGATTGTGGGGTTGCTCGAGCGGGCGCTGCCGGTCGTGGGGGTGAAGGCGGAGAAAACGGTGATCGAGACGATTGCGCGGCAGGCGAACGGGGACGCGCGGGCGGGTTACAACCTGCTTGAGTTAGTGGCGGCTTCGGCGGTGGACGGTGTGATACCGGCGCAGGCTTTGGAAGGGGCACTGGAGCGGCGGGCGATTCTCTACGACAAACGCGGCGAGGAACATTTCAACTTGATTTCGGCGCTGCATAAATCGGTGCGGTCGTCGGATCCGGATGCGGCGGTGTACTGGCTGGCGCGGATGCTGGAGGGCGGGGAAGACCGGATGTACCTGGCGCGGCGTCTGCTGCGGATGGCGATCGAGGATATCGGGTTGGCGGATCCGCGGGCGATGGAGCAGGCGGTGGCGGCGTGGCAGACCGTGCATTTTCTGGGCGAGCCGGAAGGGGACCAGGCGCTGGCGCAGGCGGCGATTTACCTGGCGATGGCGCCGAAGTCGGATGCGGCGTACCAGGCGCTGAATGCGGCGATCGAAGATGTGCGGACGATGCGGGCCGAGCCGGTGCCGATGCAGTTGCGGAACGCGCCGACGCGGGCGATGAAGCAGTGGGGCTACGGGGCGGGGTATCAGCACGCGCACCAGTTTGAAGACGCGCTTCCGGAGATGGAGTGCCTGCCGGAGCGGTTGGTGGGGCGGCGGTTTTATGAGCCGGTGAATCGCGGGCTGGAGCAGAAGATCGCGGAGCGGTTGGCGGAGTTGCGGAAGCGGCGGGAGAAGCGGAGGGAGGGTGGTTGATAATCAACCACGAGATGGTTGATTATCAATCACTGATTAGGGGCTGCGCGCTTGGGGTGCCGGGGGTGCACCGGGCCGGTGCCGTTGTTCAGCCAGACGTCGATGCGCGGGGTGTCCCAACTGTAGGGCTTGTTGATGACGTCCAGATCGCCGTCGCCGTCGACATCGGCCAGCTTGCCTTCGTGCCATCCCTCGCCCTTGTCGAGGATTGTCTTGCGGAAATGGCCTTGGCCGTCGCCGTAGAGGATCCAGGCGGTGGCGTTGGGGTTGTCGATGCCGGGTTTGGCGGTCCAGCGGCCCATCTCGGCGGCGAAGATGTCGAGGTTGCCATCGCCGTCGATATCGCCTACGTCGAGCGTGTGGCCGTGGATCATATCGCGGCCGAGCAGATTGCGGCCTTTCCAGGAAGAGGAATCGGCCGGGTCTCGGGTGCACTCGTAGAACATCAGGGGACCGGAGCCATCGCCGGGGGCGATGACGACCTGGGCGTACTTGCCGGGTTTGAACTTGCCCGCTTTGATGCGGCCCCCAATATCGGCGATCTTGATGGCTTTGAACTTGCCGGCGCCTTCGTATTTGAACCAATAGTTGCCCGCGAGCAGATCCGGGCGGCCGTCGCCGTCGACGTCGAAAGCGTCCAGGCCTTCGGCGTACTTCGCGGCGTTCTGCCCGCCTTCGCCGGCCTGCCCGGAGAAGACGTCGTGTAACGGCCAGGGTCCGGAATGCCTTGGATCGGGAGGGATTTCGGCGAGGAACAGCGTCTTGGCCTGCTGGTTCCAGAAGATGAGTTGCGGCTTTCCCGTGCCTTCAATATCGGCGAAGATCTGGTCGTGTTGTTGGCGAGCGCCGCCGTCTTTGATCAGATGGCGCTTCCAGGGCACGTTCGGATCGAAGTTGGGGGAAGGGTTCTCCCACCACCAGAGCTTGTTGTTCTGGTAGTCGGAGCCGAAGACGATGTCGAGGTCGCCGTCGCCATCGATGTCGTAGGCGGCGCCACCGGCCTCGACGGTGAGGAAGTCCGGATCGATCACGTAGCGGGACCACCCGTTCGAGATGCGCCGGTACCAGACGAGCGCGGGGGGCATTACACGAAAGCTGAGCACGAAGTCCGTGGCGGGGCTGCTTTGATCGAGCCTGGCCACGAGCAAGCCGGTCTGCTCGGGGGATTTGCCGGGCATGGGGAGGTCTCCGTTCCTGCTGGTGAGATGCACCCAATGGATGTCACGGGCAAGGACGGGAGAGATTGTGAGGATGGCGACGTACGCGACAAAGCACAGACGGCGGAGTGGCCGCGTGTTATGCCGGGCGAAGCGAATCCGCAACCGGAGGGACGGGTCCATCGACCCCTGACCGAACCTTACGCCGGTTGGGGGCGTTCGCCGCCGAGTAGGCCGGGGAGGCCCTTGCCTTGTTCGGGCTTGGGGGCCGCGGGCTGGGGCTTGCCGGAGTCGGCGGTGCCGGTTCCGGGCTGCGGGCGGTCAGGCAGGGCGGTGCCGGCGATGAGCATTTTGACTTCTTCACCGTCGAGGACTTCGCGCTCGAGCAGGGCTTCGGCGATGCGCTTCATAGCGTCGGAGTAGTCTTCGATGTGCTTGCGGGCGCGGCTGTAGCCGCCTTCGACGAGTTTTTTGACCTGCTCGTCAATCTTGATGGCGGTGGCTTCGCTGTAGTCGCGATGCTGGGCGATTTCGCGGCCGAGGAAGATCTGCTCTTCCTTTTTGCCGAGGCTGACGGGACCGAGTTCGCTCATGCCCCACTCGCAGACCATTTTGCGGGCGAGGTCGGTGGCGCGCTCAATATCGCTTTTGGCGCCGGTGGTGACGCGGCCGATGAAGATCTCCTCGGCGAGGCGGCCGCCCATGAGGATGGCCAGTTCGGCGTCGAGATAATCGCGGTTGTAGTTGAGCTTGTCGTCCACGGGCAACTGCATGGTGAGGCCGAGGGCCATCCCGCGGGGGATGATGGTGACCTTATGCAGGGGATCCGAGGCCGGCTCAAGCGCGGCGACGAGGGCGTGGCCGGCTTCGTGATAGGCGGTGATCTTTTTGTCTTCCGGCGTCATGATCATCGACTTGCGTTCGACGCCCATCATGACTTTGTCTTTGGCCAGTTCGAAATCGTACATGGTGACGACCTTGCGGTTCTGGCGGGCGGCGATAAGGGCCGCTTCGTTGACGAGGTTGGCGAGGTCGGCGCCGGCGAAGCCTGGGGTGCCGCGGGCCAGCACGCTTAAGTCGACGTCGTCGGCCAGGGGTGTTTTCTTGGCATGCACGCGGAGGATCGACTCGCGGCCCTTGACGTCGGGCCGGTCGACGACCACGCGGCGGTCGAATCGGCCGGGCCGGAGGAGAGCGGGGTCGAGCACGTCGGGACGGTTGGTGGCGGCGACGAGGATGACGCCTTCGTTCGATTCGAAGCCATCCATTTCGACGAGCAGTTGGTTTAGCGTCTGCTCGCGTTCATCGTGTCCGCCGCCGAGGCCTGCGCCGCGATGGCGGCCGACGGCGTCGATTTCGTCGATGAAGATGATGCAGGGAGCGTTCTTCTTGCCCTGCTCGAACAGGTCGCGGACGCGGCTGGCGCCGACGCCGACGAACATTTCGACGAAGTCGGAACCGGAGATGGAGAAGAAGGGGACGTTGGCTTCGCCGGCGATGGCCCGGGCGAGCAGCGTTTTGCCGGTGCCGGGAGCGCCGATGAGCAGGACGCCCTTGGGGATGCGTCCGCCGAGTTTCTGGAACTTTTGCGGTTCACGGAGGAACTCGATGATTTCCTGGAGTTCTTCCTTGGCTTCCTCAACGCCGGCGACGTCCTTGAAGGTCACTTTCTTTTGCTGCGAGGAGTGCAGGCGGGCGCGGCTCTTGCCGAAGCTGAGGGCTTTGTTGCCACCGCTCTGCATCTGGCGCATCATGAAGATCCAGAAGCCGAGCAGGAGCACGAAGGGGATCGCATTGACCAGGATGGTCACCCAGTTACCGGCGCTTTCCTTCTGAATGGTGACGTTGACGCCCTTGGCCTTCATCTGGTCGAAGATCTCCGGGTAGTTGGCCGGGATGACGGCGTGCAGTTCCTGGTTGTCGTCCTTGTAGTAGCCGTGCACATCGTTGCCGGTGATGGTCACCGACTTGACCTTGCCCTGGTCGATATCGCTCATCAACTGTGTGAAGGAGAGCTGGGCGTCGGGGTGGGTGCGGCCTGTGCGGATGACCGCCCAGAGCATGACCACGACCATGATGATTACCACCCAAAGGATGGCGGTCTTAACGTTGGAATTCATTTGCAAATCCTATCTCGGCAATGGCTGGACAGCGTCGCCCCTTAATCATCTGACGTTGAGTGATGTGGTTACGATTCATCGTCCTTCCCCCGCAAATCACGAACGAGCAACACCGGACTCGATTCCGGCGACGCCGCGAGGTCCAGCGCCGGGCCGAATTGGCGGGCCCAGAGGATGCGCTCCCCGCACGTAAGTACAGGCCATGCCCGCCTTTCCCACAAAGGCACGCGAGCCTGCTCGAACTTCGTTTTCAGATTCTCGTCCGCCGCCGAGCCTGCGTTCCGGTACCGGTCTCCCGGCCTCCAATTCCGCCAGGCCAGGCGATCTCCTTCTAACTCTTGCAATGCAAGGACTTTCCGCCAGTCTAACTCAGCTTCCACTTTATCACAGCGCGGTGACAAGCTGGCGTTCCTAAGACACAGTTCGATTTGCGAGCCGTCGGGAAAGGCGACAAGCGACGGGACGCCGGCCGGGGCGGAAACCAGCCGGTCGATTCCGTAGCCTGAGCCGAGAGGGGCGATGCGGAGCCAGTCGAAGGAGCGGTAGACGTCGAGGCCGGGGAGTTGGAGGCGGCCGCTGCCCTGGCGGGCGGCGGCGAGAGCGATGACGCGCTCGATGTGGGCGAATTCGATACCGCGGAGGCCGCCTTTGACGGCGGCGAGGGCGGCGCGGGCGCGGCGGCGGAGGACGGCGGTGTCGCCTTCGGAGAGTTCGGCGGCCGGGAGGACCAGGATGCCGCGGCGTGGCTGGTAGGAGGGGGTGATGGCGGCCCAGTAGGCCTCTTCGGCGCGGGCGACTTCGGCCAGGCCGCCCAAGGCCTCGTCGAGGCGGGGGTTGAAGTGCTCGCGGAGCGTGGGGAGGATTTCCAGGCGCAGGCGATTGCGGGCGAGGCGGGTGTCGCGGTTGGTTTCGTCGTCGCGCCAGGTTTCGCCGCGGGCGAGGAGCCAGGCGATGAGATCGGCGCGGGGGATGTCGATGAGGGGGCGGATGAGGCCCTCGCGGGTGAGGGGGAGGATGCCGGCGAGGCCGGTGGGTCCGGCGCCGCGGAGGATGCGGTAGAGGACGGTTTCGGCCTGGTCGGAGAGGGTGTGGGCGGTGGCGACGCAATCGACATGGCCTTGGGCGATCAAGGAGCCGAAGAAGAGCAAGCGGGCGCGGCGGCCGGCTTGTTCGAGGTTGCCGGCTTCGGAGGCGACGTCGATGCGGGCGAGGTGAAAGGGCAGGTGGTGGCGGGCGGCGAGGGAGGCGACGAACTGCTCGTCGGCATCGGAGGCTGCGCCGCGGAGGCAGTGGTTGAGATGGACGACGGAGAGGGTGAGCGAGAAGCGGGGGGCGAGTTCGAGCAGAAGGTGGAGCAGGGCGACGGAGTCGGCTCCGCCGGAAACTGCGATGCCGATGCGGCGGCGGGCTTCGAGCATCCGCCGGTCAACCAAGGTCCGAGCCACGCGTTCGATCAGGGCGCTCATGCGGCCAGGATGCGCCTTCTCGCGGCCGTGGGGAGCGTTTCGCAGGCGGTGCGAAGAACTTGTCTTGGCGCGCGCCGGCGGATGCTCATCAGGTAGGGGATGGTGTGTTTGGGATTCGACTTCGCCGCCTCGCGGAGAAGCCAGCCGAGGCCCTTGCGCACCATGTCGTCGGGGTCGTGGAGGAGGATGCCGGCGAGCCGCTGGATTTCGGGGAGGAACAAGTTTGCCCTGGCGGCGCGGACGAGGGCGACGCAAGCGGCGCGGCGATGCCAACGGCAGGGTGAGGCGGCCCATTGGAAGACAGTTTCCCGGCGCGCAGGCTTGGCGAGGATCATCGGCGCGATGAGGTTATGGACGAGGGCGTCGTGATCGGCCCAGGTCGTCACCCGATCGAGCCAGGAGCCGAAGAGCTGAAATTCCCGGTCGCCGAAGCGCGGATGCAAGCCTTCCAGGAGAAACACGGCGAAGGTCTTTTCGTCCAGGACCGCTCCGCGGAACAGGTGCGTGGCGGTTTGCAGGAGGAGGTCGAGGCCGAGAGGGAGGATGTCGTTCCGAAGGAGGCGCGCCTGGCGGCGCAGGTCCGCGGTGCGCCAGCCGAGAGAGCGGATTTCGCCTTTGAAATAGCGCTCGACGCCGGCGGCGCGCTCGACGGAACCTCCTTTTCGGAGGAGGCGCCGGAGGCTTGCGGCGAGGCGGACCGGATTGCGCGCTCCAACCATGCTTATCCGCCATGCTATAAGAATTAAGAACCGCACGCGGCGAGTTTCCTCTCGCTTTCATCTTTTTTGATGCCGGAACAGATTCCCTTCCTTGTCAGTCTGGACGTAGGCTCGTCGAGCGTGCGGGCGCTGGTGTTCGACGCGCGGGGCGAGAGGCTGCCCCGGCTTGGGGCGCAGCTTTTCTATGAGACGGCGAAGACGCCGGACGGGGGAGTTGAGGCGGACCCGGACGAGTTGCTGCGGTTGACGGTCGAGGCGCTCGATTCGCTGCATGAGCAGTTCCGCCATGCGGGGACGCGTCCGGCGGCGGTGGCGGGGAGCGCGTTCTGGCATAGCTTTCTGGGCGTGGACGCCGAGGGACGGGCCACGACGCCGATTCTGCATCTGTTCGACACCCGGGCGGGGAAGGAAGCGGCGGAGTTGGCGCAAAAGCTGGACGCCGCCGAGGTGCACCAGCGGACGGGGTGCCGGCTGCATACGAGCTATTGGCCGGCGAAGCTGCTGTGGCTGGAGCGGGCGAGGCCGGAGGCGTTCCGGGCGACGCGGCGGTGGATGTCGTTTCCCGAATTTGCGTGGATGAAGCTGACCGGGGAGCCGGCGCTGTCGGCGTCGATGGCTTCGGGCTCCGGGCTTTGGAACCAGCGGCGGAACGCATACGACGAGATGGTGCTGGCCGCGCTGCCGGTGCGGGAAGATCAGCTTTGGCCGGCGGCGCGCATGGACGAGGCGCAGACGCACCTGGTGGGCGAATACCGGACACGTTGGCCGTTATTCGACGGGATCCCGTGGTATCCGGCTTACGGCGACGGGGCGTGCAGCAACGTGGGCAGCGGGTGCGTGACGCCGGACCGGTTCTGCCTGATGGTGGGCACGAGCGGGGCGATGCGGGCAGTGTCGCCGGGCGTTCCGGCGGAGATTCCGCGCGGGCTGTGGTGCTACAAGGTGGACCGGGAGCGGTCTGTTCTGGGTGGGGCGTTGACCAACGGCGGGGACGTTCATGCATGGATGAGAAGGAACCTGGCGCTGCCGGAGGCGGAAGAAACGGAGCGGGCGCTGGCCGGGCGAGAGACGGGGGCGCATGGGATCACTCTTCTGCCGTTTTTCGGCGGCGAGCGGTCGCCCTACTGGCGGGCGGACCTGCGCGGGGCGATGAGCGGGCTGAGCCTGGCGACGACGCCGCTGGACATATTGCAGGCGGGCCTGGAGGCCGTGGCGCTGAGTTTCGCGTCCATTTTCGAGCTGATGAAGCCGGGGCTGGGAGTTCCGAAACAGGTGATCGCCTCAGGCGGCGCGCTGCTGGCATCGCGGGCGTGGACGCAGATGATGGCGGACGCGCTTGGCGTGCCGGTGGTGCTGACGGAAGAGAAAGAAGCCTCGGCGCGGGGCGCGGCGCTGCTGGCGGCCGAGAGGCTTGGGTATCCGATGCCGGAGACGCCCGCCGGGACTGCATACGCGCCCCGGGCGGAGGCCGAGGCCGCCTTTCAAAAGCTGAGAGAAAAGCGGGAGTGGTTGTTCCGCAGAATTTTCGAGGAGGAGTAAGTGGAAGAAGTCATAGAACTGGCGGCGCGAGTGCGGCTGCTGTTGATGGATGTGGATGGCGTGATGACGGACGGGCATCTTTACAACGTGCCCGGGCCGGACGGTAAGCTCGCCGAGACGAAAGGGTTCGATTCGCAGGACGGGATCTCGCTGCAGTGGCTGGGATGGAAGGGGATTCTGACCGGGGTGATCAGCGGGCGGGTGTCGCCGGCGACGGAGTTGCGGGCCAAGCAGTGCGGAATGAAGTATGTCTACCAGGGGCATATCGAGAAAATCCCGATTCTCGAGGAGATTCTGCGGGATTCGGGGATCGACGCTTCGCAGGTGGCCTACATCGGAGACGATTTGACGGACGCGGTGATCATGAACCGGGTCGGGTTCGGGATCGCGACGGCGAATGCGCGGCCGGAGGTGAAACGCATTGCCAAGTATGTGACTCAGGCGCGCGGGGGGAGCGGGGCGGTGCGGGAGGTGGCGGAATTACTGTTGCAGGCTCAGGGACACTGGCAGGATTTGCTGAAGAAGTACGAAGTAGCGGGCTGAGGGAGGGGGGAAGAGAGGGGATCAGGAGGCGGGAGGGGGGGCGGCCTTTGCGGCCATCTTCTTCTCGAGGGCCTTCATCAGACGGTTGTGGACGTCTTCGGGAATGGTTTTTTCCGTTACTCCGCGAAAGACCTTCAGCGTCTTCTTCGTCGTGTCGACGATGACGAAGCAGTTGGGGCACTCGGTGACGTGGCGCTGAAGCTCAGCCTTTGTCTCCGGGCCGACGGTTTCGTCGAGGAATTCGTTCAGTTCCTTGAGGAAATCCTTACATGTAATCAAAGACGTTATCTCCCTTCCGCTTGAACAAGCGGGTGAGCTTTTCCCGGAGCTGAAGCCGGGCGCGCAGGAGGCGACTTTTCACGGCGGGCACCGAAATGCCCAGCGCTTCGGCCGTTTCTTCCGTGCTCAACTCTTCGATGTCTCTCAGCACAAAAACGGTGCGGAAAGCTGGGCGCAGGGACTGCACGGCCTCGTCGAGGATGTTCGCCAATTCTTCGCGGCCATACTTCTTTTCGGGGTCGTCTTCCCAGACGGCGATTTCGCGGACCACGACGTCCTCGCCGGTGTCGAGCGGCTCGTCGAGCGGAACGGTACGGTCCGATTTCCGCTTGCGCAGCTTCATGAGGGACTCGTTGACGGCGATGCGAACGATCCAGGTGTAGAACTTGGACTGGCCCTGAAAATCAGGCAGGTGTTCGTAGGCCTTCAGGAATGCTTCTTGGAGGACGTCTTCGGCGTCCTCGTCGCTTTGCGTGATGTGCTTGGCGAGGCGAAAGATTTTTCGCTCGTAGCGGGTTACGAGGTCGTTGAAGGCGGCCGCGTCGCCGGCGCGTGCTTTGGCGACCAGGGCGGATTCGTCGAATAGTCCGGAGTCGGCAACAGCGCCTGGTTCGCTCGCTGGCATGTTTTCATCCTAGCCTATCGCTGTTTTGGGCCGGACCGATTCCGGGGCCAGGGCCTGGTCGAGAGAGAGGCCGAGGCCGTCGGCGATGCCCTTGCCGTAGGCGGGATCGCAGAGGAAGAAGTGGGCGATCTGCTTCAGCAGGATGTGCTTGGGTACGCCCTTCATGGTGGCTACGAGGTTGCCGATGAGGTGGTCACGCTCGGGCGGGCTCATGAGGCGGAAGAGGTTGCCGGGTTGTGCGTAATCGTCGTCGCTGCCGCGCCGGGCCTGGAGCAAGTTATCCGGCGGGTAGCCGATGCCGGGAACGAGGTTGGTGGGATCGAAGGCTTCCGGTCCGGCTTCGGCGGGCGGGCGGTTCAGTTCGATGATGCCCGCTTCATGAAGAGGGAAGCGGCTTTGCGGCCAGATTTTCGTGGGGTCGAAGGGATTGAACTCGAGCGCATCGGCTTCCGCCTGGGTCATGATCTGCGCATAGAGGCGCCAGTTGGGGAAATTGCCGGCCTGAGCGTGGGTGAGGTTCGTGATGGGCTGCGTGGTCTTGAAGTGGAACTTACACCACACCAGTTGATTTTCTGAGTTCGTGAGGCTGAAGATGTGGCTCGCGTAGCCGTTTCTGCGGGGGGCGTCCGAGGGGGTGCCGCGGTCGCTGAATAACAGCGTAATGTAGTGGAGCGACTCAGGCCGCAGGGGCCAGAAGTCCGTCGCGATTGTGGGCGGGCGGAGGCCGGGTTGACGGGAGAACTGCACTGGGATATTGCTGCCGGCGATATCGAAGGGCCCGTCTTTGGAGAAGAACCTCACAAAAAAGCTGTGGGGGGTGTGTTCGGCGTCGGGGGTGGAAAAGCGGACCAGACACTCGGTCTTGTCGCCCGGCTCGGAGAAGAGGCCTGCTTGGGTCCAGCGGGACAGACCGTGGGTGACGGTGAAGGCGCCGTAGACAAGGGACGTGCCGGCTTGCTGCATCAGGTATTAGTCTTGCACGGGGAGCGGTGCGGGCTGCGAAGCCGGCGGGGCTTCGCCCTCGTATCGAATCGACGTTTCCGATTTCACCTGGCGGAAATCCTTGTTTTCGAGCGAGACGCTCATGTTCCGCGCGTAGAAGAAGACGGCGCGGACGTGAAATTCGGCGCCGTAGCTGACCGGGAACCAGACGCCATCAGCGAAGCGCGAGTAGGAGACGCTGAAGCCGAGTCCCTCGATGTTGGTGCCGAGCAGGACTTTGACCATGCCCGGGATCTTCCAGGCGAGTTTGGTTTCGATGGAGATGGGCTGATAGTCGGCGGCATCGATGAGGGCTTCGCCTTTCCAGGCGCCACAGGAGCCGCCGTCGCCGGAATCTTCGGGGGAATCCTGCGGGGGTTCGAAACGGATGCGGTAGGCGGGGCGGCCACGGTAGTCCTCGCGGCCGAGCATCTTGAACCGGCAGCCCTGCTGTTCCCGCGTCCGGAGCGGGAACAAGCCGTTGCCGATGCCGTCGCGGGAGTTCTTGTCGCCGGCGAGGTCGTTGGCCATGCTGTCGATGAGGCTGCCGTCAATGTCGACGCCTTTGTATTCGTAGCCGGGTTTGTCGTAGCTGACCATGCGGCCGTGCGCCCAGTAGGCGCCTTCGAAATGAGTCAGCTTCTTGTCAGTACCCTTGGCCGTTGGGGTGACCGTATACTCACGCTTTTCGCGGCGGGCGGGCTTGCCGTTGGCGCGGCGCATCTGGAGGAAGAGCTTTTGGTCGTAGACGAAGCCGAGGCGGGCCTGGAGGGCGCGGTCCTGGTTGCAGCCGACGCGGCGCATGATCTCCACGGGGTCGGTGGTTTGCCCCGAGCCGGAGCAACCGGCGAGCCAGAGGGAAACCAGAACGGGGATCATACCAGCTATTACGACGGCCCGCCGCGCCGGGGTCCCGGGAAGCGGAAGATCAGGGCAGCAGTTCGAGCGTGTCGACCTGGATCACGCCGTCTTTAGCGGCGCCGGCGATGCGAACCTTGAGGTCGCTGTCCTTGCTGCTGGCTTTGAGGGCCGCGAGGGCCTTGGCGTTGCCGGATTCATCCAGTTTGAGGAACTTGCCGTCGGCGGTGACGACGGCGAAGCCGCTGCGGGCGCAGTCGAGCGCGCACTGGCGCGTGTGGCTGGCCAGATCTTTGCCGCGGCACATGACGTCAACCAAAGTGCCGTTCCAGGTTTCGGCGAGGGCGGTTCCAGCGAGCAAAAGTGCGAGAGTCAGAAGACGTTTCACGGCGCACCTCCGGATACAGACTATCAGAGGACCGGGAGGCGCGGAACAACCGGTGGGCCGATGGCGTATTCTTTTACGGAACGCGCCCTGTGGCGCCGGCCGGCGCCGGGTGTGTTCCCTGGGGAGAACCGCTTATGCCATTAACGCTTCGAAGCCCAAAGGCAGGGCCGATCGCCGCCGTCGTCATGGCCGCCTTGCTGGGCGCGTGTGAGGTGAACACCGAGCCGCCGGGGCCGGTTGAGACCGAACCGGTGTCGGTGGACCTGGACAACTCGGAGATGGTGCGGGTGGAGTTGCGAATCGGGGCGGGCCGGCTGGACGTTTCGGGGGGCGCCGCAAAGCTGGTGGAGGGGGATTTTCGCTACAACGTTCCCTCGTGGAAGCCGAGCGTTCGCTGGACGCCGAGTTCGTTCCGGGGGCTTTTGACGATCGAGCAACCGAATCACTCCCGCAGCGGGTTCGGGCACAGGGAATACGATTGGAGACTGCGGTTCAACGACGAAAAGCCTTTGGACATGTTCGTGAACCTCGGGGCGGGGGAGGCGAACCTGCGGCTGGGGTCGCTGAACCTGCGCAGCGTACAGGTGGACATGGGCGTGGGTAAGCTGGAAATGGACTTGCGCGGAACCACGCGCGGCGATTACAGTGTCCGGATCCATGGCGGGGTGGGCGAGGCGGACGTATATCTGCCGTCGGACGCGGGAATTTCGGCCTATGCGAAGGGCGGCATTGGAGGGATCCGCGCCGAAGGGTTGCACAAGGACGGCGACCGTTACACGAGCGACAACTGGGAGAAGGCTCCCCATCGCGTCCGGTTAGACATTCAGGGCGGCATCGGGCAAATCAACCTAATTGCGAGTGGAAATTAGGTACAGGATTTTTTGGGGGAAATGAAACTTCGCGGCCCCCGGAGGGCTCTAAGGGAATAGCACAGTCTGGACAGTCCATTCCGAGGGGCGGCTCACGAAGGTCTTCCCTCGGTTTTTTTTGCCTCCACGGCGGCGTAGACGGCGAGCTTGGTTTTCCTGGATTCGTCGACGTACCAGCGGTAGAACATGAGCATGACCCCGGACAGGAGCACTGTGCAGGAACCAATCCAGAAAAGCAGGCCGGCGGTTTGCTGGTCGGCGTCGCGGGTGAGCCGGAAGGCGCCACGAATTTCGCTGAGGATTCCGAAGGTATCGGGCGGATTGTCG
>JAKAJI010000430.1 GCA_021813825.1 Acidobacteriota bacterium | reverse complement strand
GTCGCTGGCGGGGGTTTATCCGACAGTGTTGGGGATTGCGGGCGCGCGGTTCCGGGAACATTCGGGGACGGTGTTCGGGATTTTGTTCACGGTGGCGCTGGCGGGCGGGATGTTGATGCCGTGGGCGGCGGGACGGATCGGCGGGGCGGTGGGGTTGCGTTGGGTGTTCGGGATGGTGGCGGGGGCGTATGGGGCGATGGCGGGGTTGGGGCGGTTGGCGAAGGGGTGGGAGGCGGGGGCGGGCGGCCAGTAGCGCGGCCTCATCTGACTCCGTTTCTTTGGTCGGTTGAAGTCATTGCGTTTCTCGCGCACTTCGATTGGAGGCGTAGCGACAGAGTTCGGCGATTGTGTGCAGGGTCCGGGCGTGCGCGCGGTGGGCGAGGCGCGGCCGGAGGTGCAGGCGCTGTCATCTTTGGCCTTCAATGGCCGCACAGCACCGTCGCTGCAGATTTGGGTGTAGGAAATTTCGTAGCAGCGCCGAGCGACGCTTCCTTTGTTGGCCGCAACCCGCGTGACGGCACCCCTTTGCTCTAGGTCGGCCTGGCTCAGACCTCTCCGGCGATAAGTCCCTCGATGGCACGGGCTTGGTGGTCCGCGAGTAAGAAGTTCGTACCGATGTGCGCCTTGACGAATTTGTGACTTGACAACTCGCGTAAGCGGTAGAGGCTTTCGCGTGGGATGGGCACTTCCAGAACCCGTTGGATCTTGAAGCGGACCCTGGGCGCCGTGGTCTTTCTTTCGTCAGCCGAGTGCGGCTCCTTGCCCTGTGCGTGGTGGCGCTGCCACTGGTCGGGCACAATAGCCGATGGGCGTGTCTGGACGGTCGCGATTGCGTAAAGACCAGCCCTTTTTTTCTCCCCACCGAAGCATAAGTACACGGTGTCGCCGGGCGCAATCTCCGCCGTGTGCTGATTCGCCAGAAACGTAAGCACGTTGTCGTGGGCGGTAACCTCTTGAAGGGCGCGCGGCAGGTCGAAGTGTTTGGGCGTGCTCTGGAAGATCCAATGAGACATAGGTGTGGATGCTAGCACGTTCACCCGCCCCTACGCTTTGCCGCCGGTATCCGTGCCCGACCGACGACGTAGAGGACCGGGTTGTAGGCTTCTTCCCTCCCTGGGTCCGTTCCGGGCCAATACGCGACTTTGGTGTTTTGAGCGGGGCGCGCTGGGATGGCCGGCGCGGTGGTATGGTAATTGGTATGGCGACGCGAAAGATCACCGTCACTTTAGACGAACATCAGGTCGAAGAGATTCGCGCTCTGGTGGCTGCCGGGCAGGCGGCCAATGTATCGGCGTTCGTTCAACATGCCGTCAAGACGGCGCTAAACGATGCGGCGGGGTGGAAGGAGATGATCGAGGAAGCGCTGCGGCAGACGGGTGGGCCATTGACGCAGGACGAACGCGCCTGGGCTGACGAGTTGCTGTCGGGAAGCGTGCGCAAGAGCGGGAAGAAAGGAAGAAGGGCCGCGTGAGCGGCCTTACCTTCGACGCCGGTGGACTGATCGCCTTGGACCGGAATGACCGGCGGATCATCGCGCTGGTCGCACGAGTGCTAGAACGTGGGATGCGAATCACGATTCCGGCGACGGCGCTGGCGCAGGCCATGCGCAATCCGGCGCGGCAGGCCCGGCTTTCGCGGCTGGTGCGGCAGGCAGGGTCGGACTTGATTCCGCTGGACGAAACGGATGCCACAGCGGTTGGGTTGCTACTGGCGCGGGCAAGGACGTCGGACATCGCCGATGCCCATGTGGTGTTTTGTGCGAGGCGGGCCGGGCAAGCTGTGGTCACCAGCGACGCATCCGATCTGAAACGAATCGCGCCGGAGTTGCCATTGCTGGCGGTTTAGCCGGGCGGCGCGAAGGGGTGTTGTGTCTGCTATATTCGGGTTGGATGTGCCAGGCATCGCCCTCCCCGCATTTTTCTGATGCGGCGCTTGCGCTGCGGTTCTCTTCCTTCCTTTGTCCGGTGAAAATTCCCTCAAAAAATGACGATTAGCGTGCAGATTTCGCGCGGCGTTGAGGCGCTGTTTGGCACGAACGACCAGAATATCCGGCTGCTCGAGGACGGGCTGCAGGTGCGGACGCGGCTGATGCAGGAGAGCGTGGAGATTGAGGGCGAGGAGGAGGCGGTGATCCGGGCGGCGGCGATCCTTGAGGACTACGTCGCGCTGGTGAAGGAAGGGCACACGTTCGCCAATGGGGATCTGAACAGCTACCTGCGGGTGGTGACGGAAGATCCGGAGGTGACGCTGCGCGCGCTGGTGCACAGCGCGCGGCAGAGGCATTTCGGCAAGAAGGCGCTGGCGCCGAAGACGGTGAACCAGCGGCGGTACGTGGAGGCGATCGAGCGGACCGACCTGACGTTCGGGGTGGGGCCGGCGGGGACGGGGAAGACGTACCTGGCGGTGGCGATGGCGGTTTCGGCGCTGCTGAGCAAGCGGGTGAGCCGGATCATTCTGACGCGGCCGGCGGTGGAGGCGGGCGAGCGGCTGGGGTTTTTGCCGGGGACGCTGCAGGAGAAGGTGGATCCGTATCTGCGGCCGCTGTACGACGCGATTTACGACATGCTCGAAGCCGAGAAAGTGGAGAAACTGCTGGAGCGGCAGGTGGTGGAGGTGGCGCCGATCGCGTTCATGCGCGGACGGACGCTGAACGATAGTTTCATCATTCTGGACGAGGCGCAGAACAGCACGCCGGAGCAGATGAAGATGGTGCTGACGCGGCAGGGGTTCCAGTCGAAGATGGTGGTGAACGGGGACGTGACGCAGATGGACCTGCCGGCAGGGAAGCGGAGCGGGTTGCTGGACGCGCTGGAGGTGCTGCGGGGGGTGGAGGGGATCAGCTTCGTGCATTTCGATGAGCGGGACGTGGTGCGGCACTCGCTGGTGCAGCGGATTGTGAAGGCGTATGAGCGGCACAACGAGATGACGGGGGCCGGGAGGCAGTTGGCGCTGCGGCTGGGGGAAGCGGGCGGCGAGGTGCCGGAGCCGGCCGAGCCCGCGAGTTGAGAGGGGAAATGCGTGGGGCTGAGCAAGGGCCGCTGCTGTGGGAGGCGCGGACCGGTTCGCTTGGCCGGGACGAGTTGCGGCGGTTTGCGATGAGGCTGCGGCGCGAGGTGGCGGGCGGGAGGGAGTTTCACTGCCTGGTGACCGGGGACGCGCGGCTGAGGGAGCTGAACCGGCGATTTTTGGGCAAGGACTGGGCGACGGACGTGTTGTCGTTTCCGGCGGGGCACGGCGCGGCGCTGGGGGAGTTGGCGATATCGATCGACCGGGCGCGGGAGCAGGCGCGCGAGCAGGGGCACACGGTGGGGACGGAAGTGAAGATTCTGATGCTGCACGGATTGCTGCACCTGCTGGGCATGGACCATGAGAAGGATCGCGGGGAGATGGCCCGGGCGGAGCGGGGGTGGCGGGAGAAGTTGGCGTTGCCGGCGGGATTGATTGAGAGGGCGGACGAAGGATGTTGATGGACGTAGTGCTGGGGCTGCTGCCGATCCTGGTTGCGCCGGTGCTGTGCCTGGTGACGTTCGTGCAGGTGCTGTACCTGGAGTCGCAGCGGCTGCGGCCGCGGGAGTCGGCGGCGCTTCAGTTGTTCAAGGAAACGATCGAGGAGCGGATCGGCAGCGAGGGGCATGCGCCGGTGGCGCTGGCGCTGGTGAAGCACACGGGGCTGCTGGCGCTGGCGGCGCCGTGGCTGGCGCTGGCCTGGATGGTGCGGGACGGGCGGCTGGTGGCGGTGGCCGAGGCGGCGGCGGGCAGTTGGCTGCTGATGGTGTTGTGCTGCTATGCGGCGCCGCAGATGCTTTACCGGAAGACGTCGGGGCGGTGGCTGCTGGCGGCGGTGCCGGCGCTGCGGGGGATGGTGGTGATGCTGCGTCCGTTGACGGCGTTGTTCGGGTTTTTGGAGTCGCTGGCGGAGTTGGGCGGGGCGGAGAGCGAGGGGCCGGAGGAGGTGGGCGATAAGGGGGACATCGAGGCGCTGATCACGGCGGGGGAAGAGGAAGGGATCCTGGAGAGCGAGGACCGGAAGCTGATCGAGTCGGTGGTGGCGTTTGGGGATAAGACGGTGCGGGAGGTGATGACGCCGCGGCCGCAGATGGTGGCCATCGAGGGGAGCAAGACGCTCGAAAGCCTGCGGCAGCTTGTCATTCACGAGCAGTATTCGCGGATTCCGGTGTACGAGGAGACGATTGACCAGATCATCGGGTTCGTGCATGTACGCGACATGTTCGAGCTGGACGAGGAG
>JAKAJI010000429.1 GCA_021813825.1 Acidobacteriota bacterium | reverse complement strand
GCCCTCGCCATGTGCGTCTCCGGCGACCCCATCTCCGCCACCGAAGCCCTGTACGCCGGCATCGTCGACGAAATCGTCCCCGGCAACTTACTCGACGTCGCCATCGCCTTCGCCGAAACCATCGCCCACAACCCGCCCCGCCCCACCCGCGGCCGCAACGAAAAACTCCCCACCCCCGCCGAAGCCGCCCCGCTCGGCCCGTCTGATCTGGAGTGAGCCCGCCGTGCGCCACGAAGGCACCGCGGATCCGGACATTATGGGTTCCCAAGCAAATACGACCAGCCCGGCGGACGTTTCCGTTAAACAGGCTACATATTATGGAATTATGAAAGAGTTTTCTTGACATCCCCTCCATCGTCGACTAACATTAGCCGAGTCGGCGGAAAAGCAATTTAATTCCAGCCGGAAGTCATCATGATCGGAGGTCACGATGCGCGCTCGCCTGTCACGCACTGTAACTTTCGCCCTCATGTTCGCTGCCTTCGCCGTCAGCGAACCGATTAAAACAAAGCACAGCTTACTCGAACTGGCCGCCCCGTTATTTGTTGAATCAGACGGAATATCCTCTACTGTTTCTCTAATAAATATCGTCAATCGTCCCCTTTCAGCCACCTTGGCCGCCTTCACCCCCGATGGCCGGCAGATCGGACAGACGGCCATCCGCGTAGAGCCTCACTCCGCCGTTACCCGCAAGCTTGCAGATCTTCTGAAAGGCTGGACATCCACAGCTACCTCCGGGTCGCTCGAACTCACCCTCGACGGCTCGGACATTGGAATGGCGGGAATGCTGACGATCGACGGCTCGGCCGCCGGCGCCGCAATTCATCTCGAGGAGGACTTTACGGCGGGCAACTCCGGCGTCACGTCGCTCCGCGCAGCCGCCACCGGCTTGGCCGCCCCGCCCACCGTCGCGCTATGGAATCGCGCGCATACCGCCGAATCCGTGAGCCTGCGCTGCATCTCCGAGCAGGGAAGCCATGTGGCGCACACGATCTCCGTCCCGGCAGGCCAGATGGTGCTCGCCGGCGCCTGCGATGGAGCCGCGGCCGCCGCGCCGCAAGCGGCCCTTTCGGAGCCTTCCCCGGCAACACCACAATCGGCTGGCATCGAGGTCGGCCTGCCCGATGCGCCCCTTTCCGTCTACGGATTCGCGCTTCGGGCCGCCGCGCCAAACCCCGAGGCCGCCTCCCTCCACTTCCAGAGCGCATCCCAAATGCGGTCCTCTGACTCCGTATTCACCGGCGTGCCCGTCGACCGCAGCGCCCTACTGCCCGGGCCGACGTTTCAGCCGGAACTCGCCCTCGCCAACTTCGGCGCCGAACCCGCCCATGTCTCCGTGGCCTTCGCCACAGCCCCGCGTGGTGAGCCATCCGCGCGCGCTATCAAGGACGTGACCGTCCCGGCAGGCGCGATTCGCAAGGTCACCCTCCCGGCGCTCGGCGGCGACAGCCTGCATCGGAATTCGTTCGTCCTCCGCTCGGACGCCCCGGCCGGAACCCTCATCACCAGCCTGCTTTCTTCCGCCCAGGACGGAAGCCCCGGCCTCATGACGATTCCCGGAAAGGACCGCCTCCGCGACACCAACGGCGGCGCTGGCCGATGGAGCGTCGCCAACGGCGACTCCTCTACGCTCGTCATATTTAACCCGACCGAATCCACACAAACCATGACGGTCCACGTCGGCGCGCTCGGCGTGCTCTGGGCCAAGAACTATTCGCTCGCCCCAATGGAAACCAAGTCGGTCGCCGTCAGCGATCTGATCGCCAACGCCGAGCCCGATATGCACGGCACTCGGATTCCCTCGGACTCGACCGAAGGCCAGATCGCCTGGTTCACGCCCAACCACGGCGAGGGCGTGGGCCGGCTCCTCGTCACCCACTCCGGCTCGACCCATCCCCTCACTTATGAGTTCGAAACGTCCTTCGTTCTTTGCGGGGCTGCAGTGGACCCATCGAGCCTTTCGTTGGATTTCGAGAGCTCCGCCGAAGCTGGTCCCGTGTATTCCCAGTACTGCTCCTCGACGTCGGCGCAAGTTTGTGCCGGAATCCCCGCTGGGCCCGGCACAGCCGCCTATTGGTGGAGTTCGGGAAACCCCAGCATCTTGACTATTTTGGGCTCGAGCACCGAAGCGACCGCCCTCCTCTATGGCGCCTATCCGGGTCAAGCCGCGCTTTCGTGCCAAGTCTCCACCAACCAATGCGTCTTTACCTGCCCCTTCCAGCCGGACCCCCGGGCCAAGGCCGAACCCGCACATCACGGATGAACACGGATGCTCCGTGCCGCGCTTCCCATCCTCTTGCTCCTCGGCGCCGCTGAGCTGTCGCATGCATGCGTGCAATTCGACGGCGCCGCACGTGCCCGCGCGCTGGCACAAGCCCGCGAAATACTCGGCCTCCCGCTGAACACTACCCTCAGCATCTCAACGGAGGCCGTCGACCCAAACACCTGCTGGATCCAACTCAACCTCTACGCATCGACGCCCGGAACCACCCTGCGGCGCGTCTTGTTCCTCTCCCCCGACCGCGCCTTCCTCACCAGCACGGTCTACGACACCCAGGCTAGCCCGCCGGGACCCATATTAATCGTTCCCGCCACGGACTCTGGTTTTCTTCCAGTGCCTCCGGCCCCACGCCCGCCCGCCACGGTCGACGCAGCCTTGATGGCCTACGCCACGCCCGCGGAAATGAGCATCCGCAACGGCTCAGCCTCGGTATTCGCCCAACTGGCTGTCGGCGCCGTCGCACCCGGCTCAAACCTTCACCCCGCCGCAGCCATCAGCATCGGTCCTCCCGTCTGCGACCCGCCCAGCATCCGCCTCGTTTCCACCTCCGCCTACACCTCCCGGCCCATGCCCGTCTCGCCGGTGGGCCTTTCCCATCTGGTCGAATTTAAAATCCGCACCGCGCCGGACAACGCCACGCCCGGCGTCGTCCGCGTCACCGTCCACGCCTATTCCTATCCTCCAGTCGAAGAAGGCGGCTGCCTGCGGCTGATACGAGGATCGGAGCGCATCGTAACGATTCGTGTGAGGCCACAATGAAACCCGCCATCGTTCTCGCGACGCTCGCCCCGATCCTGGCCGCTCTACCCGCCCCAGCGCAGCAATGCCGCCCGGTCGACGACACAACGCGCGCCAAGGTCCTCGCCTACGCCCAGGGCCTCTACGGAAACATCGCCGCAGCCCCGCTCCAAATCGCCAACGCCGCGCTCGACCCAGCCACCTGCATCTACGCGCTCACCTTCACCACCTCGCCCCCGGCCGAGCCGTTCCGCCGGCAATTGTTTCTATCCCCGGACCGCCGCTACCTCACCACCGCCGTCTACGACCTCCACGCTCCGCTCGGCACACGCGCCGCCTTCCTCAATCGCGGCTTCGACGCCTTCCTGCGCCAGCACCACATCCCCACCCTCGGCGCCACCGACGCCCCGGTCCTCGTCACCGTCTTCGGCGATTACCAATGCGCCCGCTGCGCTGCTCTCGCCCGCATGCTGCGCGACGAACTCGTCCCATCACTGAATCAGCGCGTCCGCGTAGCCTTCCTCAACCATCCATCCTCCCGCCACGACTGGGCACAAACCGCCGCCCAAGCCGCCGCCTGCGCCGCCACCCAAACTGACGCGGCCTACTGGGCCATCCACAACTTTCTCATCGAAAATCAAGACCAGCTCTCCGCGCAAAACCTCGCTCCTGGCCTCGACAACTTCGTCCCTTCGATCCCAGGCCTCGACGGCGACGCCCTCCGCGCCTGCATCGCCTCCGAGGAAACCAAACCGGAAATCGAGGCCGAATCGAACCTAGCCCTGGCCTCCGGCGTAACCGCGCGCCCCACGCTCTTCCTGAACGGCTACGAGTGGGCCGGGCCCGCAACCGCGGACCAGTTGCGCCAGGCCATCGCCAACCTGCCCGGACAAGCCAAGACACGAGCCGGCCGCTGATCGCTGACCCCTGACAGCTTTTAGATACAATCGCTCCCAATGAGCGAACTCGTCCTCGCCACCCGCCACAACCGCATCGGCATCCTCACCATCAACAATCCCCCCGTCAACGCCCTCAGCCCCGGAGTCCCCGAAGGCATCGCCCAAGGCATCGACGAATTCTCCGCCGACCCCGCCATCGACTCCATCGTCTTAATCGGAGGCGGCCGCACCTTCATCGCCGGCGCCGACATCCGCGAGTTCTCCAAAATCACCGCCTCCGGCAACCGCGGCCGCGGCCCCGGCCTCAACCCCATCCTCGACCGCATCGAGTCC
>JAKAJI010000428.1 GCA_021813825.1 Acidobacteriota bacterium | reverse complement strand
CCTCTTCGCGCGCCAGGCGCGCGATTTCGAGGGCATCGGCGAGCGTGGCGGCGAGCGGCTTGTCGATGAAGGCCGGCTTGTGGGCCTGAAACACCAGGCGAGCCTGGGCAAGGTGCGTGCGGCCGTCGACGCTTTCGATGAGCACGCCGTCCACCTTCCGGCAGAGCGTGGCGATGTCGGGCACGATCTCGACGCCGTACTTCGAGTGGATCTCGGCGGCGAAGCGGTCCACGCGCGTCCGGCTGGATTCCACATCCGGGCTGCCGCCCTTCCATGCCGCTACGACTCGTGCGCCGGGGATGTGCGCCGGATTGGCCGGGTCGTTCAGCAAACTGGTGAACGCCGGCACATGGGACGTGTCCGTGCCAACGATGCCGAGGCGGATATCGGCGGCCGCGAGTGGCAGCGCCAGGAGCAGCAGAGCGGCGGCCTTCATTGCCTCCGAATATAGCATCTCAGTCCGTTTTCAATCGGTTCGGGCGTGAGCCAGCGCTCGATTTGAGCCGTCGCACTGCATGTCGTCATCGGATGGATGAACTCCAGTGCGTTTGGGGCCGAGCGCGGAGTCGACGCCAAGGAGGTTCCGGGCGTCGGGCCCGTCAGGCCGGAGATGAACGCGTGCGCCAGCGCTCCGCCGGCCGGGAGGCCACTTTAGCATGAGGCCGAGTTGACGACAGTGGCGGTTTTGGGCTGCGCCAAGGAGTGTGCCGGGAAAAACCTAAGGTGGGGCCGGCAAAATGGCCTGGCAGTATGCAACGAGCCATGTCACGATCTATCGAATAGGTAGAGGCACGGCGGAGCCCGTACAAACGCTGCCCTGGTAATACGAAAAGCAGCCGCGGCTTGCATTTGGAATGAAGAAGCCACCACTCTGGCAATAGGCGCCAAAAAACACCGCGCAGTTCGATTCCTGCAGTTGGACGGCCGCATTCCCGGAGGATGCGGTGGCCGGCACTACAAAGTTAAGTTGATAGACGCCAACTAAGCCCGGCGCGAGGCCAAGCCACAAAAGACTTGAGACCTGACACGGCCCGTAATCGGCGGCACAGGGGTTGGCGATCACGGTTCCGTTTAGCAGAAGTGCGAACTGGTGGACCGAAGTTGGATCGTTGGGCTGAAGTACAACAGCAAGCGGCGAAAACGGCGAGGCTTCGCCGGTCGGAACTGCCGCGTCTGTGGTCGGCAATCCCGTGAGGTAGCCGACCAAAACCTCGCCTGGATGCGCTGGGTTCTGTTCGGTCACGAGAGAATAGTCTGACGCGTGCTGAAAGGCCGCCAAATTGCTGCCCACCAAGAAGAAGTCCCCTGGAGATTGCGAGCTCGTCACTTGCGCGCTGAGTTGCGTTCCATCTTGGCTCACGGTCACGGTCCACGTACCACCTCGGTTTTGCCCGGCCTCCTGGGGAACCTCGAAATTAATCTGCTGGTATCCGCCATCGTCGGCCACTGCCAGGATCGGCGCGGGTGCTCCGCCGATCGTAACTGAAATCCCATCTAGCGTGAGTGGCAGTGGGTTTGTTGTTCCATGCATAGTACCGTCAACTTGCAACCCTGTGCAAAATGCCGAGGCGAGCGACCCCCTGGGAGGCATGCCTACTTGAAAGCCCGCCGCCGAAGTCACTACGATGCTTTGCCCCGACTGGGCGCAGCACGGGTCACCGGCTCCGGCAGTGAGAAAGACGGTGGCACAAACGCCAAAGAGAAACCTGGGCCGCGTAAATTGAACTCCTACCCTGTCGAAAAGGTTCAACCGGACGGGGGCGGGCTCTGAGATGAGATGTGCCGCAGCATGCCTTTTCAGGTTACGCCGCGTACCCAAGCCCGGAATTCAAAATTGCCGCTCTTCCTCACAATGTAACAAGAGGTCTCATGACGCGGCTGATTTCTCCGGGATTCATTTAAGCCCCCCTGGCGTAGGCGTGAATTGTTTTTGCGTCGGGTGGCGGGAACGTCCGCGTCCGGCGGAGTGCAAAGGGTCGCGTCATCACGCACCTGCCAGCGTGATTTATGAGTTGCGCCTTAGTCCACTGGGAGGAGCACATAGGGGCTGGAGCTTGCGGTGTTGGAGCAGAGACCGCTGCCGTCCGGACAAGAGCCGGCGTTGAAGAACAGCGCCCAGTTACCCGGTTTCTGGTTCGATGGAACCTCGAACTTGATTTGCTCAACGCCGACCGCGCCCGCAGCGAGGGCCGTCGAATCAACCTTGAGGGCGGGAGTGTTCGTGACCGAGCCAGGACACGGCGGCGGGCTCGGCGAGCAGACCGTAATCGGCGTGGGGTACGTCTGGAGGTAAAGGTTGGCAGTTCCTCCTGAGATCGGAACGTCCCCGATTGGGTAGGTCCCCTGCAAGGGGACTGGCACCGCTATTGGCGGCGGTGGCCAGGCGAGGAAGAAGCCGTCCGCGTAAGCGATGATCGACTCGCCGGGGCGGGCTGGGTTCTGGGCCGTGACCGGGCTTGAGTCCGACGCGTGGATGGCGATGGCGTAGCCGCTCGCGTCAGAAAAGAATCCTCCCCAATCAGGCATAGCCGGAGCTGGACTTTGGGCTGCCCGATCGGTTCCGAGGCCGATGCTGATATACCCGGCGTATCCGTCCTGGGGGATACCGTACGGTATCCAGAAGTGACCGGAGAGCTGCGAAGCGTTCGCGGACAGGGGAACCTGGAAGTTAACCTGGACGTTGGCCGAGGGGTCCGATGGCACAATCACGGCAAGAAGCGGGGCGTAGTCGTTGTTCACGATCGCGGTGACTCCGGCGAGGGTGTAGGGTAGCGGCTGCGACGGCGGCGCCACGTAGGTTCCGGGCGTCAGACCTGGCAGTCCGGAGACAAACGCCGTAGCCAGCGCTCCCCCGGCCGGAAGGCCACTCTGCCATGAGGCCGAGTTGACAACCGCGACGATTTTGGGCTGCGCCAGGAGCGCGCCGGGAAGAATCCAAGGTAGGGTGAGTAATATGGCCCAGTGGAATGAAGAAAGTCGTCTCATAATGCGCCTCCCGGCGTGAAAAGTCATTTAAGCCCGGTGGCGTAAACGTGGATGATTTTCGCGTCGGGCGGGGGGAACATCCGCGTAGTAGGGGACAATGGCGCGCCGGTGACTTCGATGTCGGCGGGTAAGACCTGGAACGGCGTAGGCGAGGTGCCGAAGGCCGAGCCGCTGCTGCCAGCGAGCGCGACGGTCCGGCTGGAAACCGTCACGCTCATGGGGATGTTGATCGGGACCACCGTGCCGTAGTCGCGGATCTTGCCATCGCTATAGACCACCGGGAGGGGAAACTGCGGCACGGAAGCGGTGGAGAGAAACGCGGAAACGGCGGTTCCCGTCACGCTCTCCGCCTGCGGCAGGGTATGAACACACAGGGCGTGCTGGCCCGGCAGCGCGGGGAATTGGCAGGTGCTCGATTCCGAGGAGGAGAGATTTGGCTTCGTCGAAAGGGCGAGGTCCTGATCTCAGAGGTACAGGTGAATGAGGTTTATGCCATTAGCGGCCAGCGTCGTCAGATCGTTTTGCACCGCCTGATAGACGTATTGGCCCGAAACGCAGTCGCTTTGCGGAAGCGTGGTGGTGGAGCAGTCAAGCGTGTACCAGTCGTGCAGCATGTTCCACCAGGCGTGTCCGCGCGGGAAATAATTGACGCCCTTGAGGTTGCTGGGCAGCGTCAGCGGGGGGGTTGGGCGGAGATGGCGCCGGGCAGCGCCGTCAACAGCAGCAAAGGCGCCAGGACAGGCAAATTGACACGGAATTTCGGCACACGAATACCCACAACGCCACTTCCTTTGAAATCGGGTAATCCACCTTCGAGGATTTCCGGCGTGCGTGCCGAATCCTCGGTGGGAACGCGGTAGCCTTTTTTACCATTAACTGCGGGTATTGTCAACCAGTTTTTCTGATACGGTTTTTTGAAATCTATACTTAAAAGCTTAAAAAATCGGGGAGGAAATCCCCGATTCCCGCGGTTGCGGCGCTCACTTTGACGGCGCGCGGGGTCACGGGGTCACCAGAACCCGCTCGACGCGGCGGTCCGGCGGAAAGTTGCCGTGCGAAACTGGAGAGGGAGCGCGATCGAGGTATGAAGACTTGTCTGATGCTGCTGGTGGCCGGGAGCACGGTGTGCGCGATGGGGCAGACGCCGGCGGCGCAGAGCAAAGGGGTGGAGGCGCCGTGGGACGTGCGGAAGATGCTGGACGGGTTGCAGGCGCAGACCGGACGGCTGAAGCCGCTGCTGGCGCAGATGCAGCCGGAGCAGTGGGTGAAGGC
>JAKAJI010000427.1 GCA_021813825.1 Acidobacteriota bacterium | reverse complement strand
CGTGTACCAGAAGAACCCCGCGCTCAGGTAGGGATTGGGGCGTAAGCCCACCGGGATATACTGCGTCCCTTGCGGAACCGTACTGCGCAAACTGCCCGTCCCTCCGGCAAGGCACCCGCTCGCGCTCGCGCAGATCTGCGGAGCAATCGTGTTCGGATCGATGCTCAGTAAATTGTGATAGCCGTGTGATCCGACGTACGCAGCCCGTAGCACGGTATTGGCATCCAATTGCCGCTCCACGGTGAAATTCCACTCGTCCACCGTCGGCGTCTGGGCATTGGGCTGTATCCCCTGCGGAGCGTACGTCGTGCAAGGCTTCGGAACGCCCGCGCCGCACACCGGCGGCTGAGGGATGCTCGGCACGATCGGCGTGAACGAAGCAAGCGGAACGTTGGAGAAGGAAAGGTTCGTATTAAACGGTGGCAGGGAGTTCAGAAGGAAGCTCAGGTTGTCCAGCAGCGAATAGTAAATCCCGAAGCCCGCGCGGATCGAAGTCTTTCCGTCTCCGAAAGGATCCCACGCCACCGAGGCCCGCGGGCTGAATAAGTGCGTGGCGTTGTTCTGAGTGAACACGGAGTTGCCAACCATCGGCTGAGTAAGTAAGACCCCATTTGCATTCGGGATGAAGTTGGAAGCCCGGCCCGCCACTTCATTCCATCCCGTCGTGAATTCGTCCCGAATCCCAAGCTGCACCGTCAGATTCGGGCGGACACGAATCGCATCCTGCGCATACCAGGCCCCGAACTTACTCCGGAAGCCAAGCTCGGTCGGGTTGGGAACCACCTGGAAACTGCTCACCGTGCCCTGCAGCAACGTTTCCAAACTCGTAAAGCTCGCCTGGCCAAGCTGGCGCGACGCGCTGTCTTCGTTGTCCTGCATCGGCTGAAACCACACCCCAGCGCTGATCTGGTGCCGGCCGCGGCTGATGCTCACGTCGTCGCTGTAAGTGTACAGATTGCGCCGGTTCCAGGAGTTGGCCGCGTTGTTCGGGCCCGCCGCCGTCAGTGCGCCCGCGCCCGTGGTCGTAAGTCCGCCGCCGATCGTAATGCCGCCGGGCCCCGCGCCGGCCACAAAGGAAGTCCCGGCGGGAAACGAGGCGAAGTAAAGCGGATCGAAATTAAACGCCGCGCGGGAAAAACCGATCCGCGCCGTGTTCAGCATCCACGGAGTAAAAATGTGCGTCTCCTGCAAACTCACCACCTGGCTTTGCAGCGTCATAAGAGCCCCGAACAGTGGATCCGCCTGCGGGATCTGGCTGTCGCCGTTGTCAATCGTGTATGCCGCGGTGAGAGAGTCCGCTTCGCTGATTGTAAAATCGGCGCGAAGCGTGCCGAAGTCCTCTCGGATGGGCTCTTTCGGATTGCTGTAATTCAGCGCCGCGCCGCCGCCCAGTTCCGCACCGTTGGCCACCGGCCATAGGCTGAGGTAAGGCAGCATCGCCGGATCCAGGTTCGGCACCGGCTCGTAGGTGCCGGACGAATTCGGCAGCAGTCCCTTGCGAGCCTGGTTGTCCGGAACAACACTCACATTACTCAGCGCCAGGCTTTGCCGGAAACCTTCGTAGTTCCCGAAAAGGAAAATTTTGTTCTTCTTGATCGGCCCGCCCAACGCTCCGCCGAACTGGTTCCGGCGAAACGGAGGCACGAAGTTCCGGTCGAAGAAGTTCCGCGCGTCTAGAGCGCTATTGCGGAGAAATTCAAATGCCGTCCCATGCACCTGGTTCGTGCCCGATTGCGTAACAATGCTCACCTGCGCGCCCGCGCGCTTGCCGTACTCCGCCGGGTACGTGTCGGTAAGCACGTTAAACTCGCGGATCGCATCCACGCCCAGCAACTCTCCGCTAACCCCTCCCGGCGTGACGGAAAGTTGGCTCGATCCGGTGTACTCGATCCCGTTTAGCAAAAACAGATTCTCCGCCGTGCGCCGGCCTGACACCGAGAACGTATTGCCGTTACTCGTGATCGTGCCCGGGCTTGTCATCGGCGTGTAGTTGATCGAACCCGGATTGAGCGTGATGAGTTGGTCGAGACTCCGCCCGTTGAGCGGAAGATCCTTCACCTGTTGCTCGCCCACCAGGCCCGAGATCGACGACGTCGTGGTGTTCACCAGAGGAACCTGCTCGGAGACCGTGATCTGTTCGGCAACGTCACCCACCTCCAACCGGAGATTGATGATCGCATGTTGGCCGACGTCCAGCTTGATTCCGCTCCGCACGGACTCTTTGAATCCGTGCTTCTCCGCGGTCACCCGTTGCCGGCCAATCGGAAGCGCGACGAAAAGGTAGCTTCCCGATGCGTCCGTCGTGGCCGAGCGCGTGGCGCCGGTTTCAAGACTCTTCACCGTTACCTGGGCGCCGCTAATCCGCGAACCCGCCGCGTCTTCGACATAGCCCGAGATCGTGGCCGTCGTCTGCGCCGGCGTTGAGCCGGCTCCCGCGAGAAATACAACTATCCCCGCAAGCCATCGGAAGAACTGGTTCCGGAACCTCACTTACTTTGCTGCCCGTAATAAGCTTGTGCGCCGTGTTTCCGCAGGAAGTGCCGGTCGCGCAGAACATCCGGAATCGGTTCCGCACCCGGCGATAGGGTAACCGTCATCCACGCCAGGCGGGCGATCTCTTCAAGTAACATCGCCGTCCGTGAGGCGGCGGCCGGCGACGGACCCCAGCAGAACGGCGCGTGGCCGCGGACCAGCACCGCCGGAAACTCGGCCGGATCGCGTCCTGCCAGGCGGCGGACGATCGCCTGGCCCGTGTTCGCTTCATAGTCACCGCCGATTTCATCGGGAGTAAGTTGCGCCGTAACCGGTACGGCGCCGCGGAAGTAATCGGCGTGCGTCGTGCCGAAGCAGGGAATCTCGCGCGCCGCCTGTGCCCAGGCCGTAGCATGGCGCGAGTGCGTATGCGCAACGCCTCCCACCGCCGGAAACGCGCGGTACAGCACGAGATGAGTCGCAAGATCCGAACTCGGCCGCAGCGAGCCTTCGACGGTCCGGCCGTCCAGGTCTGTGATCACCATGTCCGCCGCAGTCATCTTGTCGTACGCCACGCCGCTCGGCTTGATGACCACCAAACCTTCCGCGCGGTCGATCCCGCTGGCGTTCCCAAACGTATCCACCACCAGTCCCGTCCGCACCAGTGACAGGTTCGCTTCGAGAACTTCTTCGCGAAGCCGCTCCAGCCTCATTGTTGCGCCTCGCCCGCGATGCGGCGGATTTCCGGCAGCACCGCGCCGAGCGCGGCTGCCGCGGCGTCCTTCGTCCCAAGCGCAAAGTACAGCGCGCGATAGTGCTGATATAGCGATTCGTAAACCGCTACCGCCTTCGCCTCGGGTTCGAAGACCCGGTAGTCGGGGCAAAGCGCGGCCTGCGCCTCCCCAATCGTCGGGAATGCACCCGCGGCCACCGAAGCGATGATCGCCGAACCCAGACTCGTCGGGTCCGAACGCGGCACCAGGATCGGTTTCCCAAGAACGTTCGCGTATACGCGATTCAATGTCTCGTTGCGCTGCGGCACGCCCCCGGCGTTGATCACGCGATGCAGCGGAACCCCATACTGCTCCATACGCTCCAGGATGACACGAGTGTGAAACGCGGTGCCCTCAATGGCCGCGAACAATTCGTCCTGCGCCGTATGCGTCAGCTTCCAGCCCAGCGTCACTCCGCCCAACTCCGGGTTCACCAGCACCGTCCGGTCGCCGTTGTCCCACGTCAGCCGCAGCAGTCCCGTCTGTCCGGCGCGGTACTGCTCCAGTCCCCGCGAAAGATCGGCCAGCGGAACTCCGGCCCGCCGCGCTATCGCGTCGAAGATGTCGCCCGTCGCCGAAAGCCCTGCCTCAATGCCCGTGTAAGCCGGGTCCACCGATCCCGGCACAACCCCGCAAACGCCCGGCACCAGTCGCGTCGTGTCGCTGATGGCGATGATGCACGTCGAGGTGCCGATGACGTTCACCGCGTCGCCCAGCCGCACACCTGCTCCCAGCGCGTCCCAGTGAGCGTCAAACGCTCCCGTCGGAATCGGAATCCCCTCGCGAAGTCCCAGTTTGGCGGCCCAGGAAGCGCACAGTTGGCCGGCGGGAAGATCGCTCGTCTGGTAGCGCCCGCCGAGTTTCTCGCGAACGCCCGCCAGCAGAGGGTCCACGCTCGTAAGAAACTCTTCCGGCGGAAGCCCGCCGAGCGAAGCGTTCCACATCCACTTATGCCCCATCGCGCACACGCTGCGAGTAACTTGATCCGGCGAACTTACTCCGCAAAGCGTCGCCGCCACCATGT
>JAKAJI010000426.1 GCA_021813825.1 Acidobacteriota bacterium | reverse complement strand
GAAGGCAGCGGTTGGTTTCCAGGTGCACGTCCGAAGCCTGCTCGACCGCATAGGAGAGATCTTCGGCGGTCACTTGGTGCGGGCGGGCGAACTTATACGTGCCGCGGTTGTCGAAACCCAGCACGCTCGACCCGACGCCGGCTGTCACCGAATCGACGCTAACGCGTCCAGCCTGCTCCACCTGCTGCACGGCGCCCTGGATGCAGACGCTTAACGCATCGGCGTCCTGGATCCGTCCGCGGTTCCAGCCGATCGACTCGACTTCCCCGGCCGCGACGAAGCGCAGGCCGGAGTCGCGCAACTCCAGCGCCACTGAGCGCGTGTATGCGCTGCCCGCGTCCAGCCCGACCGCCAACGTACGTTTACTTGCCATCCGGTGCATCTCCTACCGCGGTAATCCGGTCTTCCAGCCGCAAGTCGAGCGTCGTGGCCCACGGGATGCGGCCGCGAATCTCGGCATAATGATCGAGGAAATTCCGCACCCGGGCCGCAAAATCGCCGTCGCCCAGAATCAGAAGGAACGTCTGGTCGCGCACCTTCATGCGGATCTTCAGGTTGTCCAGGTCGCTCACGTCCACTTCCGACACCCCGTTACCGAGGGACCCGAGATCGTGCAAGAGATGGACCATGCGGCGAACGCGCGTGCCGCGCATCGCCTGGCTCTCGGCGGGGTTGACCCCGCGGAGAACCGGCAAGTTGAAGCGCACTTTCGGCGGCGTATCGAGGATCACGCCGTCGGCGTCGATCAGCGCGAACCGGGACAGGAGTCCAGCCGGAATCTCGACGAAGGCCGCCGGCTGGCGCTCCACAATGTGAACCACCACGCGGTCCGGCCAGACGCGCTGTACCGTCGCATCGCGAACCCAACTCAGCCGTAGCAGCGCGTTGCGCCGGTCGCCGAGTGGCAGCAGGTAAATGCTCCGGCCATAGTCGAGCGCGAACACGTTGCGGATCTGCGCCGGCGACGCGAATCGCGTGCCTTCGACGACCAAGTCCGGGCTGGCCTCGCCGTAGTCGGGCGGACCGGGCAGGGCGAAACGCGGATCGCGTATGAGAAACTGCTCCGTGCGCTCCAGCCCAAAATAGGCCGCGGCGAGCGTAAACGAGCTCAGCACAATGATCACGGCGGCGCGCAGCGTGGGCCCGGCATTTCTCTTGGGGGCGGACTTCGCCGGGGATTTCGCGGTTTCAGCGGCCATCCCGGCTCCCCCCCGCAGCGCCCGCCGGAACACGAAGCCGCTCAAGCAGCCGCTCCCCGGCCTGCCACACGTTCCCCGCGCCGAGCGTCAGAACCAGATCGCCCGGCCGCGCGATTTCCGCCGCGCGCGCCACCGCATCGTCAATGCCGGGCGTGTATTCGGCGGAGCGATGGCCGTACTTGACGATCTTTTCCACCAGCGCCGGCGAATGGACGCCCGCGATCGGGGCCTCCGACGCCGCGTAAATATCCAGCACAAGCACCGCATCGGAAGCATGAAAAGCCCGCGCGAAATCGTCCATCAACTCCTGCGTCCGTGTGTAGCGGTGCGGCTGGAAAATCACGATCACGCGCGAGTAGCCCCCCAGCCGCGCCGCCGCCAGCGTCGCCTGAATCTCGGTCGGATGATGCCCGTAGTCGTCGACGACGGTGACGCCGGCCTCCCTGCCCCGGAGCTGAAACCGCCGGTCCACGCCGCTGAACGCGGCCAAGCCAGCACGGATCTTGTCGGCGTCGATGTCCAACTCCAGCGCCACGGCCGCGGCCGCCGCGGCGTTCAGAATGTTGTGCACGCCGGGAACGCCGATACGGAATTTACCGAGATCCTCGCCGCGGAATTGGAGTTCAAATTCACTCGACGTCGCACCCGGCTTCGCCTCGGTGACTTCAAGCAGCGCCTGCGGCGTCCGCCCATACGTAATCACGCGGCGGTTTACGTCCGGCAGGATCCGCTGGATGTTCTCGTCTTCCAGGCAAAGGATCGTCGCACCGTAAAACGGCACGCGGTTGACGAACTCGAGAAACGCCGCGCGAATCGCTTCGATCGACGGATAGTGGTCCAGATGCTCGCGGTCGATATTTGTCACCACCGCGACGATCGGCGACAGCTTCAGGAATGAGCCGTCGCTTTCATCCGATTCGACGACCAGGTAGTCGCTCTTGCCCACACGCGCGTTCGAGCCGCCCATCGCGCCCACGCGCCCGCCCACCACCACGGTCGGATCCTTCTGCGCCTCGCTCAGAATCGCCGCGGTCATCGACGTCGTGGTCGTCTTCCCATGACTGCCGGCCACCGCGATGCCGAACTTCAGGCGCATCAGCTCCGCCAGCAGCTCTCCGCGCGGAATGATGGGAATGCGCAGGCGGCGCGCTTCGGCCAATTCCGGGTTCGTCGGCGAAACCGCGGACGTCACCACCAGCGCCTTGGCCCCGGCCACGTTTTCGGCCGCGTGTCCTTCATAAATCACCGCTCCGAGCCTGGCCAGCCGCTCGGTGATCGGGCTCAGCTTCACGTCCGAACCGCTGATTTCGTAGCCCAGGTTCAGCAACACCTCGGCGATCCCGCTCATGCCGATCCCTCCGATCCCGGTGAAATGGAGGTGTTGCCGCTTAAGAAACATTTTTACCTGTTATTGTTCCGGCTTTCCGGACGTAAGTCAATGGGAAGATTCCGGCCAGCGCCGCGCCCAGCGCTCCGGCCAGCGTCAGCAAGCCTCCGGCCCCGGCACTTGTGGGCCGAAAACGCATCACAATCTGGTGCACGCCTTTTCGAACCGCCACTCCACGAAAGCATCCATCCACCTCGATAATCGGCACCGCACGGCCGTCGATCTCCGCCTCCCACCCGGGATAGAACGTGTCGGAGACGACCACGAGGGCGTCGCAGTTGAGCGATGCCTGAAGCTTTGCTTCGTTCGGAGACGCAACGAGGGAAACCTGTTCGCCCGCCGCGTCGCAATCGGCCAGCACCGGCGCCGGACCTGTGGTCAGCGCCTCGGCGCGCAGATCGGACAGGTGGTTGAGGATCGCATCGTTGACAGCGGCGTCGCTCGCCACGCGCCGCGCACCGTGCACCACCCAGGCGCGCGGAAAAACCTGGGGATTCTCAAACACCTTCAGCCCGCTCGCGGAAGTGAACACATCTTTTTCGCCGGCGAACTCCGGTTTGGTCCCAATGCGATAGCGGACACCGGCCAGGTACGCGAACTGCCACTCGCCGAACGGCCGGTTGAGCACGTTGGTGGTCACGCTCGGCGTGTCGCCGATCACGGTCGAAAATCCGTTCCACGACGCCCAGGCCTTGGGAACCGCCGGGTCGCTCGACAGGACGCGGAACGCCCCCTGGCGCGAAGCCAGGAACCGCGCGATGTCCCCGTTGGACTGAAGCCGGTTCAGCCACTGGGCGTTGGTATTGCTCTCACGGTCGGTGAGCATGTAACCCGAGTTGTTCCCCAACTCGAAGATCACCAGCAGCACGGCGAGCACGGCGCCCTGCCCGTGCGTGAGACCGCCGCGGCTCCGGCCATAGAGCAGCGCACCAACCAGAAGTGCCGCAAAGCACGTGATCACGACGCGGTCTTCAAACGTCACCCGCAACCCGTGCGCCGCATAGACACCGAAAAGGATCGCAGCGATAACCGCGCCGAAAATCCAGGACGCGTGGGCCGCCCGCCGCGTCCACGGTGAGTCGGGCATTGCGCCGACCGCGTCCACCCCTGCGGAGGCGAGCACGGCCACCGCGAGGCCGAACAGAAACACCGCGGCGGAGGGGACGCGTGCCTTCTCGACCATCGGAACCAGGCCGTACACAAGACCATGAAAGACGCTATTCGGGCCGAGCGCGAAGAAGAGGCTCGCCAGCCCGAGCGTGGCGAATAGCGGCGTCCAACGCTTGCGCCACCCCTGCGCCACGGCCAGCAGCGCGAGCGTCATTGCCGCCACGCCGGCGTAGGGGTCCGACGTGCGGCTGAACGCGGGGAACACAATGGAGAACAGGCTCGAAGGCTTGAGCGCATACAGCGAATGCACCGCATAAGGCACCGCCTGGTTCCAGGCAATCGCCAGTTCGGCGCCCACCCACCTGGCCGCCCGATGGCCGTATTCGTATGCCGGCAGGATCTGCAGTGCGCCGGTTAAAAACACGAACAGCAGCGACAGCGCACCCGGAGCAATGAGCCCGGTCCAACCACGGCCCGCGCGCACCATGTGGAACAGCCAGACGCCGCCCCAGGCCAGCGTTAAAAGAAGCGGCGCCTGGTGGTGCCCGCTCAACCAGGCTGCTCCCAGCGAGGCGCCGCAGAGAATGGCACTGC
>JAKAJI010000425.1 GCA_021813825.1 Acidobacteriota bacterium | reverse complement strand
AGGCTACGGCTGGCGGGCGAGCGCGGGGTGCAAGGTGGGCCCGGGGCTTGAGCGGGCTACCGGTGATGTAGGAACGATGCTCGGCTATAACGTAGTGAAAGGTGCGGAAACGATGCCGCCGGCCGGGCCGGGCGTTCGTGTTGAGCGCGAGGTCTGGATGGCGCCCCGGCTTGGATGCTACCCGCTGAGCGCGAAGATGACGAAGTACGAGGATGGCCAGATGATTCAGTGGAGCCTGGCCGAAGTGGTTTCCATCGAGGAGCAGGAACCCGATCCGGCGCTGTTTGTCCTCCCCGCCGATTACACCGAGCGGAAGCCTTCCGAGGTGCTGGCGCTACTGCCGCCGCCTCCGAACGGCCGGCCATGCACGGCCTGCGCCACGGGAGCCAATAAAGTACTCGATCAAGCCTACGCCTCGCGGCATTGATACTCCGGGAAGCCCCACGCGCTCCCCCCGTTACAATAAGAAGAACTGGCGCTCCGTTCGTCCGGGCGCCGGGTCAGGACCTTCCGCGTGGATCAGAACCGACAGCAAGCCCTTCTTGACGCCTTAGCTACACGCATTCTTGTGCTCGATGGTGCGATGGGCACGATGATCCAGCAGAGCCATTTGACCGCGGAGGATTTTGGCGGCGCGGCGCTGGAGGGGTGCAACGAGAACCTGGTGCTGACGCGGCCGGACGTGATTGCGCGGATTCACCGGGCGTATTACGAGGCGGGGGCGGATATTGTCGAAACCGACACGTTCGGCGCGACGCCGCTGGTGCTGGCCGAGTATGGGTTGGAGGCGAAGGCTCGGGAGATTAACGTTGCGGCGGCTCGACTGGCGCGGACGGCAGCGGAGGAATTTTCGCGGCCCGGGCGGCCGCGGTTCGTCGCGGGCTCTATGGGGCCGACGACGAAGTCGATCACGGTGACCGGCGGCGTCACGTTCCCGGAACTGATCGACCACTTTTACGTGCAGGCGGCGGGGCTGGTGGAGGGCGGAGCGGACCTGCTGCTGATTGAGACCGCGCAGGACACACGCAACATCAAGGCGGCTCTGCTGGCGGTGCGGCGGCTGGAAGAAGAGTTGGGCGAAGACGTTCCGGTGATCGTGTCGGGGACGATCGAGGCGACGGGCACGATGCTCGCCGGGCAGACCGCGGATGCGCTGTGGGTGTCGCTGGCTCATGCGGGATTGCTGGGCATTGGGTTGAACTGCGCCACGGGTCCCGAGTTCATGACCAGCCACCTGCGCACGCTGCACGAGATGGCACCGGTGTACGTGAGCTGCTATCCGAACGCAGGTCTGCCGGATGTGGAAGGCCATTACCTGGAGACACCGGAGACGCTGGCGGCGCAGCTTGACCGGTTCGCCGCGCACGGATGGTTGAACCTGGTGGGAGGCTGCTGCGGGACGACGCCGGCGCACATCCGGGCGATTGCGCAGATGGCGGCCAATCATGCACCGCGGCGCGTGCCGGAGCCTTCGCACCGGTCGTATTATTCGGGCATTGAGACGGTGGAGGCGGAGGATTCGAACCGCCCGCTCATCGTGGGCGAGCGGACGAACGTGATCGGGTCGCGGCTGTTTAAGAACCTTGTTGCCGGGACGCAGTGGGAGGAGGCCAGCGAGATCGCGCGGCGGCAGGTGCGCAACGGCGCGCATATCATCGATGTCTGCCTTCAGTCGAGCGAGCGGGACGAGATCGCCGACATTCCACCGTTTTACGAGAAGCTGATCCGGAAGACCAAAGCGCCGCTGATGATCGACACCACTGACGCCAAGGCGATCGAGCTGGCGCTGACGTACTGCCAGGGCAAAAGCATCATCAATTCGGTGAATTTGGAGGATGGGGAGGAGAAGTTCGAGCGGGTGTGCCCGCTGGCACGCGCTTATGGGGCGGCGCTGATTTGCGGGACGATCGACGAAGACAAGCAGCAGGCGCAGGCGTTTACGCGGGAGCGGAAACTGGCGGTGGCGCGGCGGTCGGTGGATCTGCTGACGGCGAAGTATGGGATCCCGGCGGAGGACATTATCATCGATCCGCTGGTGTTCCCTTGCGCGACCGGGGATGAAAATTACATCGGCGGGGCGGTGGAGACGATCGAGGCGATCCGGCTGATCAAAAGTGAGATTCCGCTGGTGAAGACCGTGCTGGGCGTGTCGAACGTGAGTTTCGGGCTGCCGGCCGCGGCGCGGGAAGTGGTCAACAGCGTGTTCTTGTATCACGCGACGAAGGCGGGCTTGGACCTGGCGATCGTAAACGCGGAGAAGCTGGAACGGTTCGCCTCGCTCGATGAGACGGAGCGCAAGCTGGCGGAGCGATTGTTGTTCAATACGCCGCCGGAAGAGGGTGAGTTGAGCGCGGCGCCGGAGGATTGGCGCGAACAGGGGCGGGAGCAGCGGGCGGCGATCAACCAGTTCCACATTGCGGCGATTTCCGAGCATTTCCGGCAAAACACGCGCAAGGTGAAGGCGAAGGCCGCCGATCTCCCGCTCGATGAGCGGCTGGCCAATTACATCATCGAGGGAACGAAGGACGGGCTGATCGCGGACCTGGAGCGGAAGCGGGCCGAGGGCGCGGCGCCACTCGACATCATCAACGGACCGCTGATGAACGGCATGGCGGAGGTCGGGCGGCTGTTCAACAACAACGAACTGATCGTGGCCGAGGTGCTGCAATCGGCCGAGGCGATGAAGGCGGCGGTGAACCACCTGGAGCAGTTCATGGAGAAGTCGGAGTCGGCGACGCGAGGCCGGATTCTGCTGGCGACCGTGAAGGGCGATGTCCATGACATTGGAAAGAACCTGGTGGAGATCATCCTGTCGAACAACGGGTACCAGGTGGTGAATCTGGGCATCAAGGTGCCGCCGGAAGACCTGATCCGCGCCTATCACGAGCATGAGCCGGATGCGATCGGGTTGAGCGGACTATTGGTGAAGAGCGCGCAGCAGATGGTGGTGACGGGCGGGGATCTGAAGGAGGCGGGGATCCGGGTGCCGCTGCTGGTGGGCGGGGCGGCGTTGAGCCAGAAATTCACTGAGACGCGCATCGCGCCGGCGTACGAGGCGCCGACGTTTTACGCCAAGGACGCGATGACGGGCTTGCGGCTGCTGAACGAGATCATGAACCCGGAGCGGCGCGAGCAGGTATTGGCTTCGTTTTCGATTTCCGCGGATCGCCCGGCAGTGGCGGCGGGGGAATCCGAAGCGGCTCCGTCGGGCGAGCACCGGAGCACGAAGGTGGCGGCCAACATCCCGATTCCGCCGGCGCCGTACCTGGACCGGCGCGTGCGCACGGTGGGGAACCTGGCCGAGGTATGGAGCTACATCAACCCGTACATGCTTTACGGCCGGCATTTGGGCTTTAAGGGGAATTTTGAGGCGCTGCTTGCCCAGCGCGATCCGAAGGCGTTGAAGTTGTATCACGACGTCGAGGAAGTGAAGGAGTGGGCGAAGGAGTTTCTGCGGGTTCGGGCGGTGTGGCAGTTCTTTGAAGCCGAGCGGGAGGGCAACGCGATCCACCTGTTTGAGCCGGGGAAGGCGGCGCCGACGCATACGTTCCATTTCGGGAGGCAGGCGCGCGAAGACGGACTGTGTCTTAGCGATTACATTCTTGACCCGCAGGATGGGCGGCGAGATCACCTGGTGCTGTTCGTTGTGACCGCGGGCGAGGGGGTGCGGGAGCGGAGCGAAGAGGCCAAGCAGGCGGGCGAGTTCTTCCGGGCACACGCCTTGCAGGCGCTGGCGATCGAGACGGCGGAGGCCGCGGCGGAGTGGCTGCACCGCAGGATTCGGGAGGAGTGGGGATTTCCGGATCCGCCGGAGATGACGATGCAGCAGCGGTTCACCAGCCGGTACCGGGGCAAACGGTATAGTTTTGGCTATCCGGCGTGTCCGAACCTGGACGACCAGCAGGGCATTTGGAAGTTGTTGCAGCCGGAGGAGATTGGCGTGCGGCTGACGGAGGGAATGATGATGGAGCCGGAGGCGAGCGTGAGCGCGCTCGTGTTTCATCATCCGGCGTGCGCGTACTTCACGGCCGCCGAGGCCGCCGAACCGGCGCTGGCGGAAGAGAGCCGCTAGAGTCCCCGGACTTTACGCTGCTTTTTGAGCCAGGCGATAAATTCGGGCGGGGCTTCCATGGTGGAGAGCCGTCCCTGGCGGATGAGCGCCCAATCGGAGAAGAGGGCGGAGTCCTTGATTTCCTTGAGGGTCACCGGCGGATCGATGCGGCCCGCGAAAGCCAAGTCCACGACGGCTGAGCGGGGCGTGTTCGGGTCGTCGCGGGGCGGCGATTTGACCTGAGCCCAGGCGACG
>JAKAJI010000424.1 GCA_021813825.1 Acidobacteriota bacterium | reverse complement strand
GTAACTACCGAACAGGAGTACTTACTCGCCCGCCAGAACGGCGGTCTGCTCCTCGGCAGCACCGTCGAAGGCGTTTCTTCCGGTGCCAAAGGCCTCATCGCCGCCGCCGAGGCCCGCCTCCGCCAGTTCGAGGTCCCCGAGCGGGATATCGCCCGCCTTCGCGACTCCGGCGCCGTCCAACGGGAACTTGAAATTGATTCTCCCGTCGAAGGCTACGTCACTCGCCGCCTGGCGCTACCCAATATGTACGTCCAGCCGGGAACCCCGCTCTACTCGGTCGCCGATCTAAGCCGCGTCTGGGTCTACGCCCAGGTCTTCCAGGACGACCTCGGCCGCGTAAAAGTGGGAAACCCTGCCGAAATCACCGTCGACGCTTACCCCGGCCGCACATTCCACGGCCGCGTCAGCTTCATCTGGCCCGAACTCGACCCCGCTACCCGTACCGCCAAGGTCCGCATCGAGGTCGCCAATCCCGGTCTCACACTCTCCCTCGGCATGTTCGTCAACGTCCGCATCGTCCTCCCCATGGGCCGCCGCCTCACCATTCCCGCCTCCGGCGCTTTTCAAACCGGCACCCGCTCGATCGCTTTCCTCGACTCCGGCGGCGGCCACTACGTGCCGCGCGAAATCCAGGTCGGTCCCCGCGCCGGCGACGACCTCGTGGTCCTCAGCGGCTTGAAGCCCGGCGACCGCATCGTCACCTCCGCCAACTTCCTCCTCGATTCCGAAAGCCAGCTCCAGTCCGCCATGAACGGCTTTGCGCCACCCGCCGCCTCCGCGCCAACCACCTCGGCCGCGCCGGGCGCCCGGATCGAGTTTTCAACCAACCCCGCCACGCCACGCAAAGGCGACAACACCATCCGCGTTGTCCTCCAGGGTGCGGACGGCAAACCCGTCGATGGCGCCGATGTCGCCGTCACCTTCTTCCAACCCGCCATGCCCGAAATGGGCATGGCCGCCACTCGCTTCGTCACCCCGCTCAAGCCCGCCGGCAACGGCATCTACATCGGCTCCGCCCGCCTTCCCTCCGGTGGCGCCTGGCGCATCACAGTCACAGCCGCCCGCGCAGGCCAATCCCTAGCCCGCCGCGACCTCTCCGTCACCGCCGAAGGAGGCATGTAAATGATCGCCCGCTGGATCGAAGTCTGCGCGCGGAATCGCTTCCTCGTCTTCACCGCCGTCGTCGCTCTCGCCGTCGCCGGCTTCTGGGCCATCGGCCGCATCCCCCTCGACGCCCTCCCCGACATCAGCGACGTCCAGGTCATCATCCACACCGAGTGGAACGGCCAACCGCCCAATCTCATAGAGGATCAGGTCTCCTACCCCATCGTCACCGCCATGCTCGCCGCGCCTCGCGTCAAAGCTGTCCGCGCCCAAACCATGTTCGGCGACTCCTACGTCTTCGTCGTCTTCGAAGACGGAACCGACTTATACTGGGCCCGCAGCCGCGTCCTCGAATATCTCCAGCAGATCCAGGGAAGGCTCCCGCGCGGAGTTACTCCCGTCATCGGCCCGGACGCCACGGGCGCCGGCTGGGTCTTCGAATACGCTCTCGTCGATCGCGGCCACCGCTATAGTTTGGCCGGCTTACGCTCCCTCCAGGACTGGTACCTGCGCTACCAGCTTGAGTCCGTCCCCGGCGTCGCCGAAGTCGCCACCATCGGCGGCTTCGTCCGCCAATACCAGGTCCGCCTCGACCCCGATAAGTTGCGCGCCTATAACATCCCTCTCGAAACCATCATCGAGAAAATCCGCGGCAGCACCAATGAAGTCGGAGGCCGTCTCATCGAGTTCGGAGGAGCAGAGTACATGATCCGCGGCATGGGTTACTTCCGTTCCCTCTCCGATCTCGAAAACATTCCCGTAGCCGCCAGGAACGGAACCGCGGTCATGGTCAAAGATATCGGAACCGTCGCCTTCGGTCCCGACATCCGCCGCGGCGTCGCCGAGTGGAACGGCGAAGGCGAAACCGTCGGCGGCATCGTCGTCATGCGCTACGGCATGAACGCCCTCAACGTCATCTCCGGCGTAAAGGCGAAACTCCAGGAAATCGCCGCCTCCCTCCCGCCCGGTGTCGAGGTCGAAACCGCCTACGACCGCTCCGGCCTCGTCCGCGCCTCCATCTCGACCCTCGAACGCGACCTGCTCGAAGAAGCCATCATCGTCAGCCTCGTCATCACCGTCTTCCTGTTTCATTTCCGCTCCGCCCTCATCCCCATCCTCACCCTCCCGGTCGCCGTCGTCGCCTCGTTCCTTCCCATGTACTGGCTCGGCGTAAGTTCCAACATCATGTCCCTTGGCGGCCTCGCCCTTGCCATCGGCGTCCTCGTCGATGCCGCCATCGTCATGGTCGAAAACGGCTACCGCCATCTTTCGGAGGCGCAGGAGGCCTCGGGCGGCGAGATCAACGGCCGCGCGCGCCGCACCATCCTCATCGCCGCCGCGAAACAAGTCGGCCCCGCTTTGTTTTATTCCCTCCTCATCATCGTCGTCTCCTTCCTCCCCGTCTTTCTCCTCGAGGCCCAGGAAGGCCGCCTCTTCCGCCCCCTCGCCTGGACCAAAACGCTTGCCGTCGGCTTCTCCTCCCTCCTCGCCATCACTGTCGTCCCCCCGCTGATGGTCCTCTTCCTCCGCGGCCGCCTCAAACCGGAATCCGCCAACCCGATCTCCCGCTTCACCCAGAAACTCTATCTCCCCGTCCTCCGCTGGTGTCTCCGTCATCCCTGGGTCACCGTCGCGCTCAACCTCGCCTTCCTTGCCGTCTGCGCCCCACTCGCCTTCCGCATCGGCAGCCAGTTCATGCCCCCTCTCAACGAAGGCGCCGCCCTCTATATGCCCAGCGCCCTGCCCGGCATCTCCGTCACCGAAGCCTCCCGCCTCATGCAGGAGCAGGACCGCATCCTCCGCTCCTTCCCCGAAGTCGAATCCGTCTTCGGCGCCGTCGGCCGCAGCGACAGCGCCACCGACAATGCCCCTCTCGATATGTACGACACCACCATCGTCCTGAAACCGGCGGCTAAGTGGCGTCCCGGCATGACTTACTCGAAGTTAGTCGCCGAAATGGACGCGAAGTTACAGTTCCCCGGCCTGACTAACACCTGGACCATGCCCATCCAAAACCGCCTCGACATGGAATTAACCGGCATCAAGACGCCCGTCGGCCTCAAAATCCAGGGACCCAACGTCCAGGGCATCGAAGCCCTCGGCAGCCAGATCCAGCGCGCCCTCGGCGGGATGCCCGAAGTGCGCAGCGTCTTCGCCGAACGCGTCTCTCAGGGCAACTACGTCAACATCCAGGTCGACCGCGCCGAAGCCGCCCGCTACGGCCTCACCGTCGGCGAAGTCCAGATGGCCATCGAGTCCGGCATCGGCGGCGAAACCATCGCCGAAAACATTGAAGGCCGCGAACGCTACCCCGTCGCCGTCCGCTACGCCCCGGACTTCCGCTCCGACCTCGGCAAGTTGGGCCGCGTCCTCGTCTCCTCGCCTGGCGGCGCGCAAGTGCCGCTGGGTGAGGTCGCCCGCCTCACCTTCTCCAAAGGCCCCGCCATGATCCGCGACGAAGACGCCCAACTCACCGGTTACGTCTTCGTCGATCTCAACACCCACGACTACGGAGGCTTCGTCAACCGCGCCCAGTCCCTCCTCCGCAAAGAACTTACGCCGCCGCCCGGCTTTCATTGGAAATGGTCCGGCGAATACGAGTTCGAAATGCGAGCCCGCGAGCGCCTCAACTTCATCCTCCCCGTCGTCTTCTTCCTCATCTTCGTGCTTCTCTATCTCGTCTTCAAATCCGTCGGCGAAGCTCTCGTGCTCATCTTCCCCACCATCTACGCCATGACCGGAGGTCTGTTACTCCAATGGCTCCTCGGCTATAACTTCAGCGTCGCGGTCTGGGTCGGCTACATCGCCCTGTTCGGCATCGCGGTCGAAACCGGAGTCGTCATGGTCGTCTATCTCCACGAGGCTCTCGAACGCCGTGCCACCGCGGGTCAGGTGAAGTCCCATGACGACGTCGTCGCCGCTGCCATCGAAGGCGCCGTCCACCGCCTCCGCCCCAAACTCATGACCGTCGCCGCCGTCCTCGCCACTCTCGCGCCCATTCTTTGGGAAACCGGCGTCGGCTCCGACGTCATGAAGCCCATCGCCGCCCCCATCGTCGGCGGCATGATCACCTCCACCATCCACGTCCTCATCCTCGTTCCCGTTTTCTTCGTCTGGATGAAAACCCGTGCCCTCCGCCGCGGCAAGATGGTCGAAGCCGGTTAACTCTGTCTTCGTGGTCGCCGCAAGCGATATCGACTTACTAAGTT
>JAKAJI010000423.1 GCA_021813825.1 Acidobacteriota bacterium | reverse complement strand
CGGGCACCGGCTTCAGCAGTACAGTTGTGTCGCCGCGCTGTAGCGTCACAGTGACTGCTCCGCTACGGGTGGTTCCATTCCTGAGGATTCCGCAATTCATCTTTTCCTCGTTCGGAAATCACCGCCACAGTATTCCAGGCCGGGCTCCTGTACGGTCACGATGATGCCGAGGCCAGAGTTCTCATCGGAAGCCAGAACGAGATGTTGCGGCTTGGAGCCCATGAACCCGAGGAGCAACTGACCCGGATAGGGGTTGGCATCGGGATGCTCGGCGATCGTTTCACCTTGGGCGATCGCCGCCAACACGTCATTCCGACTTATCCCTTGCTCGAACCTACGATGAATTGCGTGGCCGCTGAAGACCACCCGCCCGCAGTCCGTGAACCGTTCTCATGGTATCGGCTAGCACCTCAGGGCCGGCAGACCAGGCAGGAGTTCGAAAGGCGCCCACCGTTCCCAGCCACATCTCGTTAGCCGATAGTCTCAATTCCAGCTCAGCGTCACAATCGAATCTTTCGGCAGACGCACCGTCGCTTCCCTGTCTGCCGCTCGCACCGCAACGTCCCGTTCCTCACCCCGGTTCGTCAGCATGAGAATCTTCTTCTTGTCCCGATCCAGGAAAGCCACGTGCGAAATCCCATCCAGGGCCCCTGTTGAGCCGATCCGCTTTGCACCGCGCCGGATCGCCTTGGCGTAATGGGACAGCGCCCAATACATCCCGCTTCGCGTAATCTGCTTCGTCCCGGAGTGAATTGTCACAAGCCCCCCGCAGCGGAAGGGACCGATGTTCGGCTTCCCATTCTCATCCAGCGCCAGGTTCCAACCGATGATACACCGCGCCCAGTTCGCCAGAATTCCCGTAAACGTCTCGCTCCATTTCGTCCAGGCCGTTGCGTACGCCGGGTCGTCCAGGTCCGGCCCTCCCTCCGTCCAGTAGGCATGCTTGTTCGGATGTGCCTCATGAACACGCGTCATCGCCGTGACTTCGCCCACATAGCCATGCCAGGCGACGCCATCGACGTAGCGGTTTAACTGCGGGTCGTCCAACTCGCAGATCGCCCTTCCCCACAGGTTGTAGTTATGATCCAGGATCCAGATCTTGGTGCTCAGCCCGCGTCGCTCGAGCAGCGGTCCGAGATGCTCCGCCACGAACGCGATCTCGTTCTCCTGCGAGAAAATACATGCCGGCATTCGCCCATCCTGGTCCGTGTCCACCTCGTTTTGCGAGGTGATGGCATTCACCGTCACGCCCGCCGCCGCATACTCCTCCAGGAACCGCTCGAAATACCTTGCATAGGCGTCGAAGTATTTTACCCGGATGTTGCCGCCCAGCATCGAGCCGTTGGCTTTCATCCATCCCGGCGGACTCCACGGCGACGCTAGCAGGAACAACTCTGGATTTATCCGCCTGCTCTGTTTTAACACCGGCAGGATGTATGCGCGATCATGCGCGATCGAAAACCGCTTCAGTTCGGGATCTGGTGCGCCTTCATCGAAGCTGTACACGCCCCGCGCGTAATCACTCGATCCGATCGGCACGCGGCACACGCTGAATCCCGAGTTTTCCGGGGCGAAAAACTCCTCGAGCAAAGCCCGCTCCCGCTCCTCGCCAAGCTGGTGGATCACATAGCATGCCGCGTCGGTGAACGCGGCGCCGAAGCCGAGGATGTCCTGGTGCTTCTGTGCCGCGTCGACCTCGATCCCCGCCCCGCCTTCCTGGCGCGGCCGCCACGTGACCGCCTCCCCCTCGGCATACCGCTTTTCGCCCGCCGTGACACGCACCGCGATCGCGCCTTCGGGCGTTTCGCCGGCCCGCGCCGGCCGGTTCGCCGCCAGCACCGTCATCCCCGCCGTGGCAAGTTTGAGCATCTCGCGGCGGGAGCTATCCCTAGACATGAAGAACCCATCCCTCCAGACCACTGCTTACTGAAATTAGCCTAAGCCACGGCAGACAGGACCGGCAATGAATCACTGTCTGCCCATCCCGGCACCGGCGCTGTCTGGCATGAGAAACTGACAGCTTCCGGGAACCTCTCATGCACGGCGTCCCAGGCTTCCAATTTATTGACCATATCGCCATCGCAGTCAAGCGTGGCGAGCTCGAAACTCAGGTCGAACGCTACGTATCCCTCGGCTATCGCGAGATCCATCGCGAAGTAGTCCTCGGCACCGATCAGGTCCGGGAGGTACTCCTCGAAGTCGGCGGCGGTCCCAATTGCGTCCAACTGCTCGAGCCGCTTTCCGACGACTCGCCCGTGCAGAAACTCATCGACCGCAACGGTGGCCGCGGCGGCTTCGCCCACTTCGCGCTCCGCGTCGCCGACATCCACGCGGCCTTCGACGCGCTCAAACAGCGCGGCTTCGAAATCATCGACAAGGCTCCCCGCCCAGGTTCTCGCGGAACAACCGTCTTCTTCGTCCACCCGAAATCGCTCGGCTACCTTCTGGAAGTTGTCCAGGCGCCGGGGTAGTTACTTGCTTGCCTGCAATGCCGCTGGTTCCTCCGCCGCACCCCGAACCGACTGCGCCACCAAATTGCTCGCCCGCAGCAGAGAGTCGAACGTGCCGGCGTCCGTCCACCAGCCTTCCAGATGATGGAACGTCATCCCACCCTCGCGAATGTATGCGTTGTTGACGTCCGTGATCTCCAGTTCACCGCGGCGGCTCGGCACCAACGTGCGAATCTTGTCGAAAACCGTCTCGTCGTACATATAGATCCCGGTGACCGCGTAGTTCGACTTTGGCCGCAGAGGCTTCTCTTCGATAGTTACAATCCGGCCATCCTGAATCTCGGCCACGCCGAAACGCTCTGCGTCCGATACCTGTTTCAGCAGGATCTTGGCCCCGCGCTCCTGCCGCCGGAATTCGTCAGCGGCCTCGCGAATGCTGCCTTCGATGAGGTTGTCGCCCAGGATCACGCATAACTTCGAGCCGTCGGCGAAATGTTCCGCCAATCCCAGCGCATCCGCAATCCCGCCTTCTCCCTCCTGGTAGGTAAAATCCAGATGCGTTAGTCCAAACTCTTTCCCGTTCGCCAACAGGCGCAAGAAATCACCGGCATTCCGCCCGCCGGTCACGATCAGAATGTCGCGGATGCCTGCGTCCACCAGCGTCCGGATCGGATAGTAAATCATCGGCTTGTCGTAAATCGGCAGAAGGTGCTTATTGGTGATCTTTGTGAGCGGGAACAAACGGCTGCCGGTGCCCCCCGCGAGAACGACGCCTTTCATCGGTAAGTCCTTAAAGTGTAGTTGAGATGACGCAGGCCGTCCTCAATTGTAACAAGGCTCCTTCGAGTCCCACCCGAATCAGGCAGCCTTGCGCGCCAGGATCGCATCGATCAGCGTTCCGGTCTTCCGGCCCTCGACGCCGGTAAATCCCGCACCCTCGAGAACTTCCCGATACTGGCTGAGCGTCCTCTCACGGCCTTCCGTGCACACGAGCATGTTCAAAGACTGCATATGCCCCGCGACCGGCCCCGGCGGATCTTCATTCAGAATCTTTTCCGCCACCAGCAGCGCTCCGCCCTTGGGCAGCGCCGCAAAAATGCGCCGAAGCAGTAGCGCGATCTTCTCCTCGCCCCAATCGTGCAAAATCCGGCTCAGGGTGTATAAGTCCGCCGGGGGCAGCGGATCGGTGAAAAAGTTGCCCGCAATTACGCCCGGGAACTCCGACGCCACCGCCGGCAGGTCGAACACCACGCACTCCATCTTTGGATAGCGAGCCTGAATCGCCTTCGCTAAATGCCCGCTCGCTCCGCCCAGGTCCACAAGCCGGTGGAAAGACGACAGGTCGAACGCCGCGGCCACCGCGGGCGAACCAATTTGACCGAATCCATGCATGCCCAGCAGAAACTCGCGTTTCGAGGCATCGTCGTGAAAGAAGCTGTCGAAGATTGGTCCGTCGAGGCCAAAAGTCTGCCCCCATCGCGGTGTCCCTTCGCGCACCGCGTCTTCCAGGTTGCCCCACATGGGGTACAGCGCCCGGTTCGAGTACTTAATATAGCCGGTCAATGTCCGCGGCGAGTCCGAACGAAGATACTCGTCGGAAACCGGCGTGTTGCGGTACTCCCCGTTCTCCCGTTCGAGCAGGCCCAAGGCGCAGCAGGCGTCGAGCAGGCGCGTCAGTTCCCGGTACTCGGCCGGGCGGCGCCCGTCGAAAATGCCCAGTTCGACCGCGACGAACATAGTTTTCGAGCGGCGAAAGGCTTCAATCAAATCAAGAACGAGCGCGGGACTGGAAGTGGTCGTATCCATGAGGAGAAAGCGGCTTGCCCAAAAGCATCAATCGCCCCGGCGGGCCTTTTTCGATTGT
>JAKAJI010000422.1 GCA_021813825.1 Acidobacteriota bacterium | reverse complement strand
CTTAGTCAGCGCGGCGATCACCGCGAAGTACAGCAGGACTTGAAAGACGCCGTAAGATGTCATCGAATGTCCTCAGAACTTTTCCGGCTTCAACAGCGCGTAAATCAGATAGGCGAACAAAAAGACTGACACGATTCCACCCAGTGCGTAGTCCATCGGAGTCGTCAAAGCCTTTCACAGGCCTTCGTGAAGGCCCAAAGAACCGCGAAGAATGCACCTCCGGCAAGGAGGTAAAAAACGTCAAGCATACGTCAAAACGCCTTTCGGGCTGGTTTCTACTTTGACGATAGGACAGCCCGCATTAAGAAGGCATAAATGGGCCGTGAGGAAGTTGTAAACCGCCGGTTTATGGCTCAGCAGGAAGGTTGAAACGGTAACCCATCCATGGTTCGGTGAGCAGATACCGCGGGCTGCCCGGATTCGGTTCGATCTTCTTGCGGAGCTGATTGATGAACACGCGCAGGTACTCGATCTGGTCGCCGTAATCCGGGCCCCAGACCGCTTGCAGCAGTTCCCGGTGCGAGATCGCTTTATTGGGATGGTTCGCCAGGTAGCGGAGCAGTTCGTACTGCTTTGGAGTCAGGTGCAAGCTGGCCGCGGGCGTCCGGACATGACGGGCCTGAAAGTCGATTTCAATCTCGCCCAGCCGCAACAGTCTTGGGCCAAGGTCGGGGGTGGTCGGCGAACGCCGCAACGCGGCGCGGATTCGCGCCAGCAATTCCGGCGAACTGAACGGCTTCGTCACGTAATCGTCCGCGCCGGCATCGAGGGCTTCAATCTTATCCTTCTCCGAGTCGCGAACCGTAAGCATGATGATGCCGATGTCGGAACCGGCCCGCAGAGCGCGGCACGTCTCGATGCCTCCCATGCCCGGTAGATTCACGTCGAGCAGCACAAGGTCATACGTCTCCTGCCGAACTTTCTCCAGTGCCTCTTCGCCCGTTCGCGCATCGCCGACCTCGTAGCCTCGCGCCGTGAGCGTGGTCCGCATCACCCGCCTCACTTGCGGTTCATCGTCCACTACCAGAATCCGGCCCGCGCTCATATGTCGGGTTCCGGCTTCGATGGTAGGGAGATCGAGAATCGCGACCCCTCTCCGAGTTTGCTATCCACCCAAATCTCTCCTCCGTGCGCTTGAACGATCTCGCGCGCGATCGCCAAACCCATGCCGGAACCGGTTGTGGGGCTCGGAATCTCGATGCCGCGATAAAACCTCTCGAAAATACGCGACTGCTCCCACTCCGGAATTCCCGGTCCGCGATCCGTGACGCTCACAATCACGCCGCCCTCGTCGCGCTTCGCTTCGACGATCAGCGGAGAACCTTGCGGGGAATACTTCACGGCGTTATCCAGAATCTGCCGCAGCGCGAGTTCGATCAGCTCCGCGTCCACGGAAAGCTCCGGCAGGTCCGGGTCCACAACCACCGTGAGCGGACGGCCGTCCAGTTTCGCGCTCATGTCACCAAGCGTCTGCTCCACCAAATTTCGCACGTTCTGCGGGCTGCGCTGCAGTTGCACCTTCCCCGTTTCAATCCGCGCCATGCGGATCGCCTCCCGCACAAGCCGGCTCAGACGCGCCGACTCCTCGTTCACCACCCTCAGCAAATCGGTCTGTGAATCGGCGTCGGGAGGAGGCCCCTCCAGCAGCGCGCTGGCGGCCACGCGAATCGCGGTCAGCGGCGTCTGAAACTCATGCGCAATCGCATCGAGCAGCGTGGATTTCAGCGTGTCGCTTCGCCGCGCGATCTCCGCCTGTGTAAATGCTTCTTGGATCTTCACTCTCTCCAAGCTGATGGCGGCGAGGTTGCACACCGACTGTAGCGCCGCATCCGATGGCGCCGTCCCGCGGATCGCCAGGCTGCCGATCGGTTCGCCTCCCAGGCGGATCGCCACCAGCATCGTGCGCGTCGGCTTGTCCGTCACAACGCTCGTCTCCAACGCAACCTGTCGAAGTTTGTCCTCGAGATCGGAAAGGTCGGCCGTTCCAGCCTGATAGGTGACCCCGTCGCGCCGCGAGTACAGAGCCACGCCCTCGAGTTCGAAAATTCTCGCCACCTGGCGCGCTATCTCACGCCCCGCGTCTTCCTGCGGCCCCGCGAGCAGAATCGCCCGGCCAAGCGCGTACAATCGCTCCATCTCGCGCTGGCTCGAAATCGCGTCGAGCGTCCGCTGCTGCGCCCGCCGCGAAAGTTGACTCGCAACGATCGACGTCACAAGGAACGTGAACAGAGCCACCCAGTTCTGCGGATCCGCAATCGTGAGCGTCCCCACCGGCGGCAAGAAGAAAAAGTTGAAGCAAAACACCGCGGCAATCGACGCGCCCGCCGCCTCCGCCAGACCCCACGTGCTGGCGATCAACAGCACGGCCAGCAGATAGATGAAGCCCACCGTGGCGGCGTTCACGGGCACGATCGCGTAACAGATCAGCGTGATCGCCGCAACGGAACTCAGCGATACCGTCAGTCTGGTTAAACCCGGCCCAAGCGATGTCAGCGGCCCCTCCAACACGGTTCCCGCTTTTCCAGGAACGCCCCGATTCCCTCATCCGCGTCCGGCGCCTGGGCGTTATGCGTCATCACATCGCTCGCGTACTGGTAGGCGCGGTGCTGGTCGAGTTCAACCTGCAGGTAAAACGCCCGCTTTCCGGTACGGATCGTGTAGCGGCTTGCCTCCGCAATGCGCCCGGCCAGGGCCCGCGTCTCCTCCTCCAGCGCGCCGGCCGGCACGGCACGGTTCACCAAACCCCATTCCGAGGCCTCCTTCGCGCTCACCAGCCTTCCCGTAAGCAGCATCTCCATCGCGCGCTTCCGGCCGATCGCCCGCGTGAGCGCCACCATCGGCGTGCTGCAGAACAGCCCGATCCGCACTCCCGGCGTACCAAAGCCGGCGTCCTGACTCGCGATGGCCAGGTCGCACGTCGCCACTAACTGGCACCCCGCTGCCGTGGCGATGCCTTGCACCTGCGCGATCACCGGCTGGGGGATCTGCTGGATCGTCTCCATCAGCCGCATGCACGTCGCGAACGTCTCCCGATGACTCGCCGCGTCCCCCTCGCGAAGTTCCCGCAAGTCGTGCCCCGAACAGTACACGCTCCCGGCGGCGGCCAGGATCACCGCTTTCACGTCTTCCTCCCGCCCAAACTCTTCCAGCCCGGCGATGAGCTCGCGCATCAGTTCGAGCGAAAGAGCGTTCCGCCTCTCGGGCCGGTTCAGCGTCAGAGTCCCCACCGCACCATCCCGGCGAACCAACAGGTGACGGTATTCCATGACCGCAATTTTAGCCCGCGCGGCGGCATCCGCTCTGCGACATACTTACGAAATGAGGTCTCGCGCGCCGCTTCTCCTTCTTTTCCTGTCGTGCCTGCTCAGCGCCCAACAGCGGCCGCCCGTCGTGCTCGTCAATGGATTTCAGGTCGCCTGCGATCCCACCGCTACCTCCAGCGGCACCTTCGGGAACCTGCAGCAGTATCTTACCCAGGACGGCGCCACCGTCTACTTTTTCAATAACTGCCAGTACCCCGGCGCATCAATCGAAACTCTCGGCCAGGACTTCGGAAAGTATCTTGCCTCGCTCAAAAATCTGGACGGATCAAACGTCACCACCGTCGACGTCGTCGCGCACAGTATGGGCGGCCTCATCGTCCGCAGCTACCTGGCCGGAAAACAAAATACCGCGGGATTGTTTCAGCCTCCCGCCACCCCCGCCATCCGCAAACTCGTCCTCCTGGCTACGCCGAACTTCGGCACTCCTGTCGCCTCGCTCGCTTCCTTCCTCGGCCCGCAGACCGCGGAGATGGCGCTTGGCAGCCGTTTCCTCTCCGATATCAACACATGGAACCAGGATGCTGACGATCTCCGAGGCGTCGACTCGCTCGCTGTCGCCGGCAACGCCGCGGTCTACTCGGACGGTTCCCTTACCTTGCCGAACGCAAGCGATGGCGTGGTTTCGCTCACCTCCGCGTCCCTCGCCTTCTCGCCATTCGCTCCGCCGCAGCGCACCCGGGTCGTTCCCTACTGCCACACGAACCTGTCGCTTTTTCCGTGTAACGGCCCGGCCATCGCTAACGTGACCTCCACGTCCCACTTGCCGGGACAGATCATCCGTTCCTTCCTCGGAGGCACCACGGATTGGACATCCATCGGCACAACGCCGGACCAGGATCCCGTACTCTCCAAATACGGCGGCAGCCTTCTGGAGTTCGAAACCGCCGCCGGATCCCTCGATGCGAGCACCGCCGGCGTCACGTTCGGAACCCCGGCCACCACGTTGCAGTCCGGCGCCACCGCAACATTTTATGCCGAATTTGTTCCGGCAGCCGCGGCCTCGCTTCACTACACCAACTCCGCCGGCGCCCAAACTAC
>JAKAJI010000421.1 GCA_021813825.1 Acidobacteriota bacterium | reverse complement strand
CTGCGAGACGGCGCGCGAGTTGCTGCGAGGCCCCTATGAGGTCGGCCGGGTCATCGCGCGTCCCTTCCTCGGCGAACCCGGCCATTTTACGCGCACCGCCAACCGCCGCGACTTCGCCACGCCGCCTGAGCGCGGCATGTTGCTCGATCGCCTGGAAGAAGCGCGCGTTCCGGTTCACTCGGTCGGCAAGATCTTCGACGTGTTTCTCGGCCGTGGCATCGGCGATCACGACAAAACAAAGGACAATGCCGACGGCATGGAGAAGACGCTCGCCGCATTGGACGACACTCCGGCCGGCCTCATCTTCGTCAACCTGGTCGACTTCGATCAACTCTACGGCCATCGCAACGACGTCGAGGGCTACGCCCGAGCGCTCGAAGCCGTCGACGCCTGGCTGCCCACACTGCTGGGCCGTCTCAGCGCGGCCGACCTGCTGCTGCTCTGCGCCGACCACGGTTGCGACCCAACGACGCCGTCCACCGACCATAGCCGCGAATACGTGCCTGTCCTCGCCTGGCGGAGGCGCGAGGCCTTCGCCGGCAGTGGCTCGCTCGGCGTCCGCAAGACGCTTTCCGATCTCGGCCAGACGGTCGCGGAGAACTTCGGCGTGGCCATCCAACACGGCACAAGCTTTCTGGAGCAAATCTTATGAGAACACCTGTCATGGCGGGGAACTGGAAAATGTTCAAGACCGCCGCGCAAACGAGAAGTTACTTCGAAGCCTTCCGGCCTCTCGTCGCCTCCACCAAGGGGCGCGAGATCGTCATCTGCCCGCCGTATCTCTGCGTGCCCGCCGCCGTTGAGTCGGCGCAAGGGACGTCCATTGAGATTGGTGGGCAGAACGTGCACTGGGCCGCTGAGGGCGCTTATACCGGAGAGGTGTCCGCACCGATGCTGCTTGACGCCGGCTGCCGCTGGGTCATCATCGGCCACAGCGAGCGCCGCCAGTATTTCCACGAGACCGACGAGTGGGTGCGCAAGCGGACGGAAGCCGCGCTGGAAGCGGGCTTGAAACCGATTGTCTGCGTCGGCGAGACGCTCGCGGAACGCGAGGAAGGGCGCACCGTCGAAGTGCTCGAACGCCAGTTTCAGGGCGGCCTGCACGGGCTGAAGCCCGAGGGCTTTGCCCATGTCGTCGTCGCGTACGAACCCGTTTGGGCCATCGGCACCGGCCGCACCGCGACGCCCGAAATGGCCGAAGATGCGCACCAGGCCATCCGAACGCTGGCGCAGTTGCACTATGGCGAAGCCGCGGCCCAGGCGCTGCGCATTCTCTACGGCGGTAGCGTGAAGCCCGACAACGCCGCCGCGCTGATGGCCAAGTCCGACATCGACGGCGTGCTGGTGGGTGGGGCGAGCCTCGATGCGAAGGGCTTCGCCACCATCGTCAACGCCTGAGGATTCGCTTTGCGGGCGCTGGTTCTAGCTCTGCTGCCGGCCGTGGCTTTCACTCCCGCCGCTTCCGCCGCCGGACTCGTTCTGCCGCCCGCGCTGCACCCCATCTACGACCTCGCCGGCGGCGCGCCACCCGAGTTCGGCGCCGACGCCCTGTTGCGCCTCGCCGCTAATAACAAGGTCAAGGACCGCACCACGCGTCTCGTCTTAATCGAGCAGGCGTTCGATATGGCGTCGCGCGCCACTCAACCTGTCAAGCTTGTAGGCGCCCCGGGCGCCATCGCCGACACCGAAGCCGGCATGCGCGCCGCGAGTTACGCGCTCGGCCTCGACGCCGTCTCCCTCCAGGCGCGCGCCATCGAGGCGATGCTGAAACTCGACGCGCGGCAGGCCCGGGAGATGATGATCGAAGCGCGCCGCCCGAACCTCGCCCCGCTCACCTGCGCCGACGCGCTGACTTACGATGTCTCGCCCTACTACGAGGCGCTCACCGGCGTCCTGAGCCGCTCATTTACTCCCAAAGAACTCGCCAAAGAAGAGCACGTGACCTTCGCGCTCGAGTTTCTGTCTCGCGTTCACGCCATCGCCGAAATCGCGCCCGCGCTTCGCATGATCGAGACCGCGGCTTCTTTCACGCCGGAGCAGCGGAACCTGCTGGAAGTGCGCGCCGGTTCGCTGATGACGTCCGTCGACCCCGACAGCCGGTCGTTTCAGGCGGCGCAGTCCGCGATCGGCTCCGCGATGCCGAAACAACTCGGCGCGGCGTTTGCGAAACTCCAGCAGAAAATGACGCAGGGGACCGTCTGCCAGGTTTTGGAGACCGGTAAGTTCGCCACCGTGATTCCGGCAACGCCCGACGTGGAAGGAACCGCGGCCGATCCGCAGCCGCTGTGGACGTCGCCCACGGCGAAACAAATGATCGCCGACGCGCGCAACGTCCGGTTTCCCGGCGGCCTGATTTCTTCGGGGCTGCCACAGACCAAACCAGTCGACTGGGAACAGGGTTTTCTCTCGATCCTCGATCGCCTGTCTTCCTGGCAGCCCGAAGGCGAAGAGCCTGACGCGCAGTTCTATCACGAGAAGTGCGTCCTCTATGAAGGATTGATGGACGTGGCTCCTACGCCCGAGATGCGGAGGCGAATTCTCGAAGATTTCCTTGCGCTCGTGACTTCGTCCAACATCGAGCGGGACAGTCCGGAAGAATGGTTCTTCCACATCCCCGAGATGATTCACCGCATCCCTTCGGCAACCCGGGCCGAGCAGGCCGCCGCGCTCGATCTCGTCTCCCGCACCGGCGACCCGGCGCTGATTCTCTATGCGACACTGGAGAAGCTTTTGCCGCCGGATTTCGGAGTCGACCGCTGAGAACCCTTGCCGTTATCGTCGCGCTCCTTGCCTCCGCTTCCATCGTTTGCGGAGCCGATTACGATCTCGTCATCCGCAACGGCCACATCATCGACGGCGCAGGCTCGCCCTGGTATTCCGGCGACGTGGCGATTCGCAACGGGCGCATCGCCGCTATCGGCCGCATCCCGGCTTCCGAGGCCGCGCGAAGCATTGACGCTCACGGTATGGTGGTCGCCCCCGGCTTCATCGACATGCTGGGCCAATCCGAGGTGTCCATCCTCGTCGATCCGCGCCTGCCTTCGAAGATTTTTCAAGGAATCACCACGGAAATCACCGGGGAAGGGAACTCGATCGCCCCGCTCACACCCGCTCTCATCCAGGCGGACGCCGCTTCCTGGCGCCACTACGGGATCACGCCGGACTGGACCGATCTCAACGGCTACTTCGCCCGTCTCGAGAAACGAGGCATGGGCATCAACTTAGGCACTTACGTCGGCGCCACACAGGTGCGCCGTGTTGTGATCGGCGATGCCGACCGCGCGCCCACGCCGGACGAACTTAACCGCATGACCGGGCTTGTCGACGAAGCGATGCGTCAGGGAGCGATGGGCGTTTCAAGCAGCCTGCAGTACGCCCCCGCGCCCTACGCGAGCACGGAAGAGTTGATTGCGCTCGCGCGCGCCGCCGGCCGCTGGGGAGGCATCTACGCCACGCACATGAGGAACGAGGGCTCGGCGGTGCTCGAAGCCATCGACGAGGCCGTGCGCATCGGCCGCGAAGCCGGCCTGCCGGTCGAGATCTGGCATCTCAAAGCCGGAGGCAAACCGAACTTCGGCAAAATGCCCGCCATCGTGGCGCGCATCAACGCCGCGCGGGCTTCCGGCGTCGATGTCACCGCCGACACGTACGCCTACACGGCATGGTTCAACTCGTTTTCCGCCTTTATCCCACCCTGGGCGCATGACGGCGGCGACGCCAAACTCATCGCCCGCCTTCGCGATCCCGCCGCGCGTGCCCGCATCCGCAAGGACATGCTCACGCCTTCCACCAGGTGGGACAACGAGTGGCTCGAAGTGCCCGGCCCGCAGTCCATCCTGCTGTGCGTCGTTCAGAATCCGAAGCTCAAGCCGCTGCAGGGCAAAACCATCGCCGAAATCGCCAAGGAGCGCGGCACGGACCCGATCGACACCATCATGGACATCCTCGCCGAAGACGACGCCTTCTCGGAGGTCGCCGTGTTCGGCATGGATGAATCCGACGTGGAACTCGCTCTCAAGCAGCCGTGGGTTTCCATCTGCAACGACTCGCAGGGCACGTCACCCGAAGGCGTGCTTGGCGCCGAGCACCCGCATCCCCGCGCCTACGGAACCTTCCCGCGCATTCTTCGGAAATATGTCCGCGAGCAGCACCTACTTACTCTCGAAGAAGCGATTCATAAGTTCAGCGCTCTGCCCGCCCAACGCATGCGTCTCACCGACCGCGGTGTGCTGAAGCAGGGTATGTGGGCCGACATTGTCGTCTTCGACCCCGCTACCATCCACGACACCGCCACTTACTCGCAGCCGAACCAGTTAGCCGTTGGCATGCGGTATGTATTAGTGAACGGCGTGCCGGTTATCTCTG
>JAKAJI010000420.1 GCA_021813825.1 Acidobacteriota bacterium | reverse complement strand
CGACGACGAGTTTGGAACGGTCGATTTCGGCGAGGCGCTTGGGGACTTCGCCGAGGGGGATGAGCTTAGCGCCGGGGATGCGGCAGATGCGGTACTCGTGGGGCTCGCGGACGTCGATGAGTTCGAAGTCCTCGCCGCGGTCGAGCATGGCTTTCACTTCGGCGGGGCGGATTTCATTGGACGCCGGAGCGGCGGGTTGGGCGGAGGGTTTAGGGACGCCGCAGAACTCCTGATAGTCGATGAGTTTGTGGATGGTGCGGTGGGGGCCGCAGATGGGGCAATCGGGGTTCTTGCGGAGTTTGAGTTCGCGGAACTTCATGCCGAGGGCGTCGAACAGGAGGAGGCGGCCGACGAGAGGTTCGCCGATGCCGAGGATGAGCTTGACGGCTTCGGTGGCCTGGATGAGGCCGATGGTGCCGGGTAGGATGCCGAGGACTCCGCCTTCGGCGCAGCTTGGGACGAGGCCGGGAGGTGGTGGTTCGGGGTAGAGGCAGCGGTAGCAGGGTCCGCCCTCGTAGGCGAAGACGGTGGCCTGGCCTTCGAAGCGGAAGATGGAGCCGTAGACGTTGGGTTTGCCGAGCAGGACGCAGGCGTCGTTGACGAGGTAGCGGGTGGGGAAGTTGTCGGTGCCGTCGATGACGATGTCGTAGTCCTTGAGGATGTCGAGGGCGTTGTCGCTGGTGAGGGCGGCTTCGATTTTGTCGACCTGGATGTGCGGATTGATGTCCTTCATGCGGTCGGCGGCGGAGTCGAGTTTTTTGCGGCCGACGTCGTTGGTGCCGTGGATGACCTGGCGCTGGAGGTTGGTGAAGTCGACGACGTCGAAGTCGACGATGCCGATGCGGCCGACGCCGGCGGCGGCGAGATAGAGGCCGAGGGGCGCGCCGAGGCCGCCGGCGCCGATGAGGGCGACTTTGGCCTGCTTGAGCTTGACCTGGCCTTCGATGCCGACCTCGGGGATGATGAGGTGGCGGCTGTAGCGGAGGATTTCGTCTTTGCCGAGGGCGGCGGCGGGTTCGGCGATGGCGGAACCGCCGGCGATGCTGGGGACGATGGAAACCGTGTCGGAAGCCGCGACCGGGGTCAAGTCCTTCTGCAGATAGCGGATGTCCTCGTCGTTGACATAGACGTTGACGAAACTGCGGAGCTTGCCTTCGTCGTTGAAGAGGTGGCGGCGGAGTTCGGGGTGCTGGGTGGTGAGGCTGGTGAGCAACTCGCCGACGGTGGCGCCGTCCACGGAGACGCTGTCGGCTTTGCCGGCGAACTGCCGCAGGGGCGTGGGGATGAGAATCTTAGGCATACGTTAGGGGTTCCTTTTCCGCCCTGGTCTGGTCGGGGTCCGGGAGGAAGCTCGCGGCGTGATCGAACTTGCCGTCCTTTATCGAGAGGACGACGAAGGAGTACCAGGGGCAGGAGTTCTTGAGGTCTGTTTCGGAAAAATAGGCGTCGCAGTCCGGGTGCGAATGGAAGATGCCGATGAGGTCGAGGCCGCGGGCGCGGGCTTCGCGGTCGGCGGCGAGGAGGTCCTCGGGGCGTAGTTCATAGCGGGCGTTCTGTTGGCCGGCGTAGGCGTTTTCCAAGGGGATGGCGAGGCTGACTCGCTTGGTCTCGTCCTCGGTGGAGCCCAGCATGGCGCCGCAACATTCATTTGGAAATTGCTTTTCGGCGTGGGCGACCATGATGCGCCACGCCTGGGGTTCAATCCGGATCATCCCAAAAAGGCTCGCTCAGATATTTTCCCGCACCGTCGCAGAGAATCGTGACGATCACGGCTTCCCTGCCCTGTTCGACGAGTTGGCGGGCCACCTCGCGCGCCGCGACGACGTTGGCGCCGGAGGAGATTCCCACCAGGATACCTTCTTCGCGGCCGAGGCGGCGAGTCATGCGGTAGGCGTCTTCGGTTTCCAGCCAGATGTTGGCATCGGCGAGATGCTCATCATAGATGCCGGGCACGATCGCGGTGGGCATGTGCTTGAGACCTTCGAGGCCGTGGAAACCGGTGGAAGGCTGCGCGGAGATGCAGGTCATGCCGGGAAGTTCGTCTTTGAGGCGCCGGGAGACGCCGGTGAAGGTGCCGCTGGTGCCCATGCAGGCGACAAAGTGGGTGACGCGGCCGCCTGTCTGCGCCAGAATCTCCGCGCCCGTGCTGTTGTAGTGGGCGCGCCAGTTGGCGGGGTTGTTGTATTGGTCGGGGTAGTAGTAGATGCCGGGGTCGGCGTCGTAGACTTCGCGGCATTTGCGGATGGCGCCGTCGGAGCCTTCGGCGGGGTCGGTGAAAATCATTTCGGCACCGTAGGCCTTGAGCATCTGTTTGCGCTCGTGCGAGGCGTTGCGAGGGAGGCAGAGGCGGACGCGATAGCCCTTGGCGGCGGCGATCATCGCGTAGGCGAGGCCGGTGTTGCCGCTGGTGGCGTCGAGGATGATCTTATCGCGAGTGAGGAGGCCGCGGCGTTCGCCGTCGAGGAGCATGTTCAGGGCAGCGCGGTCCTTGACCGAGCCGCCGGGGTTGAAGAATTCGGCCTTGGCGTAGATTTCGATGCCCGGGAGGTCCGCGTCGATTTTGCCGAGGCGGATCAGTGGTGTGTTACCGATCTGACCAAGCAGGGTGTCGGCGCCGGAGCGGGGGAAGGGCGGAGCTAGGGTGGCTGCGGGCATCCTCATCTCTTATTTTACTGGATAGACGGCAATCTCTGTCAAGAAATAGGAGTTGCCGTGTTTTCCGCTAACAAGTTGGATGCGGAGAGGTTAGCGGGCGTCGCGAAATTTCGTGTCCTGACGAGGCGGTCAGTCGTTTTGCGGCTTGGAAGGGGGCGCCGCAGGGGCGGAAGTGGTCTTGGGCTTCCGCACGGGCTGGCCGTATTCGTCTAAGCCGGACGTTCCGTGGTACTTGCGGAGGCGGTTGGCCATGGCCACCGGGTCCTGTTGTGAGACGGTGGGCCAACCGTGGGAGTAGCGCGGGGCCGGGGGATCGCCTTGGGGCGGAGTGGAGATGGAAGAGTGGACGGGAGGGTCCGGAGGATCGGGGGGATCATCGTAGCCGTAGTAGTTGTACGTTGGAGCGTAGGTTGGGTAGGAGTAGTAGGGATAAGAATAATACGGGTAGTAGTCATCCCACCAGAAAGGATCCCAGAAGCCGCCCCAGCCGAAACCGGCGTAGGGCCAACCCCAGCCCCAACCGCCCCAGCCACCCCAACCCCAGCCGCCGTAACCACCCCAGCCATAGCCGCCCCAACCGCGTCCGTAGCCGTATCCGCGGCCATAACCGCCGTAGCCGCCGTAGCCGCGGCCATAACCTCCGTAGCCACGGCCGTAGCCGCCTATGCCGCCGCCGTATCCGCCGTAGCCACGACCGTAACCGCCGTAGCCGCGACCCATGCCTCCACCATGGAAGCCCCCACCGCTAAAGCCGCCCCCGCGGAAACCCCCTCCGCCGCCGTGGAAGCCACCACCACCACCGCCGTGGAAGCCCCCGCCGCCTCCGCCGTGAGCGGCAGCGAGGACGGGGACCGAGGAAAGGAACAGGCTGATTGCGCCCGCAAGCAAGAGGTTGCGCACATCACACCTCCTAACCACGAGGCTACCGCCGTGTGGGGGAGACGGCAAGGGGTTAGTGAAATAAAGCTAGGAGAGGTAGCGTTTGCGGATCATGGTGATGTGGTGGGCGGCGTGACCGGCGATGAGGAAGGCGAGGGCGCGGACGCTGAAGTGCTTTTCGTTGGCGATGCCGGTGCGGAGCCAAGCCTCTTCGGGCATGTTTTGGAAGAGCGAGAGCGTAGAGAGGCGGACGCGCTCGAACTCTTCGACGTGGGCCTCCCATGGGACGGCATTGGCGCGGGCGGCGGCGGCGGCGGTGTCGGCGTCGTAGCTTTGGAGCGGCGTGGTGAAGCCGCGGGCGAACCAGAGGGCGCGGAAGGCGAAGGCGCGCTCGGTGTCGGTGACGTGGTTGAGGACCTGGCGGATGCTCCACTTGTCTCTGGCGTAGCTGTAGAGGGAGGCTTGTTCGGAGATGGCGGAGAAGAAGCCCATGGCGTCTTCGAGTTGGTCGGAGAGGATTTTGCGGATGTCGGTCCCTTCGACCTGGTCGATGTACTGGAAGTAGGAAGGAGCGGCTTCGTCGGGTAATGGGCGTCCGATCATGGGGTTACTTTAGCACCGCGGGGATGGGACGGGGTGGTTCCAATTCGGCACCCGGGTGGGTGGAGTGGTGGAAATGCACCAGGGGTATGGGGATTGGGGAGGAGCGACGGCTATTTCTTTCATAGAGTTACGTATTGGCATGGTAACTGCGTGTAAAGGGGTGATGTTGCGGAGGACGCATATGAAGCGCAGGCTTGGTTCCAGACTTTATCCGCTGATTCTGGCGGCTGTGGCGAGCGTGGCT
>JAKAJI010000419.1 GCA_021813825.1 Acidobacteriota bacterium | reverse complement strand
CGGGTGCGGTTTCGAGTTTCTGGAACGGCCGGACGGGTTCCGTGCATTCTTGGCGGCTTATCCGGACATGCAGTTCACGGCCGCGCCGGTGAGCATGGAACTCGCGGCGCTCTACCCGGCGCTGAGGAACGGGGACGTGAACCTCGTGTCGGGGAGTACCACCGATACGTCGATTTCAGACCCCGACCTTGTCGTGCTCAAGGACGACAAGAACGCATTCCCTCCGAACCCGGCCTCCTACGTGGTGCGCTTCGACACGCTTCGGCGCGTTGCGGACCTGGAGATGGCTCTCGCCGCGCTCTCCGACAAGATCAGCGGCGACGCAATGCGCAAGATGAACACCGAAGTGGACGTGAAGCATCGCACGCCGGCGCAGGTCGCTACCGAGTTCCTGAAGACGATTCCCTAAGCCTGGCTCAGTGCCCGGCTTGAGCAAGAACCACGGCGACGGCTCGGTCGAGTTGCGAGTCCTTGCCTTCGAGCGATTCCCCCAGCGGCCGCTGAACTTCGACATCGACGGGGCGCGGGTGCATCTCCATGGTTTCGCCGTTGGCGCCCTGCACGCGGGCTTCGGGAAGCCGCAGCAGGGAGCCGTCGATGAGTTGCGCGCCCCAGGTGTAGATGATCCAGCCGGCGGTCGGTTCGCCGACCACCTTGCCGAGTTTCAGAGTGCGATAGCCTTCGGTGAAATCCTCGGCGTCGGAAAGTGAGCCTTCGTTCGTGACGAGCACGGTGGGCGTGCCGAGCGCCCGTTGGCCGAGCCAGGCCCGCGCCGGAACAGGCTGCATCCCCCGGGGCGTCATGGTGAGGTAATTTCGGCGTGTGAACACGTCGAGTGCGTATCCGTTCACAAAGCCGCCATGGTTGTCGCGGATGTCGATGACGACGCCCTCTTTCGTTTCGTTGGCGATGTCGAGGTCGATATAAAGCTGATCGAGCGATGCCTCGCTCATGTCCTTGATGTGGACGTAGCCGAGCTTGCCGTGGCTGATCCGCTCGACATAAGCTCGATTCGATTCCACCCACTGGCGGTAACGAAGTTCCACCTCGTTCGCCGACGAGATGGGCTGGACGGTGACCGTTCGCTTTTTCGATTCGTCGCCCGGCGGCGCGATGTTGAGGGTGACTTTCTTGCCGATTTCGTTCTCCAGCAGGGAATCCAGGTTGGTGTGCGCGCTGAGCGGAGTGCCGTTCACGGCCAGCAGCCGATCGCCGGCGTGGATCGAACCCTCGACCGCGGCGGGCCCGAGTGGCACCACTTCGCGCACGATCAAGCCGTCGCCGTGCTCATAGCGAAGGCGATCGAAGCGCAAGCCGAGGCGGCCGGTGGGGACCGGCTTGTCGACCGGCGGGCCGGCAATGCCGCTGTGGCTGGAGTTGAGGTCGCCGATCATGAGGCTCATGACGCGCCGCATTTCGGCCTCCGTGCGGCTGCCTTCAATGTACGGCGTGTACAGTTCGCGCTCCTTTTTCCAGTCGACGCCGTTGAACTGTGGATTGACGAAATAACGGTTCAGCAGGCTCCAGCCTTGTTCGAAGGCCGCAAGTTTTTCCGAGTCGAAGTCGACCGGAAGGTCCGCGGCGACCGCGATTGGCTTGGGTTGACGCGCTTCCAACGACGTGCGCTCAACCTTGCCGGCGTCGAGGTAGACGACATCCTTCGAGTCGGGAGTGAAGGCGTAGTCCTGCTTGCGGCCGGCGGTAGCAGTGAGTTGTTTGGCGACGGGCTTCTCCCGCGCGAGTTCGTCAAGCGAGTACGTAAACAAGTTCACTTGGCCCGCAGCGCGCGCGGCGAACAGAAGCGTCTTGCCGTCCGGGCTGATGACCGGACCCTCGGCGTTGAGCCCGAGCGGCAGAAGGGAGAGGCGATCGCGGATGCCGTCGAAGTTCACCGCCACGTGGGGCGGTGCGGCGGCTGCCTTGATTCCGGTCTCCGATTTCCCGGCGAGTTTGCTGGAATCATTTCCAGTTGGTTTTGTTTGAAACAATTCCTGGAACTGGTCTTCATGAAACTTCGGGACGTGCGGAGTCAGCCAGACGCGTGCGATGGAAGAAGGCTCGGAACGCTGCGCCGTGTCAAAGAGCAGGAAGGTTCCGTCGGGGCTCCAGGCGATGCGGCCGGCGGTTTCGCCGTTGGCGAGAAAGTCGGCTTCGCGCGGCGTGCCGCCCGAGGCGGGAACGAGCATCACGGTGCGGAACGACTTGGCGCCGGTCTCGGCGAAGGCGAGCCACTGGCTGTCGGGGGACCAGTGGAGGGCGGGCTCCCGTAATTGGCCCGTTGCGAGGATGCGGTCGCCAGTGCCATCGAGCGAGACGACGTGGAGTTCACGGCCCTCCCGGACGTAGGCGAGCGATTTGCCATCGGGGGCTACCAGGGGAACTTCGTCGTTGCCGGCCGAACGGGTCAGTTGCGTTTCTTTCGCCGTGCCGAAGTCGTACGAAAATATCTGGCCGTTGCCGTTGCGTTCCGAAACGTATACGAGCCTATTGCTATCGGGCGTCCAGTGGAGATCGTCCTCGGGCGCTGCCGTGTGGGTGAGCCGGATCGCGTCTCCGCCGTCCTTGGCCGAGGCCGCAAAAACTTCACCGTGGGCCGTGAGGGCGATTTTCTTGCCGTCGGGCGAGAGAGCGAGGCTGGAGAAGGTCGTTAAGTGTTCGACATGCTCGGCGGGGCCGTCGGGCACGCCCGCCAGCGTCAGCGGCACCTTCACGGCCGCGCCGGTTTTGGTGTCAGCTTTCCAGATGGAGAAATCGCGCTCGAAGTAGACGGACTTTCCGTCGGCGGAGAGGGTCGGGAACAGGAAGCGGCCTGAGGTAAATTTCGTCACGGGCCGCGGCGCGCTGTTCGCCTCGAGTGAGAGCATCCAGAGGTTCTGCGCACCATTGCGGTCCGACACGAAGAACAGAGCATGGCCGTCGGGGCGCCACATCGGCCAATCTTGTTTCGCCCCGCCGTCGACGAGCCGTCGGTACCCCCCGTCCTCACCGGTCTTCTTCGCCCAGATTTCGCTTTCGTCGAGATGACTGTGTCCGAGGCGCCACCACTGCGACATGCTGAAACCGCGCGCGCAGAAGGCGATTTCGCCGCCGTCGGGCGAGGGCGCGCCGTAGTATTCATTCACGAAGAGTTCGCGGCTCACTTCGAGCGGTGTACCGCCTTCGGCGTTGACTCGGAACAGGTCGTTGTCTCCTTGTACGTCGTTTACCGGAGACGTGAAGTAAATCCACTTGCCGTCCGCCGACCAGGCGTCGAGGTGTTCGGGGGCGTCGCTGAATGTGAGCCGGCGGAGGCCGCCCGTGGAGAACGTCAGAACGTAGATGTCGCCGTTGCCGGTGCGGTCGCTGACGAACGCGAGTTGTTTGCCGTCGGGAGAGAACAGCGGACGGGATTCGGTTGCAGGGTTCGAGATGAGAAGATGGGCTTCCCCGCCAGAGGCTGGCGCGATCCAGATGTCGCCTCCCGACACGAAGGCGAGTTGCTTGCCATCCGGGGAGGGAGCGGGGTCGGAGAAAGAAGGTAAGCCCGCCGCGGAGAGCGAGGCCGCGGCGAGGCAGGCAACCAGTGCGGCGGCGTATTTCATCGCGAGGCCTCCCCGGTAGCAGGTGTCTTCACGTATTTGTTCATCCAGTTGAGTTCCTCGGCTAAGACTTCTTCCAGTGTTTCGCGTGCCGCGTAAGCATGGGCTTCGAGCGGCAGCATGACGAGCCGCACCGTCCCCCCGTTCCCGCGGACCGCTTGGTACAGGCGCTCGGAGTTAATGGGAAATGTGCCGGAGTTGTCGTCTGCTTCGCCGTGTATTAAAAGGATCGGCGCCCTGATGTGGTCGGCGCTCATGAACGGGGACATCTTGATGTAGAGGTCCGGGGCCTGCCAGATCGTGCGGCGTTCGCTTTGAAATCCGAAAGGCGTAAGCGTGCGGTTGTAGGCGCCGCTTTCGGCGAGCCCGGCGCGAAAGAGATCGGAGTGGGCCAGCAGATTGGCGGTCATGAACGCTCCGTAGCTGTGGCCGCCGACCGCGACGCGAGATGGGTCGACAACACCCATCGAGGCTGCCTTTCCGATGGCGGCGCGCGCGTCCATGACGATCTGCTGCAGGTACGTATCGTTGACGGTCGCCGGTTTTCCAATGACGGGCATGGCGGTGTTGTCGAGGACGGCGTAGCCGGCCAGAACGAGGAGTTGATGACCGATCAGCCGGGGAAAGCGCAGCGGCGAGCCGCTCACCTGGCCGGCGGTGGAAGCGTCGTTGTACTCGTAGGGGTAAGCCCACACGAGAGCGGGAAGCTTTCCGCCCGGCTTGTAGCCAGACGGGAGATAGAGCGTAAACGACAACGGGACGCCGTCCTCGCGCTGGTATTTCACCAGTTCCTTATGGACGGCCAGGAGTTCGGGGTTGGGGTCGCGGTAGTGCGTGATGGCG
>JAKAJI010000418.1 GCA_021813825.1 Acidobacteriota bacterium | reverse complement strand
TGAGCCGGCGCACGGCACGCGGGGAGAGCACATGAGCGGGACCGAAGTTGCGTTGATCGCATTTGTTGCGTTTGCCGTCAGCGGCCTGGGGTTCGCGTTTTTTCTGCGCTGTACTGCCATTTTTTTGGGAATTACATACTTGAGTACCTGAGACAACATCAAACCGCCTAGGGTCGCCGCCCGACCGAGGCGCTGGTTTTTGTTATTAGTCGATCTGCGCTCTTAATCCTACTCCCTGCCTTCCTCAACCTGAACTCCAAACAGGTTGCATACCATTCGCTCGATCTGTTCGTCGAGGGCGGCGCACTGGTTGTCGAGCGCCCGCTGAAGATGCTCCGCGCCGGCTGCGTAACGTCGTTCCGTGGCCGCCAGCAATTGATCGACCAGGGATGCGATTCGCCGTTCCTCCTGTGGAGATGGTTGAGGAATCGGAAGCGCCGCCAACTGATTGGACGGGATGTGGTTGTTCGCCGGAAACCGCAGGCGGAAATACCGGTTCATGAGCGCCGAACTCAACACGCCCATGAGAAACCGAAGGTCAACGGTCACACTTGGCTTCAGGCCGATGACATTAGTGGACTGCAAGCAGAAGCTCCGTCGCCGATCCAGCGTGGCGACGATGCGCTGCCGGAGCGAAATGTTGCGAATCTCCTGCACGACGATCTTTTCGTCCCGGTCGAACAGTTCCCGCTTGCGCGGAGCGTCCAGTACATCCGTGTCGTAATACACCCAGAGCCCGTCCTGGATGGGTAGGTAGCGTTGCACGTGGTTGCCGCCGGCGGCACGTTCCCACTTGGCGCCATTTTGAGGAATTTCGGAAAGGTACGTGGCGTTGTCACCCGTCCGCAGTCCCTGATTGACCGTGCACAGGTCGCCAAGCCGGCGCGGAGCCGCGTCCATCGCCGCCAGGAACTGTGCTGCATTTTGGTCGACGTTGACCAGCCATGCGGCGTTGGCATTGCTGGCCCAGAGCGCCTGCTTGATGTTGAAGTCTTTCTTCGGCGCCGGGAACGCCTTGGCGTCGGTCACGCGGACGGTAGTCGTGCGGCGGCGCGGGGCGCTTCTCTCTGCCACCAGAATCATGGTCTCGTTCTTCGCTTTCTGGAACACGCCGGGACCGATGTCAAGCACCTCGTCGACGTAGCTTTCCCTCAGAAGGAGATTGCGCAGTTTGGTGAAAGAATCGTTGGCAAGCAGCGTGTGCGGAATAATGTACCCGATCCGTCCACCGGGCCTCAGTATCTCGGTCATCGCCCGCTCGATGAAGAGCCCGTAGATGTCGAACCGGTATTCGGTGCTCTGGTAGCGCTTCTGGAAGTACCGCTTCTCATCGTCGCTCAGTTCGGTGATGAAAAGGTAGGGTGGGTTGCCGACAACAGCGTCGAAGCCGCCAGCCTCGAACACCTTGGGGAAGGTACGCTTGAGAGGGATAGGCCGCAGTCTCAAATCGTCGGCTGGGTACAGGTCATCCTCATAGAAATCCACATCGATCAGCGCATTGCCGTTGACGATGTTGTAGGCGAGTGACGGCAGCAGGGCCTGCTCGATCTCCTTCTGTCCCACGTGCGTGGAGCCGGCTGTCTCCTCTTCGAGCAGCTTCAGGAACAGGGAGAGTTGTGCCACCTCAATGGCTTGGTGATCGAGGTCGATGCCGAAGATGCAGCTCACCAGCAACTCGCGCTTGTGCGTCAGCGACAGGCGCCAGCCGTTGCCAACCGGGATGCAGCCAGCGGTCTTGGCCTTGTCGGGGTTTCGGTTGAACCAGTCGGCTGCCGCCATTACGATCTTGTCGAAGGCTCCGATGAGAAATGATCCCGAGCCACAGGCGGTATCGATAATCCGCAGCTTCTTGAGTTCGGAATAGCTCTTGCCGGCCACCAGAGGACCAACCGTGGCATCGACGATGTAATGGACGATGTGCGTCGGCGTGTAGTAGATGCCGCCGGCCTTGATTACTTCGGGACGGTCCTCAATCCTGGCGCGGTGATCGGTGGCGACGATCACCTTGCCGAGGAACCGCTCGTAGATCGAGCCCAGAATCTGGATCGGAATCTGGGCGAAGTTGTAGTCGGCGGACGCCGTCGTGGGATCAAGTTCGTCGCAAACAGAGAGGAACGCCCCGTCGTCGACTACAAGTTTGCCCTCGTCGATGATGGTGTGGTGCTTGAAAACAATGCCGTTGTAGATGGAGTCAAGTTGGCGGGACGCCTTCTGGAAGTTACTCCAGGACTCGCCCTTCTGGGCTATGGTCTCGATGCCGATCCTGCTCTCGATCTCCTTGTCCTCCAAGAAGCGGATCATCACCAGCCGATCCAGAATCCGCTGGGTCACCTCCGTTAGGGTCGGGCCGTCAAGCCAGGCATTGCGGTTCTTGAGCGTGCGCGCCAGTTGATCTCGCCACTGTTCCAGTGTGTCCAGCAGCGCGACATCGACCGGCCGATAGCCGCCCTGGAACAGGCCGTGCTGCGCTGGTGCCCGTTTCGTGGTCGGTAAGGCATTGGCGAAGGTCTCAATGGAGCCGCCGATGACGGCTTCCCGCGAGAACAGCCAATAGAGCCTGTCAAACTTTTCGGCATTGCGAAGGGAGGCGAGATCGAAATGAGCGACCACCCGCCGTTGAACTGAGTTGGCGTCAGCACGGAAACGGGAGTCCACCACCAGCAGGTCCACGAAGTTGTGCAAGGCGACGATCGGCAGGCCGGCGTACCAACCATATCGGGCGGCCTGTAGCAATGGAACGGCATCGAGCAACTGGACGCTCGGCCGCTTGGCTTCCACGAGAAACTTCGGGTCGCGGAACTCCGGGGCGGCGTAGAAGCAATAGTCCGGCCGCTTGCGCCCGGACTCGGTGGGCTGACTCTCCTCAATGCGCACTTCCTGGGTGTAGGGGTTGGTCTGCTCCAGGTGCCAAACGTCCCAGCCAAGGGCCATCCAGAACTTGTCGATAAAATCCTGCCGGACTTTTGACTCCAGGTACGATGAATCGAGGAACGTGGCTTGATACTGGTCAAAATGCGCCAGTAATCCGTCCACCAAGCCGAACGCCTCGTCCCGGTTACGCCCGATCAGTCCGTTTGTATTCTTCTTCATTGGCGTCAAATGGGCAGTGAGCGGAAGGATCTGTTGGAGAAAAATTTTGCTTTTGCCATTTGTCGCTGGTATTGGTTATTTGAGCGTTTTAGGCCATCAATTCCGCATAAGTGATTCTCTTCCCAGCCGTCTTGCTCAGTAGCGCATTGATTCTGTCCAGCGTGTGAACGCGGCAGTTGCCTTCGTTCAGCCGGTAGGCGAACTCGTTGACGTACCGCTGCAGGTGCTTGGCGCTGAACTGGTGATACACGCCGTAGAACCCGCGCTTGAGCACAGCCCATACGCTTTCGATGCCGTTGGTGTGGGCCATGCCGTCCACGAACTGCTTGGCGCTGTGGTTCACGGCACGATGCTTGTACCCGCGCATTCCGCGATACGCAGCGTGCTCGTCGGTGCAGAGCGTCGATCCTGGCGCGACCGCGGCCAGCACCTCCGCCTGGATTTCGTCCGCGCCGGTTCCGTCCAGCACGACCGCTTTCACGTTGCCGTCGCGCGCTCGCATCCCAAGAACCGCCGTCTTGCCGACCGTGCCGCGACCGGCCTTGAGCTTCTTGCCCTCGTGCTTGTTTGATTCCTTGCCGCCGATGTAGGTCTCGTCGGCCTCGACGATGCCCGAGAGCATGCCCCAGCCGTCTCCGCCACCCCTCTCGCTTTCGTTGCCGCAGGCTTCGCGCAGGCGCTGGAGCATGAACCAGGCAGTTTTCTGCGTGACGCCGATCTCCTTGGAAAGCTGGAGCGACGACACGCCCTTGCGCGAGGTGACCAGCAGGTAGACGGCGTACAGCCACTTATCCAGCGGGACGTGGGAGCGCTCGAAAACGGTGCCGGTGCGGACGGTGAAATCGACCTTGCACGCGAGGCAGCGGTAGTATCCCTCCACCTTGCGCGTCTGGATGCGGTGCGCTTCGCCGCAATGAGGACAGACCGGGTGGCCGTGCCAGCGGCGCTGCTCGATATGCTTGCGCGCCGCGCGCTCGTCCGGGAATTTCCTCAAAAACTCGTAGGCGCTGACCGTGACTTTTTCCATACTCGACTCGCCATGATCTCAGTGGCGCCATTGTCCCTGACGCCGCCTAGGTAGTCAAGTATGTAATTCCCATTTTTTTGCGCTGTCGTTCGCGAACGCGCCAATAGAAAACCCGCCGGCAGCAATGGCTGCGCGGCGGGGCGGTTACAGGGATTCGATGCGGACGAACTCCGTATCGAGTTTTGCCACGATCTTGTCGAGCACGTCGGAATGGGCCGACAAGACCGTGCTCTCTCCTCGCAGAAGGTGAATTGTCGGTACATACCCGTTGCTTTTCCCCCAGTGGTGATGTCCGACCTCGATGACGA
>JAKAJI010000417.1 GCA_021813825.1 Acidobacteriota bacterium | reverse complement strand
GCCACCTCTTGGCTTTCCACTTGCGGACCGCTCTCTCGTCGCGCTCCCGGGCCTGGCCGGTCGGCCGCTGCACGCTCCAGCCGAGCCGTCCAAGCAGTCGCCAGACTGATGAGGCGACCATCTTCACGGCAAACTTCGCCTCGATCAGTTGCGCGATCCGCGGCAAGGTCCATAGCTCGGTGGGGAAACCGGCCGAAAGCGCCCCTTCTTTGAGAAGCCGCACCAACTCCTGGCGTTGTGTTGGGCTGAGCCGCTCCGGACGTCCGAAGTGCGGCGCCCGGCGCAAGGCCTCCACGCCACCTTCTTGTCGGGCACGATCCCAACGCATCGCGGTCTGGCGCGATACGCCGACCTGTCGGGCGACCTCGGCCTGGGTCTTGCCGGCTGCGAGTAACCTTGCGCCACGGCGACGACGCCGTTCCAGCTCCTTCAGCTTCTGTGAGTGTCTCATCCGTACCTCGAATGTAACCATCCGAAGTACTTGGACCGCAAGAGCGGGAAAAAGCGTCACTCACTTACGCATTTCTCAATAATCGCACAGCTATACGTTCCACAGTCCAAGTCTGCGCGCATCGATTGTCGATCGCGCCTTGGTGGAATGCCGAGCTTCTACGAAGGAGCCGCAGCATAAATGGATCGGAGTTCTTGAACAGTACGGTATGACCCAGTTTGTGCGGACTACAGCGGTCGATGCCGGTCACTAGGGCTGCAAACGCTGAGCCGTCCACGCCGCGCCGTCGCCTGCGCCGCTGTGCGTCCAGCGCGCGCGGTCATGGATCCGAAAATCGCCTTCCACCCATAGCTCGACCGCGTCGACGACCAGACGATAACCGCCCCAGTGCGGCGGCCGCGGCACCTCCGCGGCGATTCTTGCCGGCTCCGCGCCGCCCGGTCCGTCGTATACAATGCGGAAGCGCAGAGCGGCGGCGGCCACGGCCGCGATCAGGGCGGCGCGCGACCCCAGCGGTTCGCTTTGCCGGCTCGCCCATGCGCCGAGACGGCTCTGCCAAGGCCTGCTGCGGAAATACAGATCGTTTTCCCGATCCGAGAGCGGCTCTACACGTCCTTCGGCACGCACTTGGCGGTGCTGGTGGTCCCAATGAAACACGACGGCGGCGCGCGGGTTGGCGTGCAGTTCGCGCCCTTTGCGCGACAAATAGTTCGTGTAGAAGTGGATCAAGCCGGTCTCGGTGTCGATTTCCTTGCAAAGCACGACGCGTGCCGACGGCCGCCCGCGCGCATCCACGGTCGCCAGGACCATGGCGTGCGGATTCGGCTGCAATGCGTCCCTTTGCGCTTGCGACAGCCATCCGGCCGCGACCTTCAACGGGTTTTCTGGCAAGGGGTCGGTTAGAGTCTCCATCGGCAAATGGTAGCCGCGCGGCTGGCGCGCGTCACCTCGAGGTTATGCCGCTTGCGGTCACGACGCGCTCAAACTGGCAATTACCTTTTACGCGCGGGGAGTGCTCACTCCGCGTGGCGGCGATCTATCGAATTCTAATTCCGCGGAGCCGCGGCGATAGCGCAAGTCGCTATCGCGCGATCCCTAACGCTCGGGGCCTCGATCGCGCCGGCGAGCAGGCTGCTCCGGAGCCCGCCCCTTCTGCGGTTCCGGCTCGGGCACGAGTCGCTCACGGATGTGGGCCACGAACCGCTCCGCCCTCGCGATCATTTCGGACGCGGTCGGGCGTTCGATCGGATCTCCGATGTAATCGGCGATCAAACGGAGCTGCTCGGCTTGGTTGAGATCGCGACTGTACTCAATCGATATCAGCCCGTGACCGGCGACAATTAGAACTGCCGGTCAACGACAATTAAAACTGCCGGTTGCCGAGTCTCATCGGAGGTCTGGTTTACGCTGCCCCCATCAAAGGGGGTGGTGTGGTTACAGACGAACAGGTGAGATTACTCATGTCATTGTTAAAGCAAGGATTATCCCAGGTGACCGCAGCGGCAAAGGCCGGGATGAGCGAACGGACCGCGCGCAAATACGTGCGATCTGGTGGGACTCCGTCGGAAGCGAAGGCGCCGCACACGTGGCGAACGCGGTTGGATCCGTTTGCCGATGCCTGGCCGGAGATCGAGGCGTTGCTGAAGCAGGATGGCGGGCTTCAAGCCAAGACCGTGTGGGAGGAGCTGAACAGGCGCGATGCCGGGCGGTTCAGTGCCGGACAGCTGCGCACGCTCCAGCGGCGGTTCTTGGCATGGCGGCTGAAGGCGGGGCCGGACTGCGAGGTGTTCTTTCCGCAGACGCATGTGCCCGGAGAACAAGGGCAATCGGATTTTACCGACATGCGCGAGCTCGAAGTTGTCATCGCCGGGGAACCGTTCGCGCATTTGCTGTATCACTTCGTGCTGACGTACTCGAACTGGGAGTCGGTGTCGATTTGCCCGAGCGAGAGTTTTGAAGCGTTGAGCGCCGGCATGCAAACGGCCTTTTGGCGTCTCGGCGGTGTGCCGATCGAGCACCGCACCGACAACCTGTCGGCGGCGACCCACGAGCTGGCGGAGAGCCGCGGCCGGGACTTCACCGAACGATACCGCGAACTGATCAACCACTATGGTCTGCGCGCCTCGCGCAACTTTCCCGGCAACGCGCATGAGAACGGCGATGTCGAGTCGGCGAACGGTCGGCTGAAGAACTTCATCGACCAGCGGCTACGGCTGCGCGGATCGCGGGCGTTCGCCTCACGCGAGGCGTACGAAGGCTTCCTCGACAGTTGCGTGCAGTCGCGCAACGCGACTCGAACCGCACGGATCGAGGAAGAGCGGCCGCATCTGCGGTCGCTGCCGGCGCGCCCATTGCCATCGTTCCGAGAGTCCTATGCCACGGTGTCGCGCGCGAGCGCGGTACGGGTGCTGAAGCACTCCTACTCGGTGTCCTCGCGCCTGATCGGACACCGGCTACGGGTCCGGCTACACGCCGACATCGTGGAGCTGCATCACCGCGGCGAGCGCGTCGCGGTGATGGACCGGCTGATCGGCAAAGACCCGCACCGGATCGATTACCGGCACATCATCCACTCCCTGGTACGAAAGCCCGGCGCGTTCCGGCGCTACGTGTTCCGCGAGGCCTTGTTCCCGAGTCTGGAGTTCCGCCGCGCCTATGATGCACTCGTGGTCGAGGGCGCCGACCAGGCGGACCTCGATTACGTGCGGATCTTGCATCTGGCGGCGAGCGACGGGGAGGAATGCGTCCGGACGGTGCTCGCTTCGTTGTTGGCCGCCGCGATCGCGCCAACCTACGAAACCGTGCGCGCCGAAGTGCGCGGTCCGCGAACCGAGGAGAGTCGACCGTACTTGAACTTTACGCCGCCCGATCTTGCCGTCTATGACCGGCTTCTGGGCGAAAGCACTGCGGCGGTGTGCGCATGAGCGCCGCGACGATCTCCCGCGATGAAACGCTGGAGTTACGCCTCAAGGCGCTTCGGCTCCCCTCGTTCCTCGAGCAATATATCGAACTGGCGGAGCGCGCGGCCGCCGAAGGTTGGAGCCACGTTCGATATCTGGCCGAACTGGTGACCCAGGAAGCCGAGGATCGCGCCGACCGGCGTATCACGCGGTTACTGCTGGAGGCGAGATTACCCCGCGATAAGTCGGTGGCGACCCTCGACCTGAATCGCTACGAGGCACCTCTGCGCGGGAAGATCCGCGAACTGTTGCGCGGCGAGTTCCTCGCCGGCGCAACCAACGTGTGTCTGATCGGCCGACCCGGGACGGGGAAATCGCACGTCATGGCGGCGTTGGCGCGAGCGTTGGTGGAAGCCGGGCACCCCGTTCTGTTCACGCCCGTGACGCAGCTCGTCGAACGGTTGCTCGAGGCGAAGAAGAACCTGCGGCTCGCGCGCGAGCTAAAGCGGCTCGACAACTTTGAGTGCATCGCTCTCGATGACATCGGCTACGTTCAACACGACCGGACGGAAATGGAAGTGCTGTTCGCGCTGCTGGCCGAACGCTATGAACGCAAGAGCGTCATGATCACCTCGAACCTGGTGTTCTCGAAATGGGATCAGATCTTCAAAGATCCGATGACCACCGCGGCCGCCATCGATCGGGTCGTGCATCACGCCGTCGTCTTGGAGTTCCTCGGCCCAAGTCTGCGCTCCGAAGTCGCTGAAGAACGAGCGCGAGCGGCGTCAACCAAACGCAACCCGGCGCCACCGGCGCACGCATGACCAAGATGCGCCAAACAACTCAAACGGAGAATGCTGAGGTGGCGGGTAGCAAGAGAACGCCGCTCCTGGACGATCTGCGGCGTTCGATCAACGGCGCAATGTTCAGCAGAACTCGGAAACGGAGCTTCTGACGCCCTTGGCGTCAGACTGCGCGATGGTGGACTAATGATGAAGGCTCAAGACCAGCAAGAATGAAAGTCGCCAGCGGAAGAAATAATTGACGCCGGCCAATGCCAGGCGAGCGCAGCGAGAAT
>JAKAJI010000416.1 GCA_021813825.1 Acidobacteriota bacterium | reverse complement strand
TAACTCAGTGCCGTCGCGTCCGCGTTAAGCCCCACCAGGAACTCGCCGCCGCCTCCGCCCAGAAAACTCGTAGACGCCGTCGTCCCCGTCACCCAGGTGTTCCCTTGGCCATCGAGCGCAATCGCCTTGCCCCGGTCGTCCCCCGTCCCGCCCAGAAACGTCGCCCACACCATCGCCGTGCCCTGCGGATTCAACTTCGCCGCGAACGCGTCCGGCGGCGGCGCGGGATACGGATTGATCTGCGACGACGGAATCGAATAAGCAGGTTGCACCACGCCCGCCGTCGCGAGAAACGCCGGATCCGAAGTCCACCCCGTGATGTAGGCGTTCCCTCCTGCGTCCGTCGCGATCCCCGCCGCCCAATTCCCCGGGTTCGACGAAGGCGCCGCTCCGCCGGGAATGTAGTTCGCCGAACCCAGCATCGTCAAATACACCAGCCCCGTTCCCGCCGCGTTCACCTTCATTACAAACGCGCCGATCCCGTCCGTCCGCAGCGCGCCCGCCGTCGTCGGAAGCCCCGACCCGTTCGCGTTCCCCGCCACATACGCATTCCCCGCCACGTCCACTGCAATCGACGCGCCCTGCGCCGTCAGCGGACTCAGGAAACACGAACTCCCCGCGCCGCACTCGTGCATCGTCGCCGTCACGCCGCCCGCGTAAATAATCCGGTCACCGGCCGCGGAAACCTTCGCGAAAAACGCCGCCGCCACCGTCCCCAGCGACGGAGTCACTCCGCCCGCCGGCAGACCCGAGGTATGCGGATAATCCGGAGCATTCGTCCAACCCGTCACATATACATCGCCGTTCGCGTCCGTCGCGACCGCGTTCAACCCGCTCGCGCCTTGCGTTCCGCCCAGGTAAGTCGAGAAAAGAATCTGCCCGTCGGGACTGAGCTTCGTTAGAAACCCCGTATTCCCTTTTCCCGCGCTCTGCTGCAGCGGATGATACAAAGGGAAATTCGGCGAACTCGTGATCCCCGCCACCCAGATGTTCCCCGCGCCATCCACCGCAATCCCGTTTCCCACGTCGTTATTCTTGCCCGTAAGTGTCGTGAACATCACGATGTTCCCGGTGTTGTCCAGTTTCACGACGAAAATGTCCGTCGCCCCGCCTGTCGACACGCCCGGATAAGAAATAAGAAATGGAATCGTCCGCGTGCCGGTGACGTAAGTGTTGCCCGCCGCGTCGGCGGTCATCCCGTTCACCGCGTACACATACTGGTCGCCAATATACGTGGTGAAATCCCCGCCAAGCGCGGCCGCGCCCAGCAGCAAGCCCACCGCCGTCCCTTTCCACAACATAAGGCATTCACCTCAATCCGGCCGCGGGCACCTTGAGTCTATCACCAGCCGTGATACGATGCGAGAATTGAGTGAGCATTTCTCCCCTCCGCAGTCGGAAATAACTGTACTTTTGGCCCGCTGGCGCTCGGGCGATTCCTCCGCCCTCGACGAGCTTACTCCGCTCGTCTACGACAACCTCCGCCGCCTCGCCTCCCACTATCTTGCATCGGAGAAACCCGGCCACACCCTTTCTCCCACCGCCGTCGTCCACGAAGCCTACCTCCGCCTCCTGGGTGTCGAGACGCCTTACAACGACCGCGCGCACTTCCTTGCCATGGCTGCCCGCCAGATGCGCCGCGTCCTGGTCGACCACGCCCGCCAGCGAGGACGCGGCAAGCGAGGCGGCGACTGGCAGCGCATCACGCTCACCACCAGCATCCCCGAGCCTGATCCGCAACTCGCCGACATCCTCTCCGTACAGCAGGCGCTCGAACGGCTCGAATCTTTTGACCCGCGAAAAGTAGAAATCGTCGACCTCCTCGTCTTCGGCGGTCTCACCGTGGACGAAACCGCCGCGTCGCTTCAAGTCTCGCCCGCCACCGTAGACCGCGAATGGCGCATGGCGCGTGCCTGGCTCCGGCACGAACTTAGAAACACGGACGGAGCCTGACCACCATGGACGACGCCCGCTGGCGCCGCATCCAGGAACTGTTCCACCGCGCCGTGTCGCTCGATGGCGCGGCCCGCTCCGATTTTCTCGCCGCCGCCTGCGCCGACGACTTCAGCCTCCGCCGCGAAGTTGAAACGCTGCTCGCCTGCGACCAGCCGTCCGGCACCGCTTCGTTCCCGCTCACCGAGCCAACCGCCGCGGCGCCTCCGTCGTCGGTCTCCAACTACCGCATCCTCCGCATCCTCGGCGAAGGCGGCCAGGGCACGGTTTATGAAGCCGAGCAGCAGAATCCCCGCCGCCTTGTCGCGCTCAAAGTCATCCGCGCCGGCCGCTCCGCCGGCGAACGCGTCCGCCGCATGTTCCAGCGCGAAGTCGAAACCCTTGGCCGCCTCGAGCACCCCGGCATCGCCACCGTTTACGAGTCCGGCTTGGGCGACGACGGCCAGCCGTTCCTCTCCATGGAACTCGTCCGCGGCATCCCGCTCGACGAATGGCTCGCCCAACAGCCGTCCATCACGATCCCCTCCAAACGCGAAACCGCCTCGCGACTCCACCTGTTCCGCGCCATCTGCGATGCCGTCTCCTACGCGCATCAGAACGGCGTCATCCATCGCGACCTCAAACCCTCGAACATCTTCGTTCTCGACGCAGGCGACTCGAGCTCCGGCGGTTCCACTTCGCGCCCCATCGCCAAGATCCTCGACTTCGGCCTCGCCCGCCTCCTCACGCCCGACACCGAAAACTCCACCCTCACCGAGACGGGCATGGTGCAAGGCAGCATCCAGTACATGAGCCCCGAGCAGGCCCGCGGCGACACCAGCCACATTGACGTCCGCTCCGACATCTACTCGCTCGGCGTCATCCTCTATCTGCTCCTCACCAACCATCATCCTTATCTCGAACCCGGCGCCGGCATCCTCGACGCGCTCGCCAAAGTCATCAACGCGCCGCCGCGCCCCTTCCGCACCTGGTTCCGCCGGTTTGACGAAGATCTCGAGACGATCGTCGAAAAGGCTCTCGAGAAGGATCCCGGCCAACGCTATCAGAGCGTCGCCGCGCTCGCCGGCGACATTGAGCGATATGAGTCGGACCTGCCTCTGGTTGCGCGCCCGCCCAGCACGCTGTATCAGGCCCGCAAACTTATCCGCCGCCATCGGGCCGTCTTCTCCCTGCTATCGGCGGCGCTCGTGCTCGCCGTTGGTTTCGTCGCCACGCTCGCGATCGAGAGCCACCGCGTGCGCCTGGAACGCGACCGCGCCGAGCAGGAAGCGGCGACGGCCCGCGCCGTCTCCGACTTCCTCGTCAACCTCTTCCGCGAAACCGATCCCACCGAAACCAACGGCCAGGTCACCGCTGCCGACCTTCTTCGCACAGGCAAAGAGCGAGTCGACAAGGAATTTCAGAACCAGCCCGAGCTGCGCGCGCGTCTGCTCGACAACATCGGCGCGGCCTACAACGCGATCGGGCCGGCGCAGCAAGGCGCGCAGGCGTTCCACGAAAGCATCGACGCCCGCGGCCGCGCCTTCGGCCCCGACACGCTTGCCTCCGCCCAATCCTGGATGGGTCTGAGCGACGCGGATTACAACATGGGCCGCTACGACGAAGCCGTCGCCGCAGCCCGCCACGCGCTCGCGATTCGCAAGAAGTTCCTCCCGCCCGATTCCGAAGCAATCTCGGCCACGCTCGCCGCCATCGCCACCACGCTCGCCCAGCAGGGCAACCTCGCCGAAGCCGAAACTAACATGGCGCAAGCCATCGCCATCGATCGCCGCACGGGCCGCCTCAACACCGCCGACGGCGCCGGGCGTCTTGAATCCTACGGCATGGTCTTGCAGAAGGCCGGCAAACTCCGCGAAGCGATCCCCATCCTGCGCGAAGCCGCCGACCGCGAGAGAGCCAGCTCCGGCGAACTTGCCACAGCCGGCGTCCTCAACCAACTTGGCATCACGCTCAACCTCGCCGGCCACCCGCGCGACGGCGAACAGGTGCTGTGGCACGCGCTCGAAATTACGCGGAAAGTTTACGGCCCCACCAACGCCAACGTGGGCGTGATCGAAGCCAATCTCGCCGACAGCCTCGTCGACGAGGGCCGCTACCGGGAAGCCGAAGCGCTCGCCCGGGACGCGATCCAGCTTTTCATCCAAGGCGCCGGCGCCGAGCATCCGCAGTTCATCTATCTCGACTTTGCTCTCGGCGAAGCCCTTGACGGCGAGGGGCGGCACAAGGAAGCCGGCGCGGTCTTTGAAAGCGCCCTTGCGCTGAGCCGCAAGCTCACCGGCGAAGCCAATCTCCACACCATCGCGGCCGAGTTGGAGTTAGGCCAGCATTTCCAACAATCGAACGAGCCGCGCAAAGCCGCCGCCACGCTCCAACCGGCCCTCGCGCTGCTCGCCAAGACCGGCCAATCCCATACGCGCCAGGCCTACGTCGCCGAGCGCAACGAAGGGGAAGCGCTCGCCGCCCTTGGCCAACGCGACCAGGGCCTCGGGCTCGTCC
>JAKAJI010000047.1 GCA_021813825.1 Acidobacteriota bacterium | reverse complement strand
GAAACGAGATGGCTGCAAGACCGCTGTGATTCTAGCCGTGCTTGCACTAGCCGGCTGCTCGGGCCCTTCCAGCACCTCGAGCCCGAAAACCGAAACAAAAGAAGCCGCCGCGCCGCCTGTTCCGGTCACCGCGAAGACCGCCTATTGGGAGATGTACAAGCTGGCCTACCAATGGGACCATAATGCTCATCCGCTGTCGATGAAGGAGGGCCATGTCCCGGGCATAACGAATGCGGATGGGAAGGCAGGACTGTGGGAAGCGCAGTTCGGGGCGATCGACAAGAAGCAGGCGCGAAAGTTCACCTACTGCGTGCTGGACAAGGCGCCGGAGTATTCCAAAGGTGTGAACGTCGAGGAGCCTGTGCCGTGGCTTGGACCGACGCGCGATGCGATGACGTTTACTTCAAGCGATTTCGCGACGGATTCCGACGCAGCCTATGCGACCGCGCATGAGGAGGCAGCGAAGTGGCTGGCAAAACATCCCGATGCTCCGAGGACCGATATGACGCTCGGCAGCAGCGCCCGCTACCGAGGTCCGGTATGGTACACGATGTGGGGCACGAAGAAGGACGGTTACGTCGCAATTATCAGCGCGGCGACAGGGAAGCCGTTCAAGGAGAAGGAATAGCGTCGTTGGCGCGGCCGGCGCGCAGGTTGCTGCGTGCCAGCGTGTATGTGATGGCAATGGCGTTCACCGCTTCCGCTCAGCCGACGCTGAGCGGCGCGGTGAACGCGGCCAGTTACATGCCTCCGGGGATGCCGTCGTCGGCGATCGCGCAAGGCTCCGTGTTCTCGGTGTTCGGTGGGAACCTGGGGCCGGCGAGTTACACGGTTGCTTCTTCGTTTCCTTTGCCGACGAACTTAGCGGGCACGACGCTTTCGGTGACGGTGAAGGGCGTGACCAAGCCCACGATCCTTTTAAGCGCCGGCCCGAATCAGATCAACGCGATCTTACCTTCGGATGTTCCGATGGGGACGGGAACGTTGACCGCGGCAGTGAACGGGCAAACCAGCACCGCCCTGCAAATCCAGGTGACGGCCGCCGCGTTCGGGATCTTCACGTTCGCTTCGTCGGGCATCGGGCAGGCGGTTGTGACCGATCCTTCGTACGTTCCGAACTCGGTCATTCATCCGTTCCATCCGGGCGATGTGGCTATTTTGTGGGGGACGGGGCTTGGGCCGATCAGTGGAAGCGACGCCGGGCTGCCGCCGACGGGGAATTTGCCGGGCGATATTCAGGTGATCGTCGGCAACTCGCAGGCTAAGGTTACCTATCATGGCCGGTCCGGGTGCTGCGCGGGCGTGGATCAGATTGTTTTTACGGTTCCGCCGGGGGTGGATGGCTGCGCGGTTCCCGTTTCGGTCCAGGCGAATGGGCAGACGAGCAACTTTCCGACGATTGCGGTGTCGAGCGGCGGGGGGACGTGTTCGGATTCGCCGCTGGGCTCCGCGCTGCTGGAGAAACTTGCCTCGGCCAGAATGTGACGTTCAGCTTCATCCGGCTGGAGGACGCGATCATGCGGTTCCAGAAGCTTTCCGTTGCGGCGTCTTACTCCGACTTCGCTACGGCGACATTCAGCAGCTATTCCCCGTCGACGGCGGGCCTGGCGCAGTATGGCGTCTCGTCTGGCTATTGCATCGCGGTTCCCTGTCCGGGCTTTCGGTGCGCCGTGAACGGGGCTTATACGCTGAGCGACATGAGCCCGGCGAACCTCGATGCCGGGTCCGCGCTGAGCCTTACGTCGGGCGGTCCGATGCCGGTGCCGAAGGTCAATGGCGCGGGGGAATACTGGGCGGTTCTGAACAGCAACACCGACCCGAGATATCTTTGGCCCGGCGCCGCTTACAGTGTCAGCGGGACGGGTGGGAAGAGTGTGGGGGCGTTTTCCGTTTCCGGCCGTGGCGGGCTGGCGGGGGTGCAGTTCACGAACGTGACGGCGACGCAGGCCATTCCGCGGAAGGCGGCGTTCACGGTTCAGTGGTCCGGCGGGGACCCGTCGATACAGAGCGGGCAGGTTACGCTGGGCGGGTACTCGGCGGCCGACAGCACTTACAATCGACTTACTTACTTCCAGTGCCAGGGTCCCGCGTCCGCCGGGCAACTTACGATACCGGCTTCGATTTTGTCGATGCTGCCTGCGACAGGGACGGGGCAGAGCGGTAGTATTACGTATCCGCTTGGCTGGCTGTGGATCGGCCAGTACGACAATCCGGTTTCGTTTTCGGCTCCGGGGCTGGACTCGGGGATTATCACCGACATTTTCTTCAACGGCTTCGGCGTGTACTTCCAATAGCGAACTGCTCTGCAAGGAAATCGCGGCTGGACGGACTATCTAAGTTGAGAATGGCCGAATTGCCTAGCGGCGTGAGTCCGAGCCGGGAGCAGACGTTCGTGCGTTTGGTGGGGGAGTTCGGGCCGGCGCTCAGGAGGCTGACGCAATCGTACGAGGCGGATCCGGCGCTGCGGGAGGATCTGTTGCAGGAGATTTTGCTGGCGGTTTGGCAGGCGATTCCGCAGTTCCGGGGGGAGGCGAGCGAGCGTACGTGGTTGTACCGGATTGCGCATAATACGGCGATTTCGGCGGTAATTTCGCGCAACCGGCGGCGGGCGAGGGAGCGGACGATTCCGCCGGAGTTCGATCCGCGGTCGCGAGGTGAGGGGCCCGATGAGGAGGCGGCGCAACAACTGCGGCGCGAGGCGCTGTTTGCGGCGATCCGGGAGTTGCCGCTTGCGGACCGGCGGGTGGTGACGCTGCATCTGGATGGCTTGAGTTACGCGGAGATTGAGCAGACGACGGGCTTGTCGCAATCCGCGATTGCGACGCGGCTGAGCCGGGCGCGGGCGCGGTTGGCCGAGAGACTGAACGCGAAGGAGGCGCGGCGATGAACGACGGCAAAGACGAACTGGATGAGCTTTGGGCTTCCGGGGCCCGGCCGATCGAAGCGGAGCGGGCGCTGCGGGCGGTGCGGGGGCGGGCGGAGCGTTTCGGGCGTACGATCCGGATGCGGGACTGGCGCGAGACGATTGCGGGGGGGTTGGTGGCGGCGTTCTTTGGTTGGATGGCATTTGTCGAGCGCGATGCGTGGGCGCGGGTAGCGGACGTGTGGATCGCGCTGAGCGGGGTGTGGATTGCGGTGTATCTGCATTGGCAGTCGCGGGGGCCGAAGGCGGCGGCGACGACAGTGACGCTTGAAGAATACGGGGAGGCGCTGCTTCAGTCGTATGGGCGGCAGATCGCGTTGTTGAAGACGGTGAAGTATTGGTACCTGGGGCCGATGTGGGTGGGGCTCGTTGGGCTTGACGTGGCGCGGTGGCGGATTGACCACAACACGGCGGTGTGGGTAACGCTGGGGGTGGTTTATACGGGTTTGTTCGGGTTTCTGGCATGGTTGAACGAAAAGTGGGCGGTGCGGCGGATTGAGGCGCAGCGGGGAGAGTTAGTGGAGATGATGGGGCGTGTGTGAGGCGGCGGGGCAGGGGTTACAGGAGGGTGAGGGGGTCGACGTCGAGGATGAGGGCGGCGGCGGGCCATTTTTGTTGAGCGGCGTGGTGGCGGATGGAGGCGAGGATTTCGCTGAGGCGTTGGCGGCTGGCGGCTTTGATGAGCATCTGGTAGCGGTGTTCACCACGGATGCGGGCGACGGGGGCTTCAGCCGGGCCGAGAACTTTGACGCCTTCCGGGGAGGGTTCGAACATGCGGCCGAGTTCGGCGGCCCAGGCTTCGGCTTGGTCCTTGCGTTCGCTGCGGACGAGGATGTTGGCGAGGGCGGCGAAGGGCGGATAGCGCATGGCCTGGCGGAAGGATGCTTCCTTTTCGTAGAACTTGGTGTAGTTCTGTTCGGCGGCGAAGCGGATGGCGTAGTGGTCGGGGTTGATGGTCTGGATGAGGACTTCGCCGGGGCGGTCGCCACGGCCGGCGCGGCCGGCGGCTTGGGTGAGTAACTGGAAGGTGCGTTCGGCGGCGCGGAAGTCGGGGAGGCTCAAGCCGATGTCGGCGCTGACGATGCCGACCAGGGTTACGTTGGCGATGTCGTGGCCTTTGGCGATCATCTGCGTGCCGGTGAGGATGTCGTACTCGCCGGCGCGGAAGGCGGCGAGGATGCGCTCGAAGCTGCCCTTGCCGCTGACGGTGTCACGATCGATGCGGGCGACGCGGGCTTTGGGGAAGGCGGAGCGGATTTCGTCCTCGACGCGTTCGCTGCCGGAGCCGAGGAACTGGATGTGTTCGCTGTCGCATTTCGGGCAGTGTTCGGGCGGGCGTTCGGCGTAGCCGCAGTAGTGGCAAAGCATACGGCGCTCGCGGCGATGGAAGGTGAGGGTGACGGCGCAGTTGGGGCACTCGACGCGTTCGCCGCATTTGCGGCAGGCGGCGAAACTGGAGAAGCCGCGGCGGTTCATGAGGAGCATGGTCTGCTCGCCACGGTCGAGACGTTCGGCGATGGCGGCGGCGAGGCGGCGGGAGAAGGTGGCCATGCGGCGGGTTTCGAGGAACTCGGCGCGCATGTCGACGATTTCGACTTTGGGGAGCGGGCGCTTTTCGACCCGTTCGGCGAGTTCGAGGCGGGTGTATTTGCCGCGTTCGGCGTTGTAGCGGCTCTCGATCGAGGGGGTGGCGGAGCCGAGGATCACGCAAGCGCCGATGTCGAGGGCGCGAACGAGGGCGACGTCGCGGCCGTTATAGCGGGGCGTGTCCTGTTGCTTGTAGCTTTGGTCGTGCTCTTCGTCGACGACGATGAGGCCGATGTGGTCGAGGGGGGCGAAGACACCGGATCGGGTGGCGACGGCGACGCGGGCGCGGCCTTCGCGAAGGCGACGCCATTCGCCGGCGCGCTCGGAGTCGCCGATGGCGGAGTGGAGGATGGCGACGCCTTCCCCGAAGCGCTCGAAGAACTGGGCGGCGACGGCTGGGGTGAGGCCGATCTCGGGGACGAGCATGAGCGCGTTCTTGCCTTTTTCGAGACAGGCTTCGATCGAGCGGAGGTAGACCTCGGTTTTGCCGCTGCCGGTGACGCCTTCGAGCAGGAAGGCGTGATAGCCGCCCAGGTCGAGAGCTTCGCGGATGCGCACGCAGGCTTCGGATTGGGCATTGGTAAGGACGCGTTCGCCGCGGGGACCGACTTCGCGGAGGGCCATGCCGACGGCAGGGAGTTCGGGTTCGATTTTGAGCAGGTGGCGACGGCCGAGCGAGCGGGCGGCAAGGCCGGCGCCTTTGACAATTTCTTCGACGGCCTTTAAGTTGTGAGGGCCGGGATGGAGTTCGAGGTAGGCGAGCAACTCGCGTTCGGCACGGCGGAGTTTCGGGATTTCGGGGCGGATGGTGAACTCAATGCGGAGGCGGTCGCTCGAGGCGCGGAGAGGATCGCGCTCTTCCTCGGTGGTCTGGCGGGCGATGAGGCCTTTCTTTTCGAGGGTGCGGAGGATATTGGCGGCGTTTTCGATTTTGGCCTTGATGGTGGCTTCGGCAAGAGGGCGGGCTTCGAGGAGGCGGAGGATCTGGAGGCCGCGGTCGCCGGCGAGGTCGCCGATGACTAACTGGCGGGCGGTTTCGCGGCCGGCGTCTGTAAGTTCGAAGACGCGGCGGCGGTGGATCTCGCCACCCAGCGGTGTCATGGTGCGAAAGACTTCGCCGGGCGGGGCGCAGTAGTAGTTGGCAATCCAAAAGCCGAGTTTGAGCAGTTCTTCGTTGAGGACGGGTTCTTCGTCAAGGAGGCGGGCGATGTCGCGCGTGCCGCCCTCGGGGGCATCGAGGTTGAGGCCGACGACCATGCCGGTGAGCAGTCGGCCGGCAAAAGGGACGGAGACGCGGCAGCCAAGTTGGACGCGGTGTTCGAGGGTTGCGGGCACGCGGTAAGTGAACGCGCGCGTTAGTGGGACGGGGAGGCTTACATCGACGTACATGGGGGAAGAAGAAGCCAGGAGCAAGAAGCCGGAAGTAAGGAGACGGATGCGTACACCTTAGGCGAGGGCTCCTTTTACGGCGGGGTAGAGGGCCTGGTATTTCTTGTGAGCTTCGGCGTAGAGGGCGGCTGTGGCGGGGTCGGGGGGAACGGAGTCTCGTTGTTTAACGGCTTCGGCGCAGACGGATTGGACGTCTCCGGAGTGTTCGCAGCCGGCCAGGGCCAGGAGGGCGGCTCCGTAGGCGGAGCCTTCTTCGGTTTCGAGGCGGACGACTTCGCGGTTGAGGACGTTGGCCAGGACCTGGCGCCAGAAGGCGCTTCGGGCACCTCCGCCGGAGACGCGGACGTTGTTGACGGCTCCGCCGAGCATTTCGACTAAATCGAGGCAGTCTTTTTGGCTGTAGCAGACGCCTTCGATGAGGGCGCGGATGAGGTCGGCGCGTTTGTGGCTGGCGGTCAGGCCGATCCAGCCGCCGCGGATGGTGGAGTCGAGGTGGGGGGTGCGCTCGCCCATGAGATAGGGGAGCCAGAAGAGGCCTTTGGCGCCGGGTTCGGATTGGGCGGCTTCTTCCATGAGTGCGTCGTATTCGACGCCGGGCGAGAGTTCCTTGCGGAACCACTGGAGGCTGAGGCCGGCGCCTTGGGTGACACCCATGACGTGCCAGGCGCCCTGGACGGCGTGGCAGAAGGTGTGGACGCGGCCGCGTTCGTCGTAATTGGGTTCGCCCAGATAGGAGAAGACGACGCCGGAGGTGCCGAGGGTGCAGGAGACGACGCCGGGGGTGACGATGCCGTTGCCGACGGCGCTGGCGGCCTGGTCACCGGCGCCGGCTACGACGGGGGTTCCGGGCTTGAGGCCAGTGGATTCGGCGGCCTGCTTTGTAACATGGCCAGTAACCTGGTCCGATTCGTAGACGCGGGGGAGAACTGCCGGGTCGACACCTAACTTATTGGCGAGATCGAGGGCCCATTGGCGCTTGACGACGTTGAACAGAGCAGTGCCGGAGGCGTCACTTACGTCGCTCGCGTATTCGCCGGTGAGGCCGAAGCGGACGTAGTCCTTGGGCAGGAGGACGTGGCGGACGCGGGCGTAGTTAGCCGGTTCGTTGTCGCGGACCCAGAGGAGTTTGGGGAGGGTGAAGCCGGTGAGGACGGGATTGGCGGTGGCTTCGAGCATGCCGCTGACGCCGACGATCGCGTTGATGGCGTCGACCTGGGCCTGGCTGCGCTGGTCACACCAGATGAGCGCGGGGCGGATGACGCGGTTCGAGTCGTCGAGGAGGGTGAGGCCGTGCATCTGGCCGCTGAGGCCGATGCCGCGGATGTCACCGCCGGTCGCGTGGGCTTTTTTGAGAACGGCGCGGACGGCGGCCTGCGCGGCGGCCCACCAGTCGTCGGGGTCCTGTTCGGCCCACAGCGGCTTTTCCATGCGCATGTCTTCGTGGGCGTGCATGGCGGTGTGGCGGACGCGGCCGTGCTGATCCACCAGGAGCGCTCTTGTTCCGCCGGTGCCTACGTCGATTCCCATCCAGTACACGTGCTTGTCCTCCGTTAGTGTTTTGCGTCTTCCTGGGCCTGGAAGGGCAGGAAGGCGGCGCCGTAGAGGCCGGCTTCGTTGCCGAGGGCGGCTTTTTCGATTCTGGTTTTCGCTTCGCGGAAGGTGTAGGAGCGTTTTTGGACTTCGTGCATCATGTGAGGAGCGAATAAGTCCCAGGCGGGGAGGGGACCGCCGCTGAGTAAGTAAAGGGGATAGTTGAAGATATTGACTAAGCCGGCGAGGGCGATGCCGAGGGCTTCGCCGACGGCGGTGAAGATCATGAGGGCGCGCTCGTTGCCTTCGATGGCGAGCTTATATACGCCTTCGCTGGTGATGCCGTCGCCCAGGTGGAGGAGTTTGGCCATGGCGACGATGGCGGTGGCGGAGGCGTGTTTTTCGAGGCAGCCGCGGTTGCCGCAGCCGCAGGGGTTGCCGTCGGCCATGACGGTGATGTGGCCGATTTCGCCGGCCATGCCGAGGTAGCCGCGGAGGATTTTGCCGTGGGAGATGATGCCGCCGCCGATGCCGGTGCCGAGGGTGAGCATGACGAGGTCGTCGACGTCGCGGCCGGCGCCGATCCACTTTTCGCCGAGGGCGGCGGCGTTGGCGTCGTTTTCGAGGATGAGCTTTTCGCCGAGGAGGCGTTCGAGTTCGTCGCGGATGGGGAAGTCTTCGAAATCGGGGAGGTTGTTGGAGCCGACGACGATGCCTTCCTCGAAGCGGATGAAGCCGGGGACGCCCATGCCGACGCCGACGAGTTTGCGATCGGAGTTCTGCTCGATGAGGCGCTTGATGGCGGAGACGATATCGAGGAGGACGGCGTCGCGGCCGGCCTGCAATTCGCTGCGGCCGGCGATTTTGCCGAGCATTTTGCCTTCGCGGCTGACGGCGGCGGCGCGCAGGTTGGTGCCACCGAGGTCCACGCCGATGGAATATTCGGTCATCGAGCCGCATGATAGCAGGAAAGGGCGGGCGGCTTCCCTGCCCCGCGGGGCATGGCGGGAGGAGGGAACTTGCAAATGACAGCGCGCATCTATTATGTTGCGGAGATACGAGTGATTCCGACTTCGTCGTCGATAAGAAAGGAAAGAGGCGAACGATGGATATCGTAGGCGAAAGGCGTTTTGTCGAGGTACCCGGAGACAAGACTCATGAGCTTCCGCCCCTTCTTGTGCACAGCGCGCCCAATGTGAAGCGGTTGGACCGCGTGGTGGGCATGGCCAACAACATCATCGAGGCAGAGGACATGATGGCGGAGACCGTTCCGACATCAATGGACGATGCCGAGCGCCGGCGGATGGACCTGGCGATCAACCTGGTGGATCAATACCTGGCATTCGTCACGCACTGGCGGTGGGGCGATTCGATTCTGGAATGGATCCGGCAGTGCGAGATCACGTTCGGGGCGCGGATGGAGCTGCGGAACCTGCTGCGGGCGGACCTGTGGCCGCACGCGGGGCGGTCGAGTTTCGTGCAGCTTCTGGAGGACAAGATGCGGCCGAAGCCGGAGGTCGGCATTGAGACGGCGGTTGGAACGCGGCTGACGTTCCGGCAGCCGCCGCCGATATCGTGCTTCTCGAATCAGTTCCTGTTCTACCTGAACTCGACGTTAGCGAACACGGCGTATCAGACGTGGGCGCACTTGAGTCCGGAACCGGTTTCGTCGCTGCCTCCGGAGCGGTTCACGTTCGACGTGGTGGACATGAACATCCAGTAGCGGCGCGGCGCGTGGGGCGCGCGGCCAAGCGCTACCATACTGGATTGAACATCGCCGTCCTCGGCTTCGGTTTCATGGGCGCCACCCACGCCGCGGCCATCGCAAAAGTTCCCGGCGCCAAGCTTGCGGCCCTCGTGACTCTGAACCCGTCGCGGCGCGCGCAAGGGAATCTGGATACGGGCGCGGAAACGCTGGATTTGTCGAACACGCGGATTCTGCCGTCGCCGGAGGGGTTGTACGAAGACCCGTCGATTGACGTAATCGATATTTGTCTGCCGACTCCGATGCACGCTTCGGCGGCGTTGGCGGCGCTCAAGCATGGGAAGCACGTGCTGGTGGAGAAGCCGATGGCTTTGGCGGAGCACGATCTGGATGCGATTCTCGAAGCGGCGCGGAGTTCGGGGCGTGTGTTCATGGCGGCGCACGTGCTGCGGTTTCATCCGGCGTACGATCCGCTGCGGGCGTTTGCGGCGTCGGGGGAACTGGGGCGGTTGCGGGCGCTGACGCTGCACCGGGCATGTGCGGCGCCGACGTGGTCGGAGTGGTTTGCCGATCCGAGCCAGACAGGCGGGGCGGCGGTTGATCTGCTGATCCATGATTTCGACATCGCGCTGAGCCTGCTGGGTCCGCCGGCGTCGATTCGCGCGCGGGGCTATGCGGACGCGGGGCACGGCATTGACGTGCTGGACGCGGGGCTGCTGTATCCGGGCGGCGTGATCTGCTCGGTGTCGGGGGGGTGGCGGGGGAGGATCGCATATCCGTTCCGCGCGGGCTACACGGCGGTGTTCGACCGCGGCGTGCTGGAGTTGGCCGGCGATGTCACGCTGTACCGGGGGGCGAAGGCGGAGAAGTTGGCTGTGCCGGATGAGAATGCGTACGCGACCGAGATTGCCTATTTCCTCGACTGTTGCCGGACGGGGACGCGACCGGAGCGGTGCATGCCGGAGGATTCGGCCCGCGCCGTGCGCCTGGCGATGCTGGCGCGGGCGTCACGGAACCAGGGCGGACAGGAGCTTGTATGCCAAATCTGAAACCACGTGAACCGGGCGTTATGTTTTGGGCCGAGCGCGACCCGATCGAGACGATTGCCGCTTTGGGGGTGAGGTGCGGGCAACTCGGCTTTGAGCCGACCTACGCGCTGAGCGAGAAGAACGCGCTGCGGTGGCGCGAGGATCTTGCGTCGCACGACTTCACGCTTGTCACGCTGTTTGCGGCTTACGCCGGGGAGAGCTACGCGGACATCCCGACGGTGGAGGCGACGGTGGGATTCGTGCCGGCGGGGACGTACAAGGAGAGGCTGGCGCGGACGCTGGCGCTGAGCGATTTCGCGGCGGCACTGGGCGTAGGTTCGATTGCGTGTCATATCGGGTGCATTCCCGCGGACCGGAAGGACGAGCGATACGGGCGCGCGGTGGAAGCGGTGCGGGCGGTGGCCGACCACTGCGCAAAGTACGACCAGACGTTCGCGCTGGAGACGGGGCAGGAGCCGGCGACGGCGCTGCTGAGTTTTCTGGACGAGGTGGAGCGGGTGAACGTGGGAGTGAATTTCGATCCGGCCAACATGATCCTGTACGGTTCCGGACAGCCGCTGGCGGCGCTGCGGATCCTGGCGCCGCGGCTGTTGTCGGTTCATTTGAAAGATGGGCTGTGGCCCCCGTCGATGCCGCCGGGGGCGTTGGGCCACGAGGTGCCGCTGGGCGAGGGGGCGGTGAATATTCCGGCGTTTGTGGCGGAGTTGGCTTCGCTGGGATTCACGGGGCCGTTGAACGTGGAGCGGGAGACGGAGGATGACGCGGCGCGGCGCCGGGACATGGCCCGCGGCATCGCGTTGCTGCGCAGTCTGGTTGGGGAGACGCAGTGAGCGCACGCGCCAAGCCAGGCGCGGCGAAGGGTGACGGGGGCTGGGGCGCTTACCTGCTGGCCCTAGCGGTGGTGTGGGCGGCGCTGGCGGCGGGCGGATTCGTTTACGCGCAGCAAAAACATTTTTCACAGTCTTTGTTGTGGGCGGTTTTGCCGGCGTTTTGCGCGGAAGCGGCGCTGTACCTGATACCGGGCTTCGATGCGCCGCGGCGGGCGTTTACTTCGTTCGGGTCCGCGGCGGCTCGGGCGGCGTTTTTGACGATGGCGGCGGCCGTGCCGTACGTTCTGCTGACGGCGAGGGTGGGCGGGTTCCGTTTGCCGGAGTTCGGTCTGCTGCTGCTGTTGGCCGCGGTGCTATCGTTCTGGTACGCGGCGGCGAAGCCGAATGCGCTGTCGGACCTGCTGTTTCTTGGAGCGGCGGCGGCGGTTTATCTGACGCATGTGTTCGCCCAGATTTATCCGCACCCGGCGGCGCATCTTTCGCTGGACATTCTGGGGCGGCTGATGTGGATTCACACGGGGATTCTGGCGGTGCTTGGGGTGCGGGGATGGGAGGCGCGGTTCAGTTTTCTGCCGGCGGCAGGGGACTGGCGTGTGGGGTTCGAACATTTTGTGGTGTTTTTGGTTCCGGCGGGGGCGCTGGTGTGGACGCTGCATCTGCTGCATTTCGGAATGCGGGGGCCGTGGTACCGAGTTCCGTTGACAGCGCTGGGGGTGTTTTTCGGATTTTTGTGGACGGTGGCGCTGGCCGAGGAATTTTTCTTCCGGGGCTTTCTGCAGGCGCTGCTGGCGCGGGCGTGGAACAGCAACCTGGCGGCGCTGGTGGCGGCGTCGGTGATTTTCGGAGCGTGTCACCTGCCGTTCCGGGGGTTTCCGAATTACCGGTGGAGCGCGTTGGCGACGCTGCTGGGGCTGGCGTGCGGGGCGGGGTGGTGGCGGACGGGGTCGATCCGGGCGCCGATGGTGACCCACGCGCTGGTGGTCGCCACATGGAGGACATTTTTCGCCGGGTAGAGTGATGTCTGCTACACTTTCAAGATCCATGGCCCTATTCCGACGGAAATCGCTTGCAACACTCCTGGAACAGGCCTCCGATCAGGCACACGGTCTGAAACGTACCCTAAGCGCCCCGGGGCTGATAGCGCTTGGGGTCGGAGCCATCATCGGCGCCGGTTTGTTTGTCCGCACGGCCGCAGCGAGCGGCGAGGCGGCCGGACCCGCCGTAACCAGTTCCTTTATCATTGCCGCTATCGGCTGCTGTTTCGCCGGACTCTGCTACGCCGAGTTCGCCGCGATGATGCCGATCGCGGGCAGTGCTTACACTTACTCCTACGTCACGATGGGCGAATTCATCGCCTGGACGATAGGATGGGCATTAGTACTTGAATACGCGCTTGGAGCTGCCACCGTCGCCATCTCCTGGAGCGAGTATTTGAACAACTTAGTTGGGGGGCGAATTCCGTTCGAATGGTGCCACTCGCCACTGGAAGTGTCGTCCGGCGGGGTCCATGGAATCGTCAATATTCCCGCGCTGTGCATCTTAGTTTTACTTACGTTGCTGTTGATCAAGGGGACGCAGGAATCTTCGACCGTCAACGCCGTCATTGTGGCGCTGAAGGTGTCGATCGTGATTGTTTTCATTCTGGTGGGCTGGCAGTTTGTAAACCCGGCCAATCACACGCCGTATCTAATTCCGGCGAGTGAACCCGGGCACGCCGGGACGTTCCATCACGGCTGGGGCGGCGTGCTCGGTGGAGCGGGCATCGTATTCTTCGCCTTCATTGGGTTCGACGCGGTTTCCACCGCCGCGCAGGAGGCGAAGAACCCGACCCGGGACATGCCGATCGGCATTCTCGGCTCTCTCGCTGTCTGCACGTTTCTTTACGTGACGTTCAGTTACGTGCTGACGGGCGTCGCTAACTGGCGCGAGTTCCTGACCGCGGGGAAGGAAGCCTCTGTCGCCTACGCTATCCAACACCATATGCCGGGCTTCGGCTGGCTGGCGACTCTGGTCACCATCGCCATATTGCTCGGCTTCTCGTCGGTAATTCTGGTCATGCTGCTGGGCCAGAGCCGCGTGTTTTACTCGATGTCGACCGACGGTCTGCTGCCAAAGTTATTTTCCGATCTGCATCCGAATTGGCGCACACCGTATAAGAGCAACATCGTCCTTCTAATGTTCGTCGGCCTGTTTGCCGGACTGCTGCCGGAGTCGCTGGCCGGCGACCTTACGAGCATCGGCACGCTGTTTGCGTTCGTGCTGGTCTCGATCGGCGTGTGGATACTGCGGCGGCGTCAGCCGGACATTCCGCGTCCTTTCCGGGTGCCCCTGGTTCCGCTGGTGCCGATTCTCGGAGTCATCGTCTGCTCCGGGATGATCATTTCGCTCGACCGCCGCACGCAACTTACAGCGGGCGGCTGGATGTTAGTAGGCTTCCTGATATACTTTTTGTACAGTCGCAGCCATAGCCGGCTTGCGGCGGCGCCCGCCGGAACGGCTGTTCAACAGCCCGCCGGCCGGTAAGCTCCGTCCCGCCGGGGTGGCGGGTTTTTGTTGGGGTCATTTCCGAAGGTATAGATAACGCGGCGCGTCCTCGCTGACCGCCTGAGTCTTTGGCTTCCTCGTGGGAAGGCATGTGTAAGTCATTGTTTATTCACTCCGCTCGAGGCGAGCGGTGGTGGAGGAGGAGAGTCTATCATGAAGTTTCACGCGCTTGTTCGAGGCGCCGCAATGGCGCTATTCGTCTTTGCAGCGATGGTTCCCTTCGCGCCGGCACAATCCACCGGCTCGATTCAAGGAACGGTTTATGATCCGGCCGGCGGGGCGGTCGCCAACGCGAAAGTAGTGGTGACAAACGCGGGCACCGGAGAAATCCGAAACACGGTTACTGACGCGGCGGGCGCTTACGCCGTTGTGTCGTTGATTCCGGGTACTTACAAAGTAGAGGTGTCGGCGTCGGGTTTTCAGACCACGAGCACGACGAACCTCAACCTTAGCGTGGGCGTGACAGTGACGCAGGATTTTCACCTGACTGTCGGCGCGACCAGCCAGACGATAGAAGTCGCTGCGGCGCCGCCACTGGTAGACACGACGACGACCGGCATCAGTGGGGTGGTCGGCCAGCGGGAAGTGCAGCAGCTTCCTCTCAACGGACGGCATTTCGTGGATCTTGGCCTGATCATTCCAGGCTCGGTGACGCCGCCGCAGAGTGGCTTTCTCACATTCCCTCTGCGCGGCCAGGGCTCGCTGTCGTTCAATACGGCGGGCAGCCGCGAGGACACGGTGAACTTCATGATCAACGGCATCAACCTGAATGACATGGTGCAGAACCAGATCACGTTCCAGCCGACGATCAACACGGTGAGCGAGTTTAAGGTGGACAATTCGACGTTTGAGCCGCAGTATGGGCGCAACTCCGGCGCGATTGTCAACATTGCGACGCGCGCGGGGACGAACGAGTTACACGGCGAGCTATACGAGTACTTTCGCAATAACGACCTCGACGCCCGGAACTACTTCAACCGCGTCGGGACGCCGATGTCGCCCTTCAAGCGGAACCAGTTCGGCGCCGACGTGGGCGGTCCGATCTGGAAGAACAAGACGTTCTTCTTTCTGACGTACGAAGGGCTGCGGCAGCGCCAGGGATTGACGCTCGACACCGGTGTGCTGAGCGATACCCAGCGGGCGCAGGCGCAGGCGATCGGCAACCCGACGGTGCTGAAGTTGCTGCCCTTTATTCCCGCGCCGAACTTCGGGACGGCGACGTTTCTGGGATCAGCGACGGCGCCGGTGAACATCGACCAAGGCACGGCGAACATCAGCCACCAGTTCAGCGAGAAGGACCAGTTGAACTTCTACTACGCCGGGCAGTTCGACCACCGGCAGGAGCCGACGCTGCAGGGCAACACGATTCCGAACTTCGGCGACACGCGCGATGGATGGCGCGAGTTAGGCACGCTGAATGAAACGCACGTGTTCGGGCCGACGCTGACGAACGAAGCGCGGTTCGGCATCAACCACATTCACATCACCTTCGCGCCGAACCAGATGTTGAACCCGGCGAACTACTACATCAACAACGGTGTCGATACGGCGATTGGCCTGCCGCAGATATCGGTGAGTTCGATCGGGCTGAACTTCGGCGGGCCCGCCGGCTTTCCGCAAGGACGCGGCGACTCGACGGGGGTGCTGAGCGACACGGTTTCCTGGGTTCACGGCAAGCACACGTTCGAATTCGGCGGGGAGTTCCGGCGGTTCATCAACGATAATTTCGGCAACGACCCGGGAACTTTCACGTTTTCGAACGTAACTAACTTCATCAACGGGGAAGCAACCGGTTTCACGGTGAACACGCTGCCGTCGGCGAGCCGGATTGGAGTGAATTCGCTGGGCGCCTTCGCGCAGGATAGCTGGAAGGTGCGGCCGTTTTTGACGATCAACTACGGCATCCGCTATGACTGGAACGGCACGCCGACCGAAGCGCTGAACCGGTTCGTGGTGTTTAACCCGGGGACAGCGTCGCTGGTGCAGGCGGGACTTGGGAACAACCCCGAGGTGTATCAGCAGAACGACAAGTTATTCCAGCCGCGTGTAGGCATTGCCTGGGACGTGACCCACGACGGGAAGACGATTGTTCGGGCGAATTACGCGGTGCTGACGGACCAGCCGGTGACGAACCTGGTGTCGGGACTGGCCTCGAATCCGCCGTTTTCAAATCCGGTGTCGTTCGCGGGGCCCGGCACGGTGACGTTTGCCAACGCCATCACCGCAGCGAAGGCGGCCGGTTCGCTGGCTCCGGGGACGGTGGCGCAGAATTTCACCGATCCGATCGTGCAGGACCGCAACATTACGCTCTCGCGGGAGATCACGCCGACCTCGCTGGTCACAGTGGGATACATCGGCCAGCACGCGACGCATCTCCGCATTTCGGAAAACCTCAATCAGCCGATCAACGGAGTCCGGCCGTACCATGCGCTGTCGACTTCGAGCCCGATCGATCCCGGCGCGTTGCTGGGCAACATTGCGGAGGCGACGAGCGACGGCAAGAGCGACTACAACGCATTGTGGGTGACTTATACGAAGCATTACTCGAGCGGTTTGCAGTTAGACGCGACTTACACGTGGTCCCGGTCCCTCGATTTCAATTCTTTGAGCAGCCAGGGCGTGGTGGTGCAGAACAGTTACAACGTCATGGGCGACTGGGGATTGTCGGACTTCAACGCTTCGCACCGCTTCGTGCTGGACGGGACATACGAGCTGCCGTTTAAGGGGAACCCGATCGTGCGCGGGTGGCGGCTGGGGACGATCATGCAGTTCCAGACCGGCAATCCGTTCAACCTCAATACGCTCAACGGCGCGCTCAGCGGCTACTTCAACTCGAGGCCGACGGTGCTTGGACCGATCGTAACCAAGCTAGGCTCGGCGGCGGACGGAAATCCGAAATATGTGTTCGCGAACGTATGTGCAACGCCGACGGCGGGCTGTTCGCTGCTGATTCCGGCTACGAGTTTCGGGGACTTGGGCCGGAACGTGTTGATCGGACCCGGTTTCGCGGACGTGGACGCATCTATTGCGAAAGACTTCCATTTCCTCGAACGGTACATGCTTGAATTCCGCGTGGATGCCTTCGACATGTTGAACCACCCGAACTTCGGGCAACCGAACCGTTACCTGAGCACTTCGCCGACGAGTACGTTCGGTGAGATTACTTCCACGCGGTTCCCCGTTGGCGATTCGGGGAGTTCGCGGCAGTTGCAGATGTCGCTAGACCTGCAGTTCTAAGTCAAGCGGTGGCGGCGATCCCGGCGGCATTCGCCGGGACGCCGCCGGACATCGAGGCAGTGAGTGGGCCGCCTGCTTCTCGACGGGCACTCCCAGAAACATCCTAATAACCGTTGCGGGGCGCTTAGCCGCCCTGCACGAGGTTGTTCAAGAATTCGTCGGCTGCGTTTCGCGGAGGAGGCGCGCCTGGAAGTTGTTCTCGCCTCGCCGCGTGGGGCGCGTCTCTATGTGGTTTGTTTTGTTTGAAGGCTCGGGTGGCGGCCGGGTGGACTCAAACCTGCAGGCACAGATCTGCGGAGCCTACCAGCGAAGGACCTTCGGGTAAGCAGGAGACGCGCACTTGAAGGGATCGCCGGTGGACGCAGCAAGGGAGGGAGCCTATATGAAAGGTTTGAGGTTGATGGTGGCGTTGTTCAGCCTTGCGCTGCTTGGCGCGGCATTCGCGCCCAGCGCCAAGGCAGACGCCTGGGACAAGAAGACAATCGTAACGTTCAGCGCGCCGGTGCAAACCCCCGGGGTTCATCAGCCGGGTTATGAAGTTCTACCGGCGGGCACCTATGTGTTTAAGATCTTGAGGGCGGCTGGGAATCGTCATGTCGTTCGAATTTTCAACGAGGACGAGACGCAGGTTCTCGCCACGGTGCTGGCGCTTCCGAATACGCGTCTGAAACCGGCAGATCAGACGGTAATCAACTTCCGCGAAGTACCGGCGGGAGAGGCGCCCGCGATGCGCGCGTGGTTCTATCCGGGCGAGCAGTGGGGTCACGAATTCGTGTATCCCAAGAAGAAGGCCACGGAGTTAGCAAAGGCGAGCGCTCAGCCTGTGCTGGAGATGGAGATACCGGCCGAGGCGGCAAAGCCCGAAGAAGCGGAGATCGTTTCAGAACTTGAACGAGCGCCGGTGACGGCGGTTGAGCCATCGGGGAAGGAAGTGGCGGAAGCTGAAGTGGTGACTCCTCCGCCCGCCAAGGTTGAAGTAGCGCAGGCCGAGTTGCCGAAGACGGCGAGTCCACTGCCGCTGATCGGGCTGCTGGGACTGCTGGCGTTGGGCGGAGCGGCGGGGCTTCGCGTGGCAGAACGGCGCGTGCGGTAAGAGCCGGAATTAGCGTGGGGCTTGCCCAAGAGGGCAGAACAGGGGGATCCCTGTGAACAAACAACTGCGGGACCGAGAGCACTGGCGCACGAAAGCGCTGGCGCTTTCGGTCCTATTTTTCTCGGTAAGTGGGGTAGCGGGAGAGCAAAAGCAACCGCCGGCCAAGGTGGCGGAGCAGGAAGACTTCCGGCTTTCTGTGGAAGTGGACCTGGTTCTGCTGCAGGCGACGGTGCGTGACAAAGCGGGCCATTCGGTGGCGGACCTGAAGCAGGGGGACTTCGCGGTTTACGAGGACGGGAATCCGCAGAGGATCCATTTGTTCCGGCATGAGGATACGCCGGTGACGATTGGACTGGTGGTGGACCATAGCGGGAGCATGATCGCGAAGCTTGGCGAAGTTACGGTTGCGGCGCGCGCGCTGGTTCGGGCGAGTAATCCTCAGGATGAGCTTTTCGTGGTGAATTTCAACGAGAAAGTGACGCTGGGGCTCCCCGGGCCGCTGCGATTCAGTAATGACCCGTATGAACTTGGCGCGGCGATCGGGCAGGCATCGGCGGTGGGCGAGACGGCGCTTTATGATGCCATCGCGACAGGACTGCAAGGGCTACAGAAGGGCACGCGGGACAAGAAGGTCTTAGTCGTGATCAGCGACGGCGGGGACAATAAGAGCCGATGCAGCATGGACGAGGTGCTGCGGATGGCGGGACTGTCCAGTGCGGCGATTTACACAATCGGGTTACAGGATGAGAACGATCCGGACTGGAATCCGAAGGTGCTGCGGCGTCTGGCGAAAGAGACGGGCGGCGAAGCTTTCTTTCCGGCTCACGTAAACGAGACCGTGGAGATCTGCCGGCGCATTGCGGCCGATGTGCGGGAGCAGTACACGATTGGGTACATTCCCCCGGCATCCCAGGAGGGGGTGTACCACAAGGTGCGAGTTACGGCGCAGTCCGCGGAGCACGGGAAGCTTGTGGTGCGTACACGAACGGGCTATATCACGGGCCGGGAAACGAAGGCGGGGCCGGGAACAAAATGAAGGCGAGGGTGGGAGAGACGCCGCGGAAGGTATTTCTGCGGTGGTCTTGGTGGGTTCTTTTGTCAGCGGGTGTGGCGCTGCTTGGTTACTGCGCGTATGTGATTGCCGATGCGTGGTGGTTTCAGGAACGCGAGAGCCGAACGCTGGAGCTGACATTGAAGGCCCCAGGTCCGCCTCCGCGGCCCGATGCATCGATGATGCACGGCCTCATCGGCCGGATCGATATCGGGAGGTTGGGCGTTTCCGTGATGGTGCTGGAAGGCTTCGATGGGAAGACCCTGCGCCGGGGAGCGGGCCACATTCCCGGCACGGCGCTGCCGGGACAACCGGGGAATGTGGGGATCAGTGCGCATCGGGACACGTTCTTCCGTCCGCTCCGAAATATCCGGGGCGGAGATGTGATCACAGTCACTACGCTTGATGGAGAGTATCAATACAAAGTCGTGTCGACGAAGATTGTAAGTCCGAGGGATGTTTCAGTGTTGAATCCAACCGGGGGCGAAGAGTTGACGCTGGTCACGTGCTATCCGTTCTACTATGTCGGCGCCGCGCCGGAGCGGTTTATCGTGCGGGCCGTTCGATTTTAGCGACGCCGAGCCTTGCGTTCCTCGAAGAGGCAGCCCGTGATAGGGTAATGGGCGGTGAGTTCGAGGAGACGGATGCGACGAATCGGGATTTTGACTTGCCTGGCTTTGGTTGCCGGAGGAGTGGTGTGGGCGGCGGAGCCGGTGGAGGGCGTCAGTTGGACGACGCTGGGGAAGGATCACCGGGACTCGATGCCGATCGGGAATGGCGATATCGGGCTGAACGTGTGGATGGAGGCGAATGGCGACGTAGTGATGCTGATCGCCAAGACCGACGCGTGGAGCGAAAACGGCGAGTTATTCAAGATCGGGCGTGTGAGGCTGCGACTTAGTCCGAATCCATTTGTCGGGGCGCAAGGATTCCGGCAGACGCTGGACGTGCAGCACGGGGTGCTGGATGTCGACGATGGGGAGGGATCGCGGGTGGAGATTTGGGTGGACGCGAACCGGCCGGTGGCGCATGCCGAGTATGAAGGCGCGCGGCCGGTGGAAGTGACGGCGACGGCGGAGTTGTGGCGGCTTGCGGCGAGGAAGGTGGGACCGAAGAGCGTAGAGTTCGGGACGGGGTTACGGGAACTGGGGGGAAACCCGAGCGGGGCGGATGTGGTGATTGATCCGGACACGGTGCTGAAGGCGCGGGGCGGACGGGTGGAGTGGTGCCACCACAATGCGCGAAGTGTTTATCCGGAGGTGTTAGAGAATCAGCACCTGGGGCCGCTGGTGAGTAAGTATCCGGACCCGCTGCTCGACCGGACGTTTGGCGCGGCGATGGAGGGGACGGGGATGGCGACGGCGGGCGACCTCGAGATCCGCACCGTGCGGGCGATGAAGGCGGGGCGGGTGGACGTGTATGTGATGACGGAGCGGGCGGCGACGGCGGAAGCGTGGCGCGAGGACATGGACGGGATGATCGCGCGGGAGAGCCGGGTGAGCCTGGCGCAGGCCCGGAAGCAGCACGAAGCGTGGTGGAACGGGTTCTGGAACCGGAGCTGGATTCGAGTAAGTGGGGACGCGGACGCGGAGGCGGTGACGCGCGGGTATGCGATGCAGCGGTGGATGATGGGGGC
>JAKAJI010000415.1 GCA_021813825.1 Acidobacteriota bacterium | reverse complement strand
GAGCGGGCGACGCGAGAGAGGGCGGAGAAGAACGCGGCGCAGGCGACGAGCTACGCCTGAGCGAAGAAAACATGATGGAACGAGTATGTTTTACGCTGCGCGTCCGGAAGGAGCGCATGGAGGAGTACCGCGCGCGTCACAAGGAAGTGTGGCCGGCGATGCTCGGTGCTTTGCGGGAGGCGGGTTGGGAGAACTACTCGCTGTTCCTGCGGCCGGATGGTTTGCTGGTGGGTTACTTCGAGACGCGGGATTTCGAGCGGGCGATGAGCGTGAACGCGACCGAGGTGAACGACCGGTGGCAGCGGGAGATGGCGCCGTTTTTTTTATTTGATGAGGCTGACGGGCGGCCGGACCGTTCGTTGCAGCGGCTGGAGCAGGTGTTTTTCCTGGGCCGGGAGAAGGAATGAGGCGACTGGCCGCGGTGCTTGCGTTACTGCTGCCGCTCGTGGCCGCGCAGGATGCCGGGACGGTGCAGCGAGGGTTCGGGGCGCCGCCGGACGATGCGCGGATTCTGATGCGGTGGTGGTGGTTCGGGCCGTCGGCGACGCATGCGGAACTGGAGCGCGAGTTGCGCGCGATGAAGCAGGGAGGCATCGGCGGGGTGGAGGTGCAGGCGGTGTATCCGCTGGCGCTGGACGATCCGGCAACGGGGTTCCGGAACTACCGGCATTTGTCGGATGAGTTTCTCGACGCGCTGCGATTCACGCGGCAGGTGACGCGGCAGTTGGGGATGCGGATGGACGTGACGCTGGGAAGCGGGTGGCCGTTCGGGGGTCCGACGATTCGCGTGACGGAGGCATCGGGCGAGTTGAAGGTGGTGCGGACGACGGTTCGAGCGGGGACGGATTCGGTGGCAGTGCCGGGGACGGGGGCGGGTGAGAGTTTGATTGCGGCGTTCGTGGCGGATGGAGATGGGAAGGGGTTCCGGAAGCCGGTGGAGGTTGCGCTGGCAGTGAAGGAAGGACGGATTGCGATAAAGCCGGAGCCGGGGCAGCGCGTGGCTTTGTTCTTTGTGGCGAGCCGGACGGGACAGCAGGTGAAGCGGGCGGCGTATGGGGCGGAAGGATTTGTGTTCGACCATTACAGCCGGGCAGCAACGGAACGGTATCTCAAGACGACGGGGGCGCGGTTTGCCGAGGCGTTCGGGCCCGAGCCTCCTTACGCGATTTTCAGCGACAGTTTGGAGGTTTATGGGGCGGACTGGACACCGGACTTACTCGACGAGTTTCAGAAGCGGCGGGGATATGATCTGCGGCCGCACTTGCCGGCGCTGGTCGGGGACGTGGGTCCGGAGACGGCAGCGATCCGGCACGACTGGGGTGAGACGCTGACGGAACTGGTGGATGAGAATTACTTGAAGCCGATCCGGGCGTGGGCGGCAGCGCATGGGGTGAAGTTCCGGAGCCAGACCTACGGCTATCCGCCGGTTTCGCTTTCAAGCAACGCGCTGGTGGACCTGCCGGAGGGCGAGGGGCCGCGGTGGCGGGAGTTTTGCGAGACGCGATGGGCTTCGTCGGCGAGCCATCTGTACGGGCGGAAAGTGACTTCGTCGGAGACTTGGACGTGGCTACATTCGCCGGCGTGGCGGGCGACGCCGCTCGATATGAAAGCGGAGGCGGACCGGCATTTCCTGCAAGGAGTGAACCAGCTTGTCGGGCATGGATGGCCGTATTCGCCGAAGGAGGCGGGTGAGCCGGGGTGGGCGTTTTATGCGGCGGCGGCGTTCAGCGATCACAATCCGTGGTGGATTGTGATGCCGGAACTTACTCAGTATTTTCAGCGAGTAAGTTACTTACTGCGGCAAGGTGAGCCGGTGAACGATGTGGCGTTGTATCTGCCGACGGACGACGCTTGGGCGCGGTTCCAGGCGGGGCCGGTGTCGCTGAACCAGACGATCAAGAAGCTGCTGGGGCCGGATGTCATTCCCACGATTCTGGACTCGGGGTATAACTTCGATTTCCTCGACGACGAAGCGATGCGCGAGACTTCCCTGCCCTACCGCGTGATTGTGCTGCCGCATATCGAGCGGATTCCGGTGGCGACGCTGGAGCGGTTGGAGGAGTTTGAAAAGCGCGGGGGCAAGGTGATTGCGACGGTGAGGGCGCCGTCGGTTGCTCCGGGATTTGTGGATGCGGCGCGGAAGACGGCGGAGGTGACGGCGCTGTCGCGGCGGTTGTTTGGCGGGCGAGTGACGGGGGACGAGCGGGGGGAGCTAGCGGCGGCGTTGCATGCGTCGGTTGCGCCGGATGTGACCTTCGATCCTCCGGCGCCGGAGATTGGGGTAGTGCACCGGAGGCTGGCGGATGGGGATGTGTATTTCCTGGCCAATACGGGGAATGAGGCGCGCCAGGAGCGGATTGCGTTTCGGGCGCATGAAGGTCATGCCGCGATTTGGGATGTGTTTACGGGAAAGGCGAGGCGGCTGGATGGGTCGCGGGCGGTCTCGTTTGCGCCGTATGAGTCGCGGGTGATTGTGTTCTCGCGCGCGGGGCAGCCAGAAGATGCGAATCCGGAGAGCGGCGCGGTACGGCGGATGGAGTTGAGCGGAGGATGGCACGTATCGTTTCCTTCGCTGCATATCGAAGAGAACATGACGGCGTTGCGGGCGTGGACGGAGGATGAAGCGACGAAGTATTTTTCCGGAGTTGCAACTTACTCGAAGACCGTGGATGTGCCGGCGGCGTTTCTTGCGGGAGGGCGGGAGGTTTCACTCGATTTTGGCCCGGGGCGCGCGATTGCAGCGCCCGAGCCGGCGCCGGCGAACGGGATGCAGGCGTTGTATGAAGGGCCGGTGCGGGAGGCGGCCGTGGTTTGGGTGAACGGTAAAGAAGCGGGCGGGGTGTGGCGGCCGCCGTATCGGGTCGAGGTTGGGCGGTTGCTGCACGCCGGGGCGAACGAGATACGGGTCGATGTGGCGAATACAGCGATCAACGAGATGGCCGGCAAGGCGCTGCCAGATTACCGGTTACTTTATAGCCTGTACGGGCGGCGATTCGAGCCGCAGGACTGGAATAAGATCGCGCCGGTAAGCAGCGGCTTACTCCATCCAATGGCACTGATCGTCGAGTAATCAGAAGACGATCTTACCGGCGATTTGAACTTCGCGGTTATTGTTTGAGGTGGAGCCGATGTTCCCGAAGCTCGCGGTGGTGAAGGTGGCCGCGGGGTTCGAGAACGAGGGGTGGTTGAGCGAGTTGAACACTTCGAGGCGAAGCTCGAACTGGGCGCGTTCCTTGATCGGGAAGTTCTTGAACAAGGATGCGTCGAGATCGACCATGTCCGGGCCGTGGAGTAAGTTACGTCCGGCGGTCCCGTAAGTGTAGGCGAAGGGGAGCGCGAAGGCGCCGGTGTAGATGCAGCCGAACAGGTGGCCGTCACCGCAATTCGAGGACGGGGTGCCGATGAGATTGGGGCGCTGGCTGCCGACACCGGTGTTGGCGTAGTCGCCGGGGACAGTGACGTTGAAGGGCAGGCCCGTTTGGGCGGTGATGATGCCGTTGACCTGCCAGTTGCCGAGGACGAAGCGTTCGATGGGGTTGGAGGCGTGCTGGAGGAACGGGATTTCGTAGTTGAAGCTGCCGGTGAGGCGGTGGCGGATGTCCCAGTTGCTGTTGCCGTAGTCGCCGGCCCAGTTGTAAGGGTTCATGGGAGCGCCGCCGCCGTTGGAGTCCGTGCTGACGTCGATGTCGTGGGACCAGGTGTAGGAGAGGAGCGCGGTGAGGCCGTGGTTGAAGTTCTGGCGGAAGACGACGTTCATGGCTTCGTAGTTGGCGACCTCGTCGTTCTGGATAGTGCGGATGACGCCGAATAACTGATTCGGGCGGCGGGCCTGGATGTTACCGGGGCCGGGAAGCGGGGTGTTGTTGTAGTAACTGCGGTCCAGGTGATACATGTGCGAGCCGAGGTACTGGACGTCGAGGGCGGCGCCGGACCAGAGGGCGCGCTCGACGTCGCCGCTCCACTGGCTCATCGTGGCCGTGGGCAGGTTGGGGTTCATGGTAAAGGCGTTGGGGACCTTTGGGCCGGGGCCGAGAGCCTCGGCGGGCGTGGGATTGGAAAGCGAGAGGATCGGATTTGAGGGTGTGGCGTTGTAGGTATAGATGGCGCTGAAGGGCGGGTTGGTGGTTGTCAGTGTGTAGGTGTTGAGTTGGTTGGGGTTGTAGTAGATGCCCCAGCCGCCCCGGGCGACCCACTTATCGCTGATGCGGTAGGCGAGGCCGATGCGCGGCGCCCAGTCGTTGTGGGTGGGGTTGTTGAAGGGGATGACCTGCGGGACGGGGCTTGGGATAAAGGCGGTCTGCTGCGGGTTGAGGATGGTGCCGTTGCCGGTGGTGGATTCGGGCACGGTGGGCAGTTCGTAGCGGAGGCCGAGGTTGAGGGTGAGACGCGAGGAGATCTGCCACTTATCGACGACGAAGAATCCGTCGCGGTATTCGATGGCGCCGCCGGGGTAGAGGGCGC
>JAKAJI010000414.1 GCA_021813825.1 Acidobacteriota bacterium | reverse complement strand
CGGCGGTTTGGCGGGCGAAGGGACCGGGGAAAGTGCGGACGGTGGCGGCGATGTTTTCGCCTATGCATAATGTGCGGTGTAAGTGGGTGAGGTTGAATGCGCCGCATTTAGGGGTTCCAAAGGAGTGGCGGCGGGGGGATGCGAGCGTGGAGGAGGCGCTGGGCGGGAGGATTCGTAAGTTCCGGCGGGATGGGTGGGCGAAGCCGTGGCCGGCGGGGATCGAAATGGTGTGTTACATGATTTCGCACGAGGCGCATCATCGGGGGCAGGTGTGTATGCTGGCGCATCAGGTTGGGTTTCCGGTGGGGGAGGGAGTTACTTCGCGGATGTGGGCTTGGGAGAGGTTGTGGCGGGAGGGGCGAGCGGGGAAGTGAGAGGAGGAGGCGTGGAGCGCGTGGTTGCTGGCTCCGTGGCGGGTGTGGACTTAGCGGAGGTTCTGAAATTCAGGGAGGCTGATTCCGAGCTGGGCGAGGATCTTATTGGAAAAGGGGTGGGCCGATTTCGCCGCCGCCGTGAAGCGGGATGGTGACGGCCCAGCCGTCGGGATGGATCCAGCGCTCGTGACTGCCAGTCTGGCGAGTGCGCTCGAAGCGGAGACGCTTGGCGACGCGGCGGAACTCCACCGCGCGTGAGTCCTTCTTTACAACGCGCGCAACGGGCCGCGCTGCTCGCGGCCCTGTGCGCTAGGCATTCACGATGGCGGTGCTGCCGGCCGGAAGCGCGAGCCCATTGGCGGCGTATTCGGCGGCGAGGAGGTCGAATACGCGTTCGAGCTCGGCGAGGGCCTGTTCGCGCGTGGGCATGAGGGCGTAGCAGCCGGGAATGGCGGGGATCTCCGCCACCCAGCCATCGGGTTGGTTACGGTACAAAACGACCTTGTAGTCGTCGAGACTCATTGCACGTCCAGTTTACGCCGCTTGCGGTTAGTGTTCCATGGCGGCGACGGGTGGGCCGGGCTTTTCGAGTGAGGCCAGGAGGTGGGTGTTGTGGTATTTGCGGGCGAGGTCGAGGGCGGTGAGGCCTTGGGGCGTGCGGGCGTTGGGATTGGCGCCGGATTCGAGGAGTAAGTCGATCATGGCGGAGTCGCCGAAGTCGATGGAAGCGGCGTAGAGGAGGGCGGTCATGCCCTTGTGGTCGGTGTGGTTGAGGTCCGCGCCTTTTGCGATGAGGAAGCGGGCCATGTCGGCGCGGTTGGAGATGGCGGCCCACTGGAGCGGGCTGATGCCGTCGCCGTCGACTTCGTTGACGTTGGCGCCTAAGTCGAGGAGGGCGGCGGCGGTGGCGGTGTTACTGGTGGTGGGAAGGCTGAGCATGGGGCTTTGGGGGAACATGCCGACGAGGAGCATTTTCTGGTCGAGGGAGTCGCCCGAGTGGAGGAGGCGCGGGAGGATGTCGATGTTATTGGAGTAAGTGGCGAGGAAGAGGGCGGAGGCGTTGGCGCGGGGCGCGCCCTGGCCTTTGGGGAGGCGGACGCGGGCGCCGCGGTCGAGCAGGAGGTTCATGGCGGCGGAGGAGTTGGGGTATTGGGCGGCGACGAGGAGGGCGGAGAAGCGGTCGTTCGAACGCACGTCGGCATTGGCGCCGTGGTCGAGGAGGAGTTTTAGTTTGGCGGCGTCGGGGGCGGCGAGGAGGAGAGCGGGGAGGCCGGTAGAGGAGACGGAGTTGGGGTTGAAGCCGGAGGCCAGGAGTTTTTGGACGGCGGTTTCGGAGCCGAACAGGAGGGTTTCGGCCCAGGGTTCGATGTTGCGGGGTTGAGCTTCGGCGAGGGTGAGGGGAGCGGGGTGGGCGGCGGGGAGGGCCTGGGCGAGGGCGATGACGGCCATGCATGCGCCCATGGTGGAGATGAATTGATCGTGGCCGTAAGGGTAGCCGGTTTCAAAGTAAGGCGGACTGACGGGTGCGGGCGGGTTAAGGCGGGAGACGACGTGCCAGGAGCCGTCGGGGGCCTGGGTACGGAGGAGGAAGGCGAGGCCGCGCTGGTAGGAGGGATCGGTGGTGGGGAGGGCGGCGGCGGTGTGGAGGGCGACGAGGGCTTCGCCGGTGGAGTAAGCGTCGGAGGCGAGGCCGTCGAGGATGTTCCAGCCGCCGTCGGGTTGCTGGGTGGCGAGGAGGGCGGCGGCGAATTTGTGGATGGAGGCGGGATCGGCGGCAGCGGCGTGGAGGCCGAGGAGTTGTTGGGAGCGTTCTTCGGTGGTGCGGGCGGGGTGGGAGAGAAGCCAGGCGCGGGCGCGGGCGAGGCGGGCTTCGGTGTCCGCTTTGAGGCTCGGGTGCGAGTAGAGTTGGATGGCGCGGAGAGCGAGGGTGGTGGCGGTGAAGGAGCTGTAGGACTCGGGCGGACGCTCGTCCATGGTCTCCCAGTGGCCGTCGGGGAACTGGCGGGCAGCGATGAGGCGGGCGTAGACGGCGGTGACGAGGCTGGGCTGGACGCCGGCGGCGTGGGCGGCGAGGAGGGAGTAGGCATCGTCGATGGCTGGGTCGATGATTTCGTAGTATTCGACGGCGCGCTGGAGGTTGGAGAAATAAGAGAAGGCGGCGGCGTTGGCGGCGTGGGCGGCGGGTTGGTCGAAGGGGATGCCGTGGGTGCGGGCGGCGTCGAAGGCGAGCGAGGGGAGGAATTGCTGGTGGCAGGAGTCGCAGCTTTGCTTGTGATACCAGTCCTGCTGGCTGTGCTGGATGAGGGTGAGGGCGCGGGAGGCGCTTTGGCGGATTTGGGATTGGGGGATCGAGCCGGCGTGGAGCAGCGCGGCGGAGCAGACGAGCGGGAGCCAGAGTTTCATGGCGTCCTCCGAATTGGTTTGCTGGATGTCCGGCTGGTTACCGGGATTATCCAGTGTTGGGGGCTAGTGTGGCATGAAATAGCGTGGTGAACAAGGGGGTGGGCGGAAGGCGCGCGGGTGGGGGATAATCGGTTTATGAAATTGCGGTTGCTGCTTCCGTTGTTGCTGTTGGTGCTGCCGGTGATGGCGGGGCCTCCGATGACGGAATTGACGATTAAGGTGACGAGTATGGCGGGGAAGCCGGTGGCGCATGCGGACGTGATTGTGCGGTTCAAGGGGAACCACTCGATTAAGCGGCTGGGGCGGAAGACGCCGGTGAGCTGGGAGATGCGGTCAAACCAGGAGGGAGTGGCGAAGATACCGCCGATTCCGCAGGGGACGATTGAGATCCAGGTGATTGCGAAGAACTACCAGACGTTTGGGGACGACTTCGAGATCAACGAGCCGGCGAAGACGCTTGAGATCAAGCTGAATCCTCCGCAGCGGCAGTATTCGGTTCAGTAGGGGTTGGTGCTGTTGTCGGGAGAGACGGGACGGTGGCGCCGGCGGCACATGATGCCGCGCTGCCCGATCCGAGCCGCCAGGCTGGATTCTCCGGCGAGGCGGGGTTTCATCGGGAGAATGACGGCAGTGGGTCCGGTGTGTCGCAAGGCGGGGCGGGCGGGCCGGGTGGGAGGTTCGAGGTGAGGAAGCCGGTGAGTAAGTCGAACAAGTCGATGGTGGTGCCGGGGCCTTCGCTGATGGCGTGAGTGCGGTTGGGGTATTCCATGAAGCGGAACTGCTTGTCGAGTTCGACGAAGCGGTTAATGAGCATTTGCGAGCCCTGGAAGTGGACGTTGTCGTCGCCGGTGCCGTGGACGAGGAGTAACTTGCCTTCGAGGCCCTGGGCGAAGTGGATGGCGCTGCCGCGCTGGTAACCTTTGGGGTTGGACTTCGGGGTTCCCATGTAGCGTTCCTGATAGATGGTGTCGTAGAGGCGCTGGTCGGGGACGGGGGCGACGGCCATGCCGACTTTATAGACGCCGGGGGAGCGGAACATGAGGTTTAGCGTGTTGGTGCCGCCTCCGCTCCAGCCCCAGACGGCGATGCGATCGGCGTCGAGATAGGGGCGTTGGGCGCGGAGGGCGCGGATGGCTTTCGTTTGTTCTTCCGCGGCGAGGGGGCCGACGGAACCGTAGATGATTTTGCGCCAGGCGCGGCCGCGGGGACTGGGGGTGCCGCGGTTATCGAAGCTGACGACGATGTAGCCGTCGTGCGCGAGGGCGCGGTGGAAGAGGCCGGTGCGAGCCTGCCAGGCATCGAGGACGGTTTGGGCGGCAGGTTCGCCGTAGACGTAGACGAGGACGGGGTATTTTTGACGGGGGTTGAAGTCCGCGGGGCGGATCATCCAGCCGTCGAGCGAGACGCCGCCGCCGATATCGACGGAGAAGAATTCGCTGCGGTTGTCGAGCAGGGGTTGGACGCGGGCGCGGACTTCGTGGTTATCGGCGAAGGTATGGAGGAGGCGCGAATTGGGGAGGTGGATGAGTTCCGTGCGGCCGGGATCATTGAAGGTGCTGAAGGTGTGGATCGCGTATTCGGCGTTGGGGCTGATGGAGTAGCGATGGACGCCGGGCTCGTTTTCGGGGGTAAGGCGGAGCGGCGGCATGGGTTGGATGGCGGAGGCGCGGTAGAGATAGCGTTGGGTGGCG
>JAKAJI010000413.1 GCA_021813825.1 Acidobacteriota bacterium | reverse complement strand
GCCGCGCGGCCCCGTTGTGCGCGATGGAAAGAGGAGCCCACAGGGCCGCGAGTGGCGTCCGAGCCACGCGGCCCCGTTGTGCGCGATGGAAAGAGGAGCCCACAGGGCCGCCAGTGGCATCCGAGCCACGCGGCCCCGTTGTGCGCGACAAGAAAAAAGAGCCGCGCAGCCCGAAGGCCCGCGGCTCGGAGTAATCAGGATTTCCGCGTTTCTTAATCGCCGCCGTTGGGCCCGTTGTGGCAGCTATAGCAGCCGATGATCGTGCCACGCGGAAAAGTCTTGCCCGCCATCGTCCGGTCGGCCTGTACGCGTGACAGGATCGTCCCGCGGTAGTCCGTCCCATGACAGAGTTGGCAGCCTGCGGTACCGCTCGTCTCCGCCACGTTCTGGTGAGTGGACACCCACGAAGTCCCGATCGGATGTAATCCGTGGGGCCCCCCGGTGACCGTGCCCGGCACACTCGCATGGCACGCCGTACACTCGGCAACCATGCCGACATGGCCCTGCAGGTTCGTGCTCTGCACGTTATCGTTCACCACCGTGGTCGCGTATTCGGCATGCGTGGACCCGTGACAGGCCTCGCACTGCAGCCCACCATGGCCCTTCGAGAACCGGTACAGCGATAGCGTCGAGGAAGGCGTGTTCGGGTTCGTTGCAAACGTCATGTCCTGCGCCTGCCGCACCACCCCGGGACTGCTGAATACGGTCGTGTAGGCGATCTGCCCGCTATTGGTCACCGCCGTGCCCGTGTGACAACTCTGGCAATTCGGCTCGTCGAGCCATCCCTGCCGCGTCGCCACCGCCACGTTGCTCAGGTTCCCGTGGCAACTCTGGCACTCGATCGCATTCGCCCCGGTGCTCGTCTTCAAAGTGCCCATCGCGCCGCGAAGGCATTGTGTCTTCGGGCCCGGATGGCAGCGGTAGCAGGCATCGCGTACTGTCGAAGTGTCAAGTGTCTGACTCGTCACCGGATCGACGACATTCGCATGCAAACTGTGCATCGCGGTCGTCAGCGGCTGAACGCCGGTCACGCCGGCCAGACTCAGAGCATTCGAGGCATGACAGTTGTCGCACAGGATCGGCTGCGTCGCCGCCGTCGCTTCCAGCCCCGACGTGCTGTACCCCACCTGCGATGCCGCTGCCTGGAACAACTGTGTCGCCTGGAACCGGTCGTCATGCTTGCGCAGAATGTTCAGCTTCACGTCCCGCGCCGGGTTCGGATTGTTCACCCAACCCGCCGCCGGTTCCGCTGCTGCCGTTCCCGTGCCGGAAGCATGGCAGGCCGAACACGTCATCTCATCCGACGTCGGAACCACGATGTCGGTCGTCGCCACTACCGTCCCCAAGGAATTTTTCACCTTCAGCCGCATCATCGGGAAGTAATTCACCGGGTACGGCGCCGCGGCCGCGTCGGCATACGGTAGGATCGGAATACCGGTCGCCGCCCAAGTGTTGTCGGCGGTGCTAAACGTCATCGCCTGTGGCGTGTTGTTTACTCCCGGCATTGCATATCCCTTCAAGCCAACGTCGGGCAGGAGCGCCCCAAACCCCAACTTTGCCGCATACTGCCAGAAGTTCGTTTTCGCCGCCGACGTCGTGTTGATCGTGCTCGTCAGTGGATCCTGCACCGCCTCGTACGTCACCGTGTATCCGGTGTCGCTCGTGAGCAGCGTCCCTTGATTGTCGATCACATGCGCGTGAATCGTGTTGTACGGCGGCAGCACGGCGAACACACTGTAGTCCTGCCCGTCCATGCAATGCATCCCAAGATCGTTCCAGCCAATGACCTTGTAGCCGCTCGACGTCGTGCCGCCTCCGCCGGTCCCTCCTCCGTCATCCGAACCCCCTCCTGAACTCAAAGCGCTAACCACCAGCGTCACCGGCACCTGAATCGTGCTCCCGTTGTTCGCAAAAGAAATCCGGATCGAAGCCTGATAAGTATTTACCGTCAAACCGGCCGTCTGCACGGATACGGTCAGCTTCTGGCTCCCTTTCAGCTTTCCCGAAGGCGACACTGTGACCCATTGCGTACCGCCCGAGGATATGTTCGCGCTCACTGTATACCGGGTGCCGTTCGACGCCGTAACGAATACACTTTGCGCCGCAACGCTCCCGCCAACCGTCGCTTGAAACGTGAGCGAGGACGGACTCACACTCGTATCCGCTCTCGCTGTCGGAATCAACCACAGCCACGCCGCGGCCGCCAACAGGCACACCTCGGCTGTTCGTACTTGTTTCATCGGCTTGCCCCCTGTTACGGTTCCGGACGCCGCCGGCGCCCGACGGATCACCGCTCCCTCAGCAGTGATGTAGCCAGTATATGCTCATATGTGCATATTTACAAGTCGGAGAATTCGGATATACTGGTCGGACAGTCACCTTATCTTCCATGGGAACCCGACGGACTTCTCTGAGCGACGAAATGATTGGCGCCGTTGCCCACCGCTTCCGCGCCCTCTCCGAACCTGTCCGGCTGCGCATCCTGCAAGCCCTTGAGCCCGGGGAACTTACCGTGTCACAAGTGGTCGAGGTTCTGCATGGCAATCAGCCCAACATTTCGCGCCATCTCGCCGCCCTCTATGACGCCGGCCTCCTCAAACGCCGCCGCGAGGGCACAAACATCTTCTACGCCATTGCGGACCCCATGGTCCTCAAACTTTGCGACCTCGTCTGCTCGAGCGCCCGGGCTCACGCCCGCCAGAAATTCCACGCCATCGCGGGCGAATCCCGCTAACCGCCCTGTTAGAATCGTGGGGGAAACCCACTCCGGGGACGTAGCTCAGTATGGATAGAGCGGCCGCCTCCTAAGCGGCAGGCCGGCAGTTCGAATCTGCCCGTCCCCACCACCTATCGCGTACGGTTCTCGAACCAGAACAAGCCACCCTTCCCTGCAACCGCGAAATCCACGTCCCCGTCTCCGTCCAGGTCCGCCACGGGAATCTGCATCCCGCCGCCCGTGCGCGAACCGTAATCCACCACGTGCCGCACCCACTCGACTTTCCCGCCCGCCGTTTTCGGACGGATGAACTCGTACCAGTAAACGCCCAGCGGCTCCCGTCCGCCAGGATCGCGCCCATTGTGCGCCCAGAACCGCTTCCCGGTTACAAAATCCATCTGGCCGTCTCCATTCATGTCCGCCATCGTCACCGCATGGGCCTGGGACCACGAATCGTCGATCACGTGCTTCGTCCACTTCCCGTCGGCCCCATGTTCAAGCCAGAACACGCCGTAATCGTGCGCCATCGAGGAAACCACGTCATTCCGCCCGTCGCCATTGACGTCCAGCACATACAGGAATCCCGTCGCCCCAAGGTTCCAGTCCGGATGCCACTTCCACTCGCCCTTTCTCACGTCCGCCGGCGCCTCAAACCATCCCTCAGGCGTAAGAATGTCGTTCCTCCCGTCCCCATTCACGTCTCCCGCGCCGATCCCGTGCCCATAACTGTGGTCGCTCACGACATGAGCCACATACTGCCCGTTCGAGATCTCGTACCAGGCCAGCGGCGCCTCCTTGCTTCCGTATTCCGGCAGCACCTCGCGCTTCCGCCCGTCGTTATTCAGATCCACCAGAAACGCGAACTCCACCGGATATCGCATCTCGATCGGATGTTCCCGCCACGCCACGCCGTCCCGCCCCGGATTCTCAAACCACAAAAGCCGGTGCGCAAACCACGAACAACTGACCAGGTCCACCTTCCCGTCGCCGTTCACGTCCACCGGCAGGTCGCTGAAATCATCGATGTAGTAATTCGTGTAGGGTAAATCCCGAAACCGGTGTTTCACCCATTTCGGTCCTTCGTACCAGTTCTCTCCCGAGACAATGTCCGGCTTCCCATCGCCGTTGATATCGGCCACCGCGCACGTCTCGCTCGCCCCGAGGTCGATGGCGTGCTTGATGAACGGAACCTCCGGCGGCCGCGTCACGCACCACGCCGCCACTACCGCGCCCAGAGCCGCCGCAATCAGTGTTCGTGACATTCCGGAAACTCCGCCAGCGCCGTATTGCCCTTATAGCCCAACTCTTCGATCAACCCAATTTTGGAAGTGTAATAGCCGTCCGCCGTCAGCGACTTCAGCGCAAAAAAGAACTTCGCTCCCGGGACCTCGAACTTGCCGTCATCGGCTGCGTCACAAAGCGGCCGCAGCACGCCGATTTTCTCTTCCTCGCTCAAATCGAAAAACCCATGCTCGCTCCCGAGCCACGCCATCCCTTCTCGGAGTAACTTGCCCTGTTCCTCGTTTCCGGAAGCAACTAAGTCGATGTAAGCCGGCACCCCCGCCCCCGAAGAACCCGCCGTCTCCGTCTCCGGAATGATCAAGTCCGACAGCACCGCAAGCCTCACCATTTCCGCTCCCGTGAAAAACTTCCCCGGCCGACCCGCCGGGTTCGCCGCGTCCTGCCCATACAGCTCATCTGCGGCGAACGGAAACGCGCAAGTGGAACCGATCGCCCCCAGAATCTTCAACG
>JAKAJI010000046.1 GCA_021813825.1 Acidobacteriota bacterium | reverse complement strand
GCGCGAGTAAGCTGGGGGTTCTTCAGCACGTCCACGTACCGCACATGGACCTTCGGAGACACGTTTGTGTAGCGGTCCAGCAAATCCTTGGCGCTCTGGAAGCCGGAGGTCTGGTCGAAATAGGTAATGTTCAAGTCCTGCTTCAGATCCCCGATGATCTTCTTGGTCTGATCGGAGAGGCTGTAGCGCTTGTTGGCGGTCGAGTCGAAACTCTTGTTGTAGCGGTTAGCGAGGAAATTCGCCACCACCAGAATTGCCACCACTACAACGATGTACACCGTCACATAGGCGGCGTAGCGGGTTTGCCGGGTATTCAGATTTCGTGCGCTCACGTTCGTTACGCCCTCCACCGCAGGCTTTCCATCGACCGCGAAGTGAGGAAAAGGCCGAGGAATATCAGCGAGACGTAAAAGACCAGATCTTTAGAGTCGATGACTCCTTTGGCGAACGACTCAAAGTGAGTGATGACCGAACAGTAAGACAACACTACCGCCCACGTGGCTGTCTCATAGCCGCTGACCCACTCGAGAACCCAAAGCAACAGGCAGACGCCGAAAGTCGCGGCGCCGGCGATGATCTGATTTCGCGTCATGGTCGAGATCAGCGTACCGACGGCCAGCAGCCCTCCGGCTTGTAACAACAGGCCGAGATAGCCGACCGCAAGCGGTTTCCAGTCGGGGTTGCCGTAGCGGAACAAGAACGAAAAATTCAGCGCGGTGAACAGCAGCATGCAGCCGTAAAGCGTGAGTGCCGCGAGCCACTTGCCCAAAATCACCTCGATATCGCGGATCGGCGACGTGGCGAGTAACTCGATCGTCCCGGTTCGCTTCTCTTCCGCGAACAGCCGCATCGTGATCATGGGGATGAAAAAAAGCCCGACGACACTAACGTTGGACAGCAGCGGGCGGATAACGTACTCATTTACGCTCATTGGACCGCCTCCGCCGCGCATCTGGCTCTCGATGCCGATAATGACGAAGTAACTCACGGCATTCCAAAAGAAGAAGCCGAAGATCAGCCCGAACATCGTGAGCAGAAGGTAGGCAACGGGCGAAACGAAATAGCTGTCGATTTCCTTTTTCCAGATGATGGCGACATTTCTCATTGTTTTTCTCCGGAAGCGGGCGCCTCGAGTGTCGGTTGAGCGCCGGTCAACTGCAGGAAGATCTCTTCGAGTGTGTGGGCGGCGGTGTGGAGTTCATTCAAGTTCCAGCCCGCTTGCACCACGGCGCGGGCGATGTCCCCACGCACGACCTTTCCTTTCAAACTCTCCACTTCGAGCACGGCCAACTGCGGTGACGACTCTCGCAACACGACGCGACTGACACCGGCGACCTGTTCCAGTTTCTGACGTACAGCACCAGCTTCAATGGAGCCGTCGCGCCCGGACACCTCCACGCGGATCGTCTCGGCGCCACGTGTTCCCGATTGGAGGTTCTGAACGGAATCGGTAGCGACAACACGGCCCTGGCTGATGATGATGACCTGCTCGCAGGTCTGTTCGACTTCGGGCAGGATGTGGGTGCTGAGGATGATCGTGTGGTCTCCTGCCAGGCTCTTGATCAGATCTCGAGTTTCGTTAATTTGCTTGGGGTCGAGGCCGGCGGTTGGCTCGTCGAGGATCAGGACATCCGGGTTGTGGATGATTGCTTGTGCCAGACCCACACGTTGCCGGTAGCCTTTGGAGAGCTTCCCGATCAGCTTGTGCTTCACGTCGGCAACGGCGCAGCGGTTGGACACTTCGTCCACGCGATGGCCGAGATTGGCGCCGGAAAGCCCTTTCAGTTTTCCAACGAACCTGAGATATTCGGCAACTTCCATCTCGGGATAAACCGGTGGCGTTTCGGGCAAGTAACCGATTCGCCGCTTGACCTCCATCGGCTGCTCCAATACGTCAAAACCCGCCACGGTCGCCTTGCCCGCAGTTGGAGGCAGGAAGCAGGTGAGAATCCGCATCGTCGTGGTTTTCCCGGCGCCATTGGGACCCAGAAATCCGACGATCTGCCCCTTCTCGACGGAAAACGAAATGTTGTTTACCGCGACGTGACGCGCGTATCGCTTAGTAAGTCCTTCGACGGTTATCATTTTCACTCTTTCACCGTACTTAATAATTCGCGGCCGGCCGGCAGACCGGCGTGTCAGTTGCAATCAATGGGCAAGGCCCATGACCTGAAACCCGGCGTCGACATACAAAACATTCGCGGTGACGCCCCGCCCAAGACCGCTCGCCAGGAACACGGCGGCATCGGCAACCTCCGCCGGGTCCGTGTTGCGGCGCAGCGGCGACAGCCGAGCGACACCTTCCAACACTTTGGAGAAATCCTTGATACCCCTGGCCGATGTGGTCTTCACCGGGCCAGCCGAAATCGCATTTACCCGTATGCCGGCGGGGCCGAGGTCGCTCGCCAAGTACCGCACACAGGCCTCGAGCGCAGCCTTCGCCACACCCATGACATTATAGTTCTCAACGACCCGGACCGCCCCCAGGTAACTTAACGTGAGAATCGAGCCGCCACCCGACATCAGCGGCGCGCACGCACGCGCCACCGCCACCAGTGAGTACGCGCTAACATCCTGCGCCAGCAGGTATCCGGCTCTCGATGTCTCAACGAAAGGCCGGGCCAGATCCTCGCGATTGGCGAAGGCGATCGAATGCACAACTGTGTTCAGCGAAGGCGCGGCCTTGCGGACCGCCTCGGCGAGCCGATCCACATCCCCATCCTGCGTCACGTCGCAGGCAAATGTGGCCGCGGCTCCCAGTTCCGCTGCGAGGTCTTCAACCGTTTGACGCTGCCGTTCTCCCTGATACGTAAGCAGAAGTTGCGCGCCCTCACGGCGGTAGGCTTGAGCTATCGCATAGGCAAGACTCCACTTATTCGCCAGGCCGAGGATCAGGGCAGTCTGGCCTTCCAGCAGTTGTGACATGAAATCACTATTGTAGACGCACCAAGACGCCCGGCGTGAGGAAGGATTCGTGCGCAACTGGTAAACGCAGGATGGCCCGCGCCCGAACCAGGAGCGGTCCATAAAGAAACAACATGCTTGAAATGTGTGACTTGTAAAGGGCTCTCCGACGCGGCCAAGCGGCGATGCCCAGAGGACGCTACTGGGCGCCTCGGAATAGAAGCATCACCTTCATGGTTTGGAACATGATGTAAAGATCAAGCGAGAAGGTGAGGTTCTTGATGTAGTAGAGATCATACTCGAGCTTGACGATAGTGTCTTCGAGAGTGTCGCCATACTTGTGGTTGATCTGGGCCCAACCGGTGATGCCGGGCTTCACACAGAGGCGCTGGCGGTAGTAGGGGATCTGCTCGGTCAGCACTTCGACGAACTCAGGTCGCTCCGGGCGCGGCCCCACGATCGACATTTCCCCGCGGAGCACGTTGAACAGTTGTGGCAGTTCATCGAGACGAAGCTTGCGGATCCAGCGGCCGACGAGAGTAATCCGGGGATCGTCGCGCGTGGCCCAGACGGCGCCGGTACGCGCCTCGGCATCGCGATACATGGACCGAAACTTGTACAGAGTGAAGTCCCGCCCAGCCCGGCCGACGCGGGTTTGCCGGAATAGGATTGGACCAGCAGATGTCAGGCGGACGGCGAGAGCCGTAAGCAACATGAACGGGAAAGTGATCAGAACGCCGGCCAGCGCGATGAAGAAGTTATATAGCGACTGGAAAGCGACACGGCTGGGCCGGGGACCGAGTTCGGCGGTGAAGATAAGCTGGGACGGTCGAAGGCTTTTCGTAGGTACGCGGCCGAAGGCGTTTTCGAACAGCGTCTGCGCTTCCTCGATGATGATGCCCGAAAAGCGCAGTTCAAGCAACTCGTGGACCGGCATGACCCCGCGGCGCTCCGGCATGCCGACCACGATACGGTCGGGTTTGATCTCGGGGATCAGACGACGGATATCGCTCATCTCGCCCAGGAGAGGCACGGAGGCGGAATCCATCCCTGCCGCGTCCTCGGCAAGATAGCCAACGACCTGCAAGCCCATCTCGGGGCGTTCGGCAAGGCGATCAACGATGTCGGACGCCAGCGGGGACCAGCCGAGAAAAAGCAGGCGGCTGCGGCGAATGGCTCGCAGTACAAGCACCTCATAGAGAACGCGCCATGAGGGCAGCAGAATCAACATGAGCGAACTGCCGAAGATCATGATCCATTTGGGAAGCGTGATCGAAGTCAGGTGGCCGTAGGTAAGGGTCGCCTGAACCAGGAAGGCGATCCCAAGAACCAGACAGATCTGCTGAACCAACAAAATTTTGCTCTGGATCCGAAACTTCCAATACAAATCGTGGAAGTAGATGCCCAAAATGATGCAGGCGGCCACGACTCCAATGCGAAGCAGGCCGTTCTCGTCAAGGAAGAAAATTTCAGGGACGATACCCGGCGTGAGGAAGGCCGCGAGAGCGTAGCAAAAGAAGATGAGGATCGCTTCCGACAGCAGCAAGCCGAGCACACTGGCCGGAATAAACACACGAAACAGGCGGATCATACGCGGCGAATCTTGCCCACAGCAGACTCTATCATAAACTGCCGCCGTAAATTCGCGCCATCATTTTGAAAATGCGGCAGTAAATCGTTGAACAGCAAATCGGCCGCGAGCAAGAAAACCGCGTCGGAGGCACCGGGAGGGCGGGGGTGGGCTGAGTGGCTCCCGATGCGGTTGACTGGGCGGAGAGGAATAGCGATAATGAATCCAGACCGATTAAGTCTGAGATCATGCTCAAGCTGACCAAGAAAGCCGACTACGGCCTGATTGCCATCAAGCACCTGGCGGTGCGGGCTGCTCAGGGCGAAGGGGACGGTGCGGCTAGCGCGAAAGAGATTGCGGAGTGCTATGGGATTCCGCTGCCGCTTCTCTCCAAGATCCTGCAAAAGCTGGTTCGGGCCGGACTGCTGGCTAGCGAGCAGGGTACGAATGGCGGATATCGGTTGGCGCGGCCGGCCGAGACGGTTAACGCGCTTGAAGTGATTCGCGAGATTGATGGACCGATCATTCTGACCGCCTGCTTCACCGAACATGGTGAGTGCAGCCACACGGAGCGGTGCATTGTTCGAGAGCCGCTGCGGAAGGTACATGAGGGGATCCTCCAGCTTTTGGCGAGCATCACTATGGATGTGATGGCGCGCGACGAAGAAGTGCCGCGCCTATATGGGCTGGAACTGCCTGGCGGAATCGCCGTGGCAGGGACGCAACACCAGGGAACAACGGGATTATGAAGCTGCCGATTTACATGGACAACCACGCGACGACGCCGGTCGATCCGCGCGTCTTCGAGGTGATGAAACCGTACTTCACTGAGCATTTTGGCAACGCAGCAAGCCGGAACCACTCCTTCGGGTGGGAAGCCGAGGAAGCGGTCGAGAAGGCGCGAAAGCAAATCGCCGAATTGATCGGCGCCGCCGCCAAGGAGATTGTTTTTACGAGCGGGGCGACCGAGTCCAACAACCTGGCGCTAAAGGGCGCCGCCGAGATGTATGCCGAAAAGGGCAATCACATCATCACGGTGGCTACCGAGCACAAGGCAATCCTCGATACCTGTAAACATCTGGAAAAACACGGGATCCGCGTCACCTACCTACCAGTGAAGCAGGACGGCCTAGTGGATCTGGACATGCTGCGCGATGCGATTACGGACAAGACAATCCTGATCAGCGTGATGTATGCAAATAACGAGATCGGCGTAATTCAGCCCGTCACAGAGATCGGAAAGATCGCCCACGAACGTGGTGTCTTGTTCCACAGCGACGCGGTGCAGGCGGTGGGCAAGGTGCCCGTGAACGTTTTGAAGGACAACATCGACATCATGTCCCTCACCGCGCACAAGCTGTACGGGCCGAAAGGCGTGGGGGCGCTCTATGTGCGGCGCAAGAGCCCGCGCGTACAACTAGCCGCCCAGATGGATGGAGGCGGGCACGAGCGCGGGATGCGCTCCGGAACGTTGAATGTGCCGGGCATTGCAGGGTTCGGTGAAGCTTGTGAGATCGCGCGTCGCGAGATGCCGGAAGAGAGCGCGCGGCTGAGAGCGCTGCGGGACAAGCTGCGGGCCAAGCTTGAGAGCGAACTGGACCAGGTCTATATCAATGGCACCATGGAGAGCCGGCTTCCGCACAACCTGAACATCAGCTTCGCCTATGTGGAAGGCGAGTCATTGCTGATGGGGATCAACGACGTGGCGGTATCGAGCGGCTCGGCTTGCACGTCGGCAACATTAGAGCCCAGTTATGTTCTAAAGGCGCTCGGGGCCGGCGACGACCTGGCGCATTCCTCGATCCGGTTCGGCCTCGGAAGGTTCAACACGGAAGAGGAAGTGGATTACGTAGGAGACAAGGTGGTCGACGTGGTGAAGAAGCTGCGTGAGCTTTCACCGCTTTACGAGATGGCTAAGGAAGGGATCGACCTGACGAAGGTGGCCTGGACCGCGCACTAAAAACGAAGACGAGGAGAAGAAATGGCATATTCGAACAAAGTTCTCGATCATTACAACCACCCGCGCAATGTCGGTTCTCTGGATAAGAACGACCCGAACGTCGGCACGGGAATGGTCGGCGCGCCCGAGTGCGGCGACGTGATGAAGCTGCAGGTGAGGGTGAACCCGGAGACGGGCATCATCGAGGAAGCGAAGTTCAAGACGTTCGGCTGTGGGTCGGCGATCGCGAGCTCGTCGCTTGCCACGGAGTGGCTGCACGGAAAGTCCGTCGACGAGGCGCTGGCCATCAAGAACACGGACATTGTGAATGAGCTGAGCCTGCCACCCGTGAAGATTCACTGTTCCGTGCTGGCTGAGGATGCGATCAAGGCAGCAATCGCGGACTACAAGAAGAAAGCCGGCACGAAGAGCGACTCGGTAGCTGCGCAGTAAGGGGCAAGGTTGGAGATGATTACGGTTACGCCCAAAGCAACAGCGAAGATCCGGGAGGCGTTCGCGCGCGAGCACGTCCAGGGTGGGCTGCGGCTGGGCGTGTTGGGCGGGGGATGCTCGGGGTTGAGCTACCTGTTCAAGTTCGAGCCAAAGCCACGGCCGACAGACAAGGTGTTCGAGTTCGAGGATGTCAAGGTGTTTGTGGATCCTAAGAGCTTTCTGTATCTGGACGGAATGACGCTCGACTGGAAGGACTCGCTGATGCACTCCGGCTTTGCCTTCGACAACCCGCACGCCAAGAAAAGTTGTGGCTGCGGAACTTCATTTTCAGCGTGAACGGATACTACGAACTGCTGGGCATCGAGCGGAAGCTGTCCCTCGATGTGGCAGAACTCCAACAACGCTTTTACGAACGAAGCCGCGAGTGGCATCCCGACAAGTTCGCCCGGAAGAGCGAGGCCGAGCGGCAACAGGCGCTGGACATGTCGTCGCAGCTCAACGACGCTTACAGGACCTTGCGCGACCCGGTGAAGCGCGCGCAGTACGTGCTTTCCGAGGAAGGCTTCGATGTCGGCGAGCAGCGAAGCAGGGACGTGCCCCCCGAACTGCTTGAAGAAGTATTCGAGTTAAACATGGCGCTCGAGGAGCTCCGAGGTGGCGACGAGACGGCGAAAGAGCCACTCGAGGCCGCGCGCTCGAACTTCGAACGCATGCTCGAGGAGGTGGACCTGGAGATGGGCAAGCTGTTTGCAGCTTGGGACGCGATGCCGGCTCGGGAAACCCTGGCTGAACTCCGGGGGCTGCTGAATCGCCGCAAATACATTCAGAACCTCATTCAGGAAGTAGACAAGGAACTGGCGCCGGCTGCCTGAAAACCAGATGGGAACCTTTCAAATCGATTTTGGCAAGCGGGACCCCGTGATCGGGATCGACCTCGGGACCACCAACAGCCTGGGGGCCTTTTACGACCTCACCGGACCGAAGATCATCCCGGGTGACGACGGATTGAACCTGGTGCCGAGCATCGTGTCTGTCAGGGAGACGGGCGAGGTCGTAGCGGGAAACACGGCGCGAGAGTTGCTTCTGACGCACCCCGAGCGGACCGTCTACAGTGTAAAGCGGCTGATGGGGCGCGGGCTGGCCGACATCCAAGAAGAGCGCAAACGGTTTCCATTTCCTGTTGCCGAGGGTAGCGAGCAGGTGCTCCGTCTGCAGTTGGGCGATAAGCGGCTGACGCCGCCGGAAGTTTCCGCCTACGTCCTGGTGCAGCTCAAGAAGAATGCCGAGGCGTTCCTCGGCGAGCCCGTGACCAAAGCGGTCATTACCGTCCCGGCTTACTTCAACGACGCGCAGCGGCAGGCGACGAAGGACGCCGGGCGTATTGCAGGGCTCGAAGTGCTGCGCCTCGTCAACGAGCCTACGGCGGCGGCGCTGGCCTACGGTCTGGACAAGCGCAAAGAAGGCATCGTCGCCGTGTATGATCTGGGCGGCGGGACCTTCGATATCTCGATCTTGAAGCTCCACGACGGGATTTTTGAGGTTCTGGCGACCAATGGCGATACGCATCTGGGCGGAGACGACATTGACAATCTGCTCATTGAAATCGCACTGGAAGACATCCAAAGCGAGTGGAGCGAATCGCTGCGCGGGGATAAAGAGGGTGTACAGCGGCTCCGGCGGGCCGTGATTGCCGCAAAGGAAAAACTCTCCTTCGTTCCTGAGGCCACAATCGACCTCGAATACAAAGGCAAGAAGTATCAGCGGATGCTGGACCGGTCGTTGTTTGAGAAGCTGGTCGCCCCAGTGGTCGACCGCACTCTGGGTCCCTGCCGGGACTGCATGAAAGATGCCGGTCTAACCGCTGAGCAGATCGATGAAGTCGTACTTGTCGGTGGATCAACAAGAATTCCGATGGTGCGGTCGGCGGTAGCAGCCCTGTTCCGCGCACAGCCGCATACGGATCTGAATCCGGACGAGGTCGTAGCGCTGGGCGCCGCCGTACAGGCAGGAATCCTGTCAGGCGCTATCGATGACAAACTCCTTTTGGACGTCACGCCGTTGTCGCTCGGCATCGAGACGATGGGCGGAGTGGTGTCCAAGCTTATTCACCGCAATTCGACGATTCCGGCGAGCGCAACCGAAGCGTTTACAACGGCCGTTGACGGACAGCGAAATGTCTTGATTCACGTCGTGCAAGGCGAGCGGGAACTTGTGAAGGACTGCCGCAGTCTGGCGCGGTTCGACCTCAAGGACATTGAGCCGATGCCGGCAGGATTGGCGCGGATTGAAGTGCGTTTCCTGATCGACGCCAATGGAATTCTCAATGTGACAGCGCGGGACCAGCGCACGGGGAGGGAAACGAGCGTCGAGGTGAAGCCTTCTTACGGCCTCACTGACGAACAGGTCGAGAGGATGATTCTCGAATCCTACGAACACGCCGAAGAAGACATCGAGGCGAGGCAAGTGCGTGAGGCGCAGGTGGAGGCCGACAACATTCTGCGCGCGGTGGAGAAAGCGAAGCATAACGACGCCTGGTACGAACTGAGCGATGCGGAGCGGGCCGCGGCGGACCGGGCAGTGAACGAACTCCTGGTGGTCTATCACTCCGTCGATCACAATTTGATTCGTGAGAAGATCGATGCGCTGAACGAGGCTACACGGACGCTCGCCGAGCGGATGATGAACACGGCCGTGGGAGCCGCACTGAAGGGGACCAAGATCTGAAACCATGGCAAAGCTTACCTGGGACCGCGTGGACGACATCGCGTTGAGCCTCTATGAGAAGTTCCCCGACACCGACCCGACGCACATCCGCTACACCGATTTGCACAAATGGATCATCGGCTTGGACGGATTCGCCGATGATCCGCTGAAGTCAACTGAGGGAATCCTCGAGGCGATCCAGATGGCGTGGCTCGAGGAATATCGAGACAATCAGGGCTAGCGACGTGGCGGAAACCGAAACGGCGACGTTCGCCGGTGGTTGCTTCTGGTGCCTGGAAGCGGTGTATCAGGAACTGGAAGGAGTGGTTTCGGTCGTCAGCGGGTACATGGGTGGAACTGTTGTGCGGCCGTCCTACGAGCAGGTGTGCACAGGGAAGACCGGCCATGCCGAGGTCGTTCAAGTTCAGTATGACCCGGCCCGATTGAGCTACGAAGAGTTGCTCGAGGTTTTCTTCAGTATCCACGACCCAACCACAAAGAACCGCCAAGGCAACGACATTGGGACGCAATATCGCTCGGCGATTTTTTGCCATACCGAAGCGCAACGGGAAGCGGCAACCGCGATGGTGCAGCGGTTGGAACGCGAGCAAGTGTTTTCCTCAAAGATCGTGACGGAAGTCGCCTTGGCAAGCGAGTTTTATGCTGCCGAGGGCTACCACCAGAACTACTTCCAAAGTCACCCGGAACAGCCCTACTGTGCGTACGTTGTGGCACCGAAAGTGGCTAAGTTCCGGAGCCGGTTTCCGCAGCGGCTCATGCGAGCGCAACCGGCACGCAACTCCACTCCGCAGAGCACTTGAGAGCAAGCCGCCTCGAACCCGTGTTCCTCGAACTCAGACGAGCGTACGTGTGTCGAGTTATCCCCACGCCTGGAGGGCCGTCGTTGGATGAGACGTCGCGAGTAACTCACGGTAGGCCAGCGAAGCGAGGCGATCGAGAAGGTGCTGTGGCTCTGCCGTCCGTCGTTGAAATCCCAGAGACCAAGGGATGCCGTATACTCACGGTAGTTAGCCACGAGGGGCGCCGACATCGTTCCCGGGCCCTTCGTCTCGCATGATGCAACACGGAGGAGACGGATGGCACTCAGTGAGGAGGCACCGATCGGTGTATTGGTGGTGGACGATGAGGAGGGTATCCGGGGCTTACTTTCGGAGGCGCTTCAGCAGGCGGGGTTCCGCGTGTTGACGGCGCCGAACGGCGAGAAGGTTCCCGAGATGTGCCGGAAGGACAATATCCGGTTGGTGATTACCGACTTAGTGATGCCCGAGCGGGAAGGGTTAGAGACGATCCAGGCGTTGCGCCGGGAATTTCCCCAAATCCGCATTTTGGCCATGTCCGGAAAATTCATAGGCACGGGACTGAGAGCGGCGCAGATGCTTGGCGCCGACGAGACGATCGCGAAGCCGTTTGAGCCGGAGACTGTCGTCTCGGTGGCCCGGCGATTGTTGGGCCTGGACGACGCCTGACGGAAAGTCCAATCGAGGTACTATTAGGCGTATGCGAACCCACATCTTGTTGTTGAGTGCGCTGTTGTTGAGCGCGCCGACGTTTGCCGCCGGACCGGAATGGCGCCAACTTTTCGATGGAAAAGATCTGAACGGCTGGAAGCATGTCGGCCCCGGAGGCATGACTGTCGAGGACGGATTGATCCGTACGCACGGCGGGATGGGCTTGCTGTACTGGACGGGCGGCAAAATCGGCAACTGTGTCCTGAAAGTGGAGTACAAGATGCGCGATTTCAACGACAACTCAGGCGTCTATATCCGCATTCCGATCGAGCCGCGTGAGGCCTGGATGCCGGTGAATTACGGCTACGAAGTGCAGATCGACAACCACCCGGAGACGAGCAAAGAGGACGAGTACCACGTTACCGGGACGCTATACTCGCTCACCAAGCCGTTGGCGTTTCCGGGTAAACCGGGACCGCAGTGGAATACGATGGAGATCACGCTGGACGGTCCGCGGACAATTGTGGTCGTGAATGGTGTGAAGGTGACCGACTATACCGAAGGACAGCCGGTCCCGCCGCAAAAGCTGAGTTTCGAGCCGATTCGTGGGCCCCGGCCGAACGAGGGATGGTTCGGGCTGCAGAACCATAGCGATAACGATATCGTCTTCTTCCGTTCCGTGGCGATTCGGAAGCTGCATTAAGCCAAAGCGTGGAACCAACACGGCGTCCGGTCGTCGTCATCTGCACTGGGGGGACGATTGAAAAAGTGTACTCCGAGCCGGACGGTCAGGTGCGCAACCTGGATGGCAAGATCGATCGTTACCTGAGCCTTTTACGCCTGCCGGATCTCGATATCGAAACCATCCGGCTCATGAACAAAGACAGTCTCGAGTTAACCGAAGCCGACCGGATGCTCATTCTCGCAGCCGTTCGAGCGAAGTTGCCGCGCCACGCGCCGATCGTGATCACACACGGCACGGACACGATGGTCGAAACGGGCCTCTATTTGAAAAAAAACCTCGAAACTCTGGACGTTCCGATCGTGATGACCGGGGCGATGACGCCTTTGGGGTTCGAGCGCAGCGACGGGCTCCAGAATCTGACTGAAAGTCTGCTGGCAGCGCAGATTCTGCCGGCAGGCGTGTATGTGTGCATGCACAGCCATGTCTTCCCGATCAACCGTGTCCGGAAGGACAGGGAACTCGCACGTTTTGTTGAACTTTGACCTCATATAGTCCCCTCCGAGATCGTGGGCGACAAATTCGGACAGGCAGCCACTAAATGGGGTAGCGGCGCCAGAACTAGGCGGCGCAAACCGATGCCACCTCCTACATCCTGGCTGCCCAGCGTGGATTCCTTCGTCGCGGCATGTTTTGGGCCGCTTGCCGCGATCATCCTCGTCAGCGGGTGTGACGACCTCCTGCTGCTGGGAATGTGGTTATTCTCGCTCTGGCGGCGGCGGAGGACAGCGCTGCGGGGACCGGAGCCAGAAATGGCGGAAAAGCGGATCGCGATTTTCGTGCCGCTATGGCATGAACATTCGGTGATCGGCGGGATGCTCGATCACAACATCCACGCGATCCGGTACTCGAATTTCGACTTCTTCGTCGGCGTTTACCCAAATGACGACCTGACGATGTCGGAGATGCGGCGAGCCGAGGCCCGCCACGCGAAGGTGCATATCGCCGTGTGCCCGCATCACGGGCCGACGTCGAAGGCGGACTGCCTGAACTGGATTTACCAGCACATGCTGCTCTACGAGGAGGAGTGGGGCGCGCACTTCGACGTGGTGATGACGCACGACGCCGAGGATCTGATCCATCCCGAGGCGCTGCGAATCGTGAATCGCGAGTGTGAGCGGTATGCCATGGTGCAGGTGCCGGTACTTCCCCTATCGACGCCGTTGAGCGATTTCGTGCACGGAGTGTACATCGACGAGTTCTCTGAGTATCAGATCAAAGACATGCGCGCAAGGGAGATGCTGGGTGGGTTCGTTCCGTCGAATGGAGTGGGAACCGGCTTCCGCCGCGACGCGCTCGAACGGCTTGCGGTCACGTCGCAAAACCGGATCTTCGAGCCCTCGTGCTTGACCGAGGACTACGAGAATGGACTGCGGATTCACCTCCTCGGCTACCAGCAGCATTTCGTGCCGCTCCGGCGCGAGCGCGGCACACTGGTGGCGACACGAGAGTATTTCCCGCGGACGATGCGCGGGGCCATCCGCCAACGGACACGTTGGATCACCGGCATCTCGCTCCAGTCATGGGAAAAGAATGGTTGGCACGGGGGACTACGCAATGCCTATTGGTTCTGGCGGGATCGCAAGGGGCTGATCGGCAACCCGGCGAGCCTGGCGACGAACCTCATTCTGATCTATGGCATCCTGACTTGGATTTTCGCCCAAGCGCACGGGGTCGCTTGGGGGCTCGCTCTGCGTGCGCCGCACTATCGAATCTTCGGGTTGACACTGGTGCTACCGGTGATACAAACCGGTTTCCGGATGGCGTGCGTCGGACGGTTGTACGGCTGGCGGATGGCGCTGGGCGTGCCACTGCGGGTGCCTGTGTCAAATGTAATCAATAGCTTTGCTGCGCTTTCGGCTGTCGTGCGGTACACGCTTGCGCGGGCAATGGGCCGGCCGCTGCGGTGGATTAAAACGGAACACGCCTATCCGTCGCTGGCGGCCCTTCGCGAGCACAAGCGCAAGCTCGGCGAAATCCTGGTCACCTCGGGCTGGATTACCGAAGAGCAGCTCCAACAGGCGCTGGCGACCCAGCCCGAGGGAATCCGCATCGGCGAGCATCTCATGCTACTGGGCTGCATCAGCGAAACCGACTTGTACGATGCGCTCAGCCTCCAGCAAGGGCTGCCTTCCGGCTATGTCGAGCCGGACCAGGTGAGGCGCAATGCGGTGCGCGCCCTCCCGCGGCATCTGACGTCGCGCCGGAAGGTGCTGCCCTACCGGATCGATGGAGGAGCGATCTTCCTGGCGAGCACGGAAATCCCCACCGAGGAGGTGACCGGCGAACTACGGAACTTCACGCGTCTCGAACTGCGGTTTCAGCTCGTCACACCAAGCAATTACCAGCAGCTCGAGACGGTTGTGAAGGGGTAAGCGAGCCTCAGGATTTCTTACGTTTCTTTTTCGAGGGGCGCTCGTTTTCCTTGGCGCCGGGACGTTCACCCGAGGCGGTGATGAGTTGTTCGACCGCCGGAATAATCGGCACGATGATCTCCGCGCGGCCCTTACGCATTTTTTCAAGTTCGTTTTGATTGGATTCGATCCACGACTTCGGGCGGACCCGGTGCGCCTCAATCGCGTGCAGAGCCTCAAGACCGGTGGCGGACACCGCGGCTAACTCGTGGCTGAGCGGAGCGTTCTCACTTGCCAGGAACGAAGCGGCAAAAACAGGCTGAACGGCCTCGTCGTTTGCTTTCCAGGCTTCGAGCATGTGACGTGCTTCAGCAATGTCGGCAGGATCGGGCTTGGCGACAATCTTGTCGACGAGATTGGCAAAGTGACGGGCTTCGTCGCTTTCGGGGCGCTCGGCATCGACGAGACGGTTGAGCGGCGTCTGCTGAAGGTAGTGATGGGAGTCGCGGAGGTAGCCCTTTCCTGGCTCAGTTGCGTCAGCCAGGACACGCAACGGCGCTACAGGCGCCGGGCCGGCGATGCGCCGCAGCATCTCGGCGTAATTGCCGTTGTGCTGGAGACCAAACGCCTCCAGACGATAGCTCATCACAGCGAGACGGCGGTACATGTCGGCGACGTCAGTAATATTGGCCGGGGACCACAACCGTTCCGCGATAGCCGCCAGGCGGGGCCAGATCCTGCTATCGACGGTTTCCGGTGAGACGTATTCGGTCCACATGGCCGCCTCACCACCCAAAATTCGGGCCTTCTCCGCGTCGGTCAGGTCGGCGGTTTCGCCGGTGAGAGGATCGACCTGATAGTGGCGGGCAGCGGTTTGCATAAGGTCAAGGTAGTAACCGCTCGACAGAATCCCCTGGAAGCCGAGGCGGCTCGCCTGAGCGAGGGATTTCTGACCGCGCCAGCTTTGGATGACGATGTTGCGCGGTAGATCGGGGTTGAGGATCTCATCCCAGCCTTCCATGTGCTTGCCGTACTTGGCCAGGATGACCTGAATCCGCTTGTTGAAGTAAGCCTGAAGGCCGCGGGAACCATCGAGAGCGTGAGTCTGGATGAAGGACTGTATGGCGGGATTGTTGCGCCACTCCTTGTCGTTGACTTCGTCACCGCCGATATGAAAGTACTCGTCGGGGAAGAGGCCGGCCATTTCACTCAGGAACGAGTCGAGGAAGCGGTACGTGTCCTCGCTGGCGGGATTCATAAGCGCTTCGAAGCCGCCCCAATGGCGGCCGATTTCGAATGGCCCCGGGCTGGTAGCAAGTTCCGGATAGCCGACAAGCCAGGAGAGCGAATGGCCCGGCATATCGAACTCAGGGATGACCCGGATACCACGCTCGCGGGCGTAGGCAACGACCTGACGTATCTGATCCTGAGTGTAGTAGAGGCCATCGGAACCCATCTGCTGGAGGCGCGGGAAGTGCTTACTTTCGACCCGGAAGCCCTGGTCGTCCGACAGATGCCAGTGGAAGACATTGAGCTTCAGGGCGGCCATGCCATCGAGGTTACGAAGGACCACGTCAAGCGGCATGAAATGGCGCGAACAGTCGAGCATCAGGCCGCGCCAGGGGAAGCGGGGCGCATCGTCAACGGTCACACCGGAGATGGCAAAACCCTGAGCATCGACTTCGACAAGTTGGAGAAAGGTTTCCATGCCGCGAAGCGCCCCAAGCGCGTTGGGCGCTTGAATGCGGGCCTGATTCGAGTCCACGGTGAGGTGGTAGCTTTCATCCTCGCCAAGGGCCTGAACCGGGAGACCGTCGCTCGACCACGCGATGACGAGAGTGGCCTTCGCGGCGTCAGGTTCGAGGGCAGGATTGAGAGGCATGCCGGTCTGTGCGGCGAGGCGGCTGACCAGGCGAAGAGCGGAGGCGTGGACACGCGGCTCATCGCTGGGGCCAGAGAGCGCGACGCGGAAGTTTTGCGTGATGGCCAAACGGCCGGTGCCCGGAGTCGTCTTGGCGGGCAGCGGCATGAGAGTGGGCGCGGCGCAAGCGGGCAGCGCCAGGCAGAGTGCAAGTAAGGAAGGTTTCATGTGAATGAGATTGGGTCGAATAGCGACAACGGAGACATCGTCTCCACCAGCCATCTGTTGTTTTTCTTTTCAATCTGGCAGGTTACGATTTTGCGGCGTTGGATGAGCGGACCAACGGGCGCTGCGGCCTTGATTTCCAAATACCAGTCAAGCCTCACCGTGCGTTTTGCGTCGTCGCCCTCGTCGCTCACGAATTCAATTGACGAAGAGACGTCTCCCTGGGACAGTAGCGCGGGGATGGAGTTAGCAAGGTGGTCGCGGTCCGGGGAATCCTTATCGATACGTACGAGAAACCCGTCGGGGTTGAGTGCGCTGAGAGCAGCGCTCATGGCGGCGAATAGGTCTACCACCTGATCGTGCGCGGCAGCGTGCGCAGATGCGAAAGAAGCCAGGACGGCGATAACGAATTGTCTACGTCCGATAGCTCGCATTGATTTCGATGTACTTCTCCGTGAGGTCGCAGGTCCAGAAACGGGCTTGGCCCGCGCCGGTCCCGCTGATGACGAAGCGGATCTCACATTCCGGTTTGTCCAGGAGGCGCTTTACATCGCGTTCTGCAAAGGGCGCCGCGACACCGGCGCGGCAAACCGCTACGCCCTGCAGATCGATGTTGACCTTCCCCGGTTCGAAGGTCGCGCCGCTAGCACCGGCGGCCGAAAGAATCCGTCCCCAGTTGGGATCGGAACCCGCGATAGCAGTCTTGACGAGCGGTGAATTGGCGATGGCGCGCGCGATACGGACGGCGTCGCTGTTTGAGCGCGCACCGGAGATGTGAATGACGATCCGCTTGCGGGCGCCCTCGCCGTCGCGGGCGATCTGCGCGGCCAGAGACTCGAGGACAGCACGCACCCTATCCGCGATGATACGACGCTCGGAACGAGTGGGCGCGGCGCCGGATGCACCGTTCGCAAGTAACAGGGCCGTATCGTTCGTGGAGGTGTCGCCATCCACAGAGAGGCGATTAAAACTGGTTTCGATGCCCTCCCGCAGCATAGCTTGTGCGTCCGCGGGCGAGAGCACGGCATCGGTGAGCACGAAGCAGAGCGTCGTCGCCATGTTGGGGTGGATCATGCCAGATCCTTTTGTCATGCCGGCGACTGCGACGGGCCCGGCAGCAAGCTCAGCGTTCCCGGTCGCGATTTTCATGACCGTGTCCGTGGTCATCATGGCACGGGCGACTTCTTCGAACCGATCGGACGAGAGAGACTTAACCAGCGCAGGGACATGATTCGTGATCAGCGAGGCGTCAAGTTCTACGCCGATCACCCCGGTGGAGGCCGGTAGCACGCGTGTGGCGGGTACACCGAGCGCCTGAGCGACAGCCCTTACCGATGCCCGCACGGTGGCATCGCCGGTCCGCGTTGCGCAGTTGGCGTTGCCCGCATTAACAAGAATGGCGCGCGCGGTACCGTGGGAGCGTTCGAGATGCATGCGGGCCAATTTCACCGGGGCGGCTTGCGCCAGGTTCCGCGTGAACACGCCTGCCGCCGATGCCGGCGAGTCGGACACGATGAGACCCAGGTCCGGAGCGGACGTTTTGCGGATTCCGGCGTACAACGCCGAGTAGCGATACCCTTGCGGCAGTGTCAAGCGATCAACTCCCAAGCATCTCATTTTCTGACAGACGATGGCCGTTGGCGAAAGCGGCGCCGGGCATCCGCTTGCGGCCTTCGAGTTGGACTTCTTCGAGTTCGAGCGACGTGCTGTCGCCACAACCGGCCAGCAGACGGTGACCGGTCCAGACCAAGTGAGCCTGCCGGGCGGGTTGTGACGAGGGGCGGCCTTTCCAGATATGAAAGCGCTGGCCGCGAAAGAATGTGTAAGCGCCAGGCCACGGCTGAAAGCCGCGGATGCGGTTGAAAATCTGGGTGGCGGTAAGTGACCAGTCGATGAGTCCGTCCTCTTTCCTGAGGATCGGCGCGTAGGTAGCCTGCGTCGCGTCTTGCGGTTCGGCAATTACGGTACCTGACTCGATGCGGCGGAGCGTTTCAATCAGCAGATCCGCCCCAAGAGCGGCGAGACGGGGGCTGAGTTCCGCCGCGGTTTCCGATTCCCCGATCGGCATTTCGGCTTTGAGCAGAATCGCACCTGTGTCGAGGCCCTCGTCGATGAGCATCGTGGTCACACCGGTAACCGTTTCGCCGTTGGCGATCGCCCACTGGATCGGCGCTGCGCCGCGGTATTTCGGGAGCAGTGACGCGTGGACGTTGACGATGCCGCGCGGCGGGAGATCGAGGATGGAACGAGGAATGATCTGCCCGTAGCCGACCACGACCATCGCCTCCGCATTGAGCCCCGCAAGTTCGGCGACGACCTCCGGACGGCGAATTCTTTCGGGTTGATGAACAGGAAGTCCGAGGCGGGTCGCGGCAGACTTCACGGGGGACATGGTGGTCTTTCCGCCACGTCCCTTTGCGCGGTCGGGTTGGGTGTAGACAGCGAGAACGGAGTGGCCATGGGAGACAAGGGCTTCGAGCGAGGGCACGGCAAACTCGGGCGTGCCAAGAAAGACGAGATTCATTGGCGCGGCAGGTTTACCATTCGCCGGCCTTCTGAAGCTTGCGCACCTTGCGGCGGATGAGGTCGCGTTTCAGCGCACTGACGTGGCTGATGTAGAGGCGGCCGTTGAGGTGATCGACTTCGTGAAGGAATGCACGGGCCAGAAGCTCTTCCCCCGTCATCTCGAAGAACTCGCCTTCGAAGTTCTGGGCGCGAACGGTGACACGATTCGGGCGTGTGACGGTTTCCCGGAATCCCGGCAGACTGAGGCAGCCCTCCTCGCCGCTTTGCCGGCCTTCCGTGTGAATGATCTCCGGGTTGATAAGAATGATCTTCTTCGCCGGGTCCTCGCCGACGGAAGTATCGATCACCGTAATCCGGCGGCCGATGCCGATCTGCGGAGCGGCGAGACCCACACCGTGAGCGGCATACATGGATTCAAACATGTCGTCGAGCAATTGCTTTAACTCGGGCGTACCGAACTCGGTGACAGTCTCGGCCGGAGTCTCCAGCACCGGGTCGCCGAGTTTGACGATCGGATAGATCTTCTTGTCTGGCTGTGGATCTTTCAAAACTGTTTCACCTGATCAAGATAAGCGCAATAGTTCCGGCGCGTTTCTGCGAGTGAATCACCGCCGAATTTTTCCAGCAGCGCCTGGGCCAGAACAATAGCGGTCATCGCCTCCCCGACGACGCCGGCGGCCGGGACCACACAGACGTCGCTACGCTCGTAAGCCGCCTTGGCCGGCTCGCGCGTCTCAAGATCAACCGATTCGAGCGGGCGCCGAAGCGTCGAGATCGGCTTCAGGAAGCCGCGGACGAGGATGTCCTGCCCGTTCGTGATTCCGCCTTCGAGGCCCCCGGCACGATTGGCTCCGCGGGTAAACCTCTGGGCCTCGCGATCGTAATGGATCGTGTCCTGCACAGTTGAGCCAAGTGAGGCGGCGCCTTCCTGGGCGTAGCCGATTTCGACGCCCTTCACGGCCTGCATCGAAACGATGGCCTGCGCGAGGCGGCCATCGAGCCGGGAGTCCCACGTGATATGCGAACCCAATCCCGGCGGTACGTTGTGGGCGACGACCTCGAAAACGCCTCCGGCGGTATCCCCGGTGCGGTAAACCAGGTCGACGAACTCCTTCATCCGCTGCTCGGCCTCCAGGTCTACGCAGTTGAGAAGAACTTCGTCTTTCTCGCTAAGGGCGACGAGTTCAGCCCAGCTTGCGGAACGGCCGAGTTGCGCCGGGCCGACCTGGATGACGTGGCTAAGAACTCCAATGCCGAATTCGGCCAGAAAGCCCTTGGCGATGGCTCCGACGGCCACGCGAGCCGTGGTTTCCCGGGCGCTGGCGCGTTCGAGGATGTAACGCGCATCGGGGAAGTTGTATTTGATGGCCCCGGCGAGGTCCGCGTGGCCTGGGCGCGGGCGCGTGACAGGTTTCCGCTTTTGTTCGTCCTGGGCAGATCCTTCGACGGGAAGTGAATCAACCCAGTTTTTCCAGTCCTTGTTCTCGATCAGGACAGCGATTGGTGAACCGATGGTTTTCGAGTAGCGGACGCCAGACACGACGTGGGCGTGGTCGGTTTCTATCTTCATGCGGCCGCCCCGGCCGTAACCCTGCTGGCGGCGCCAGAGTTCGCGATCAATTGCCGCAGACGAAACCGGGACTCCGGCTGGCAGCCCGGTGAGGGTGGCGACCAGGCACTCGCCGTGGGATTCCCCGGCCGTTTCAAAACGTAACATCATTCGTGGGAAAACTTCTATCGTAGCGGAAACGACAAGGGGTTCGTGGCAATGGTATTATGGAAAGGTCGGCAGGTGAAAACCGCCGGCGAGTTCCCACCACAGCAGGGGCGCGTAGCTCAATTGGCAGAGCAAGTGACTCTTAATCACTAGGTTGTAGGTTCGATTCCTACCGCGCTCACCATCTAAACCAGACCCGAGAAACGAATTCGCGGCGGCACATCGTCCTTAGATCTACGCACTAGCGTCCG